>NZ_JABDWV010000041.1:0-6787 GCF_019685435.1 Rhizobium sp. NLR10b | reverse complement strand
GTTGGGCCAATCCCAGCCTGATTTGTCCATTGCGGTCTCTCCGGTATCACGTCAAGCAGATAACGCCTGCCAGGCGCTCTGCCGCCATGCACAATTGATATCCCAGCATCATCGTGCCG
Source organism: Rhizobium sp. NLR10b (assembly GCF_019685435.1). NCBI lineage: Bacteria > Pseudomonadati > Pseudomonadota > Alphaproteobacteria > Hyphomicrobiales > Rhizobiaceae > Rhizobium > Rhizobium sp. NLR10b. The sequence goes on along the minus strand of NZ_JABDWV010000041.1, from coordinate 6,668 downwards.
AATAGCGACGCTTGCACGGCGACAATCAAGGTGAGACTCGTATTGCCTCATTGGAGAATGGTCCTCAACGAACGTAAGCGCCGTCTCCGCCCCATTGGTTTGGCTGTATTTTGAGGCTTGCTGGGTGTGCGAGAAGGTTTCCAGGACTATCTGGAGATTTGCATGGCAGATGATGGATTTGTTGGGCGCTACGAAGCTGTCGAGCCGCGCCGCGGAAACCGGCGTTGGCCCGATGATGCGAAGGCGCGGATTGTCGCGGAAAGCCTTGAGCCTGGTGTTCATGTTGTTGATGTCGCGCGCCGTCATGACGTTGTTCCGCACCAGCTTTCCTTCTGCAGCCGGCAAGCGCGCGAGGGCATTCTGGCACTGCCTTGAGGCTATGCCGGACCCGGCGGAGAGCGGCGATGCCGAACCTTCATTTGTGGCTTTGACGATTACAGCGGAGCCGAGCGATGCTGTGAGTGTTGCGGCGGTCTTGACGATGAAGATCGGCCCGGACGTTGTTAAGCAGGTTCGCGGTGACGTGCCGGTTGAACGTGTGGCGGCCCTGGTGCGAGCGATGCGAGGGACGGCATGATCGTCGCGGGCCAACGACTGCCGATCCTGATTGAAACGCGGCCGGTGGACTTCCGCTGTGGGCATCAGGCGCTGGCTCTGATGGTGCAGACCGAGTTGAAGCTCGACCCATTCCGGGGGTAACGGTGATCTTCCGGTCGAAGCGCGGTGATCGCCTGAAAATCCTGGCGTGGGATGGCACCGTGCTAGGAAGCATCGATAAATTTCTGAATCGAGAAATCGCATTTGGTGGATTCCCATTTTCGTTGTTTGTTTGTAGATAGTGTTGGTGATCGATGTTGCTGCGATAAAGCTGCGTTATGAGGCCCTAAGTCCGATGCTGGACGAGCGGGGTCGAACCGCTCACCGACTATCGCGCCATTGTCGAACTGATCGCCTCGACCGCTGGCCTTACCGTTCGCTGCGAACTCGATGAAAAATTCTACCGACGCCGAAGTGGCCGCGATCAATATCCTCCGCCACACCTTCCACGGCGAATGGAACTATACAATTAGCCCAAGGCCGGAAAAACAGAGTCGTACTTTATCGATGGCCGAGGTTCTGGGCATGGAAGTTGGCACATCGGAAGCCGAGCCGATCTGGACGGAGTTCCTGCGCAGGCTGACCCGCCGAGGATTGCACGGCGTGAAGCTCGTCGTCTCGGATGCACAGGAAGGCGTCAAGGCCGCCGTTGCGCAATGCATTGGCTCATGCTTGGAAGAGCGGGCGTCTCGCGTCGTCTCCGCCTTCCTCGCCAAGGCGTTCGCACAGGATACGGCGGAATCTGCCAGCATGCAGTGGCGCATTGTTGCCGACCAGGTAAGATCAAAGGTACCGAAGCCGCCATTAGGGATGATGCCGAAGAGGATGCGCTCGCCTACATGACTTCCCGAAAGAGCACCGGGCAAAGCTGCACTCGACCAATCCAATCGAGCGCCTCAATGGCGAGATCAAGCGCCGCGCCGAGGTCATCGGCATCTTTCCCAACGACGAAGCCATTGTCCGTCTCGGCGCATTACTGCTCGAACAGAACGATGTGTATGGACCGCTCCCGGTTTGCAAGGCGAAATTGAATATAACGGCAGACACGGTGCTTTTTGGGTCGTGTATCCGGCGTGTCTGTGCGAGCCGTTCGGCCGCAGGGGTTGATGGTATTCGAGGATCGGACCGGAGCCTATCAACGATCGGGAACCTGTCGACGGACTGGCGGTCCTTCGCTCGCTCTGACGATCCGGGCGGCATCCACGGCGCTGAGACCAGGTTCGGCTTCCCTGAGCGCGGCCGCCCAGGCTCTGTTGCTCTGCCCCGGCAGCCGCGGCGTCGCCGACGCAACCGCCTCTCGTAATGCTCTCCGTCCCGCGATATCAGAGTTGTTTGCTCTGACGACCGGGGCAGCATCTGCGGCGCTGCGACCAGGTTCGGCCGCCCTTAACGCGGCCCCCGAGGCTCGGTCGCTCTGCCCCGCGAGCCGCCGCGTCGTCGACGCGAACGCCTCCAGGCTCGCCCGGTCCCCGGCCGACAACTCCCAGAATGTTGTCGGACGCGGTATATCCCGTCTGTGTCCTCTGGCGATTCTGAAGGCACCCTCGTAGCTGAGACCGGGTGCGGCCGCCCTAAGGTCGTTCGCCCAGGCACTGTAGCTCTGCCCCAGCAGCCGCGGCGTCGCCGTCAGCAGCGCGTCCAGTGTATGGTGCAAGACCGCATCTCTCGTCTGACGTCCTGCTGGCCGGCGTATTGGCGCCGTCGTGGTCATGGGATTTCCAGTGAGACTGCTGAAGCCGAGCGCGCGAAGGATGATCTGTGGCTCGCGGGGGATGCGATCGATATCGGTTGTTACGATGCGGCCGTTCGTCTGCTCCAGAAGGTGCCGCGCCGCGTAGCGCGCCGCAGCGCTTTCACGCGTTTCGTCGTCAAGCCCCCTCAATCGCATTATGAGCGGTGCCAAGCGTTGGGGTTCCAGGTCAAGCACCAGTCCTGTCAACGTGGCGTAGGCCAGGGCTGCCATGAGATGACCTTGCTGGATCGGGCTCCTTGCGTCGAGGAGCACGGTCCCCGCCTCCTCCTCGAACAAGGCATCGGCTACCGCTGCCATGATGTCGCTGCGCCGGCTTGTCTCAGGTTCAGCCTCAGGTGCCATCGTACTGTAAGACGCTAACAAGGGTGGCGGAGGTGGTAAAGGTGGTAGAAGCGACAGGTGTTGCAAAACTGCGTCAGCGTAATTTCGCCATTGAGCATTCCCGACATTGGCATGGATGAGGTGGAGTGCATGGACGTCTCCTCTTGAGATTGCTGTTTCGAGCGCCGCATCGGAGATTTCACTTTCGAATGGGACCCGTGCCCGCTCAGACCGGTTCGTTATCGACCGCATTCTTGGCACACTGGAAGAAGCTGAAGATCTCAGCGCTGCGCTTCGATCGTTGCGCAGTGTCTCGATCTCTAGCGGCAGGTCACCGGCTACCAATAGCGGCTCATTAAACTCCTGCCTCCAATCAAAAACCGAGACCGCGGGCGGCGGAGTGAGCCCTCTTAGGGCAGCCAGCCAAGTCATCCACTCCGGATCGAAGTCACCATTGTCTGGATTCATTGTCGCCTTTTCCCTTTTCGTGGGCGGGGCGAAAGCCAATCTGAGTTGCCCCTTTCTGCTCTCTCCGGAGCAACGACGCATCAGTACTGGCGATTCGCGCGCCTCCGTCATGAATATTTGGTATGCAATCATCTCATCGAAGCCGTCATGTCTGGGTGACACCCCAGCCATAGCCAAGCAAACCTGCCGTTGGGAGAAGGCTTTCTCCACAGATGAGGGAATTGCGTCATGTTTCACGGACGGGCACCGCAACGTTGGGCTGGCATCGATCAAAATGTGGGATCTAGCAGCATGACCAGATTTTCCCGTGATCTCTTTATCGTCGCCACCGATTTCCGGCGCAGGTGATTGCCCATGCCGTTTGGCCCTATTGCCGGTTTCTCGCTCAGCCTGCGGATGGCCCAGGATATGCTGGCAGCGCGTGGCGTCATCGTCTCTCTCAGAGCGTGCGGCTTTGGGCTGAGAAATTTAGCAGACACTTTGCCAATGATATTCGGAAGCGATCGGCCTGCAAGCTCGGCGACAAATGGCATCTCGAAGAGGCTGTCAGTAAGCGCAGTTCTGAGGCCACGGCCAAGGGAGGAGCTTAGGCAATGTCGATAAATTTCCGAATCGAGATTTGGCGTTTTGAGGATTCCCAAATCACTTCTTGGTTTGTAGACAAGGATCGATATTGCCGCCATCAAGCTCCGGTATGAAGCCGTCAGTCCGGTTCTGGATGAGCGCGGTCGCCGGCGCTTTGCGGCGGCCGAAGCGCTGGCTGCGGGCTGGGACGGCATTGCTGCGGTGAGCGCGGCGACCGGGATCGCACGCAGCACCATTGGCTACGGACTACGCGAGCTGCGCGGCACGGCAGCGGATTCAGCCCTTGGTGGCATCCGTCGCAAGGGCGCCGGCCGCAATCCTTTGACACAAACCGATCCGACACTTCTCAGAGGCCTGGAACGGCTTGTCGATCCAGCTACGCGGGGCGATCCGATGTCGCCGTTGAAGTGGACATCGAAAAGCCTGCGGAACCTGGCGGCGGCGCTCTGTGGCATGTGCCATCGAGTCGGCCACGACGTGGTGGGGACGCTGCTCAAAGGGCTTGGCTATTCGCTTCAGGCCAATCGCACGACGCTCGAGGGATCCGGATATATCGATTGTGACGCGCAGTTCCGCCACATTGCCGTAACAGTCAAGGACGCCATTGCCGCCGGTCAACCGGCCATCTCGGTGGATACGAAGAAGAAGGAACTGGTCGGCGACTTCAAGAACGGCGGGCGCGAATACCGGCCGGCCGATTCCCCCGAGCCGGTGCGCGTGCACGACTTCATCGATCCCAAGCTCGGGCGTACCGCCCCTTATGGGGTTTACGATATCGCTGACGACAAAGGCTGGGTCAGCGTCGGGGACCACGACACTGTCGCCTTCGCCGTCAACGCCATCCGCCCCTGGTGGATCGGCATGGCCGCGAGCGCGCCAATGCTCATAGCCTGACCATCGCCGCCGATGGCGGCGGTGAGGTGCTCCCCGATTTTGGGCCAGCGGGAGCTGAAATTTTCGGGGTTATGGCTCAGCTCGGCGGGGGTGCCTATGGGAAATCAGAATTCGCAATCCTGACCAGCTGCTTGACTGTCGGAACCCGTCTTCGCCAACGAACCGAGAGCGCGCGCGATGTCTTCGCGGTCGGCCTTTTCAAGCTCGTAGGTCAGACGGAGAACGTCCTGGCTGCCTTTCCGGCTGCTAAACTCCCTCTCCCAGGACCGGACGGCGGCACTGAGATCGGTGACCTCGCGACCGTCCTGGTCGCGCTCTCTCTCTTCCTTGCTTTGATAGGCGAGGACGTTGCGGGCCGAACTCGCGCCGGCACCATAAGACAAGACCTTGACGACGACCGCATTGTTGCCGGCCGCGCGGCTTAACGCCGAGGCAGCGCCCGGATGTTTGATTGAGGGCAAGCCAGATTTCGTAAAGGTCGGCCGCTTCGCCGATCCACCGCCACCACCCCCGCGGCGCCGCAGCTCGTCTTCGATGAGATCGAAATAGCTCGGCAGCCGACGACCTTCCGGTCTAGACGCGGAGCGACTTCTGGACAGGTCGTTCATCGTGGTTCCTGATCAGGTCGGCGATAAAGGTGGACGGCCGGATAAAGGCAGCGTCTCGGATGGCATCAAGTGCGCTCATGACTTCTTCGAGCTGATGCGCGATCGCTTTGGTACTTTCGGCATGCACACTCTCCTCCGAGAGGAACTCCTCGTTCCGGAAGGCGAGATCTCGTAAAAACTGGTGCATGTTTGCCAGCTGCCGGTCGTGCTCCTCGAGCATCACCGGAATGTGCATGATCTCCCTGGTGACAATGAGCTTGGCGACGATGTTGACGGAGACATCGAGCCTGCGGGCAAGGGCGTCGAGGTTGCTTAAGACCTGAGCAGGCAGCCGGAACATGATGGCCGGTTCGCGCATGAACTACAGCCCCCTCGCCTTCAGAGCCTCGATAATCAGCCGGTGCGTCGCCGAAGAAAGCTGCTCGTGGCGTTCCAGTGAAACCCTGAAGATCTTCGTCAGCACATCATCATCGAGATACAGCGAGATCCGCTTGCGTTTCGTGGCGTCCCCTGCCGCTGTGGTTCCCTTGGCGGCCAATCGCTCACGGCGTCGATTTTTGTCCGGAGTGCGGACTTCCGGTGATGTGACGCCAGGCGAGACGCTCTCACCCTGCCCTTCAAAAGCCTCATCGGGCATCAGCGTTTCAAGGTCGATATTGGTCGGCATATAGGAGGTGGCAGTTTCCTCCACCTCCTTCGCCTGATCCTCTCTCGATCGGGCAAGGGCTAGAATGTTGCCGGCCGGTGTTCTCTCTCCCGCCATCTCTCTAAGCCGCCTCCGCCTGCAGGAGGCCGATGAATTCGTTGTTGATCTTCTTGACGAGATCGATCGCATCGAGCACGCTCTCGCAAGCCCGACGCTTGGCCGATGGAGCCAAGGTCGGATTATTCTCGATGCTGGCGAGCTTGGAGTAGAGCGAGCCGAAGCCGGCCCCCACATCGCTGAAATGATTGCTCTTGCGGATGACGGTCTCCACCATCGGAATCCTGCCGCTGGTCAGGATCGCGTGAACTTCCGGAAGCGACCGATTGTGTTTGAGAGCGATCATGTCGACATAATTCAAGATCGCCGCGTAAGGGATCGGTCCGATCGTGTCCCAGCAGGTGGTGTAGGTGGCGAGAGGTAGCAAAGCCGAGCGCCCGCGCGCTTCTCGTTGCGCTGTAGCGGGTGATCGGCTTTGCGGGCGGCCATCAGTGTTTTCCGATAGGGTCGGGTTGTTCAAGACACAACCTGACGGAAAGATCACTAATGGCCAATGACATGATGAACGTGCGGTCGCTTGTTGAGAAGAGCGCCGATGCAGATTTGTTGCGCGAGATGATCGGCTTTGCCGCCGGGCGGCTGATGGAGCTGGAGGTCGGATCAGCTGCCGGTGCTGAGTTCGGCGAAAAGAATCCACTGCGGCTTGCTCAACGCAACGGCTACCGTGACCGCGATTGGG
>NZ_JABDWV010000040.1:0-2500 GCF_019685435.1 Rhizobium sp. NLR10b | reverse complement strand
ACTCGGCAGACACACGGCGGGTGCTAACGTCCGTCGTGAAAAGGGCAACAACCCTAACCTCCAGCTAAGGTCCCCAAGTCATGGCTAAGTGGGAAAGGATGTGAGGATCCCAAAACAACCAGGATGTTGGCTTAGAAGCAGCCATCATTTAAAGAAAGCGTAACAGCTCACTGGTCTAAATAAGGGTCTTTGCGCCGAAAATGTAACGGGGCTGAAGCCATGCACCGAAGCTGAGGATGTGTAGCAATACACGTGGTAGCGGAGCGTTCCGTAAGCTGATGAAGGGAGACCCGTGAGGGCTCCTGGAGGTATCGGAAGTGCGAATGTTGACATGAGTAACGATAAAGAGGGTGAGAGACCCTCTCGCCGAAAGACCAAGGGTTCCTGCTTAAAGTTAATCTGAGCAGGGTTAGCCGGCCCCTAAGACGAGGCGGACACGCGTAGTCGATGGGAACCACGTTAATATTCGTGGGCCTGGTGGTAGTGACGGATTGCACAAGTTGTTCATTCTAATTGGATTGGATGGGCAGCGGAGCGGTTCCAGGAAATAGCTCCACCGTATAGACCGTACCCGAAACCGACACAGGTGGTCAGGTAGAGTATACCAAGGCGCTTGAGAGAACTATGTTGAAGGAACTCGGCAAATTGCACGCGTAACTTCGGAAGAAGCGTGACCCCATATGAGGCAACTCTTGTGGGGTGGCACAGACCAGGGGGTAGCGACTGTTTATCAAAAACACAGGGCTCTGCGAAGTCGCAAGACGACGTATAGGGTCTGACGCCTGCCCGGTGCTGGAAGGTTAAGAGGAGAGGTGCAAGCTTTGAATCGAAGCCCCAGTAAACGGCGGCCGTAACTATAACGGTCCTAAGGTAGCGAAATTCCTTGTCGGGTAAGTTCCGACCTGCACGAATGGCGTAACGACTTCCCCGCTGTCTCCAACATAGACTCAGTGAAATTGAATTCCCCGTGAAGATGCGGGGTTCCTGCGGTCAGACGGAAAGACCCCGTGCACCTTTACTATAGCTTTACACTGGCATTCGTGTCGGCATGTGTAGGATAGGTGGTAGGCTTTGAAGCGGGGACGCCAGTTTCCGTGGAGCCATCCTTGAAATACCACCCTTATCGTCATGGATGTCTAACCGCGGCCCGTCATCCGGGTCCGGGACAGTGTATGGTGGGTAGTTTGACTGGGGCGGTCGCCTCCGAAAGAGTAACGGAGGCGCGCGATGGTGGGCTCAGACCGGTCGGAAATCGGTCGTCGAGTGCAATGGCATAAGCCCGCCTGACTGCGAGACTGACAAGTCGAGCAGAGACGAAAGTCGGTCATAGTGATCCGGTGGTCCCGCGTGGAAGGGCCATCGCTCAACGGATAAAAGGTACGCCGGGGATAACAGGCTGATGACCCCCAAGAGTCCATATCGACGGGGTTGTTTGGCACCTCGATGTCGGCTCATCGCATCCTGGGGCTGGAGCAGGTCCCAAGGGTTTGGCTGTTCGCCAATTAAAGCGGTACGTGAGCTGGGTTCAGAACGTCGTGAGACAGTTCGGTCCCTATCTGCCGTGGGTGTAGGAATATTGACAGGATCTGTCCCTAGTACGAGAGGACCGGGATGGACATATCTCTGGTGGACCTGTTGTCCTGCCAAGGGCATAGCAGGGTAGCTATATATGGACGGGATAACCGCTGAAGGCATCTAAGCGGGAAACCCACCTGAAAACGAGTGTTCCCTATCAGAGCCGTGGAAGACGACCACGTTGATAGGCCGGGTGTGGAAGTGCGGCAACGCATGAAGCTTACCGGTACTAATAGCTCGATCGGCTTGATCGTTCTCATTGTTCATGCTCATCAGCCAGAGGCTGATGATGCCTGACCTTTGTCCTGACGCGCCAAGGGCGCTGCGGACGGCCCGCCAAACGATTGGCGACGGCCTCTGGCCTGTATGGGTGCCACAAGCACCCGCAGCCGGAAGAGATCCAAAAGACGTGTTCAAAAAAACAGGCCAACGCCTGCCAGCTTCTCAAATCAATAAGTTGCGCTTTGCCGACCTGGTGGTTATGGCGGGGTGGCTGCACCCGTTCCCTTTCCGAACACGGCCGTGAAACGCCCCTGCGCCCATGGTACTTCGTCTTAAGACGCGGGAGAGTAGGTCGCTGCCAGGTCTGCAAAACGCAACTCAGTTGATAAAAATCTTCTCTGAACAAACCCAAACGGCCAAGGCCGAAACAAAGGGCCGCTCACAAGCGGCCTTTCGTGTTATAATAGTTCCGCGGGGTGGAGCAGCCCGTTCGGCCTAAGATCGATCCACCGGATCGATCTCCAAACGGCCTCACCTCGTCAGGCTACGCCTGACATCGCTCCCGGGCATAACGTCCGGAATGAAATATCGCGGGGTGGAGCAGCCCGGTAGCTCGTCAGGCTCATAACCTGAAGGCCGCAGGTTCAAATCCTGCCCCCGCAACCAATCTTCCCAAAAAGCCCGCCTCGTGCGGGCTTTTTGT
>NZ_JABDWV010000004.1:0-411827 GCF_019685435.1 Rhizobium sp. NLR10b | reverse complement strand
TCCGCGAGGTCTCCGAGGTCGCCGGCACCATCACGCCGGTTCCGGGCGGCGTCGGCCCGATGACCATCGCCATGCTGATGGCCAATACGGTCATCGCCGCCCATCGCACCGCCGGGCAGACGCCGCCGCAGTTCTGATTATGGTTGCTGCGGGGCTGGGCCCGTCGAGGCCCTGACGATCAACTCGGTTTTCCAGAGCTCCTGTTCGGGGAAGGGGCCGGCCTCTTTCACCGTGCCGATCAGCCGCTGGGCGATGCGAACGCCTGCGGCCCGCAGCGAGGAGCGTGTCGTCGTCAGCGGCACCGAGAAGTTTTCCGGCTTCAAGAGCGGCAGCACGTCGTCATGGGCGATCAGCGAAATGTCCTCGCCGAGCCGCAATCCGGCCTGGTTCACCGCGCGGATCGCCCCGAGCGCCATCACCGTGCTGGAGCAGAGGATCGCCGTCGGCCGTTCCGGCAGTTGCAGGAACCGTTCCATCGCCAGCAGGCCCAGTTCGTCCGTCATCAGTGCGTGGCTCATGCAATCCTCCTCCAGCGTGAGGCCGCGTTCGGCAAGGGCTGAGATGACGCCGTTCCTTCTGCGGATCGCGAAATCGAGATGTATCGGCCCATTCATCAAGGCAAAACGCGTGTGGCCGAGCTGCAGCAAGAGCCGCGTCGCGTCGTAGAAGGCCCCTTCATTGTCGATGTCGAGATAGGGATAATCCGGCTCCGCGCCGAAGGAGCGACCGTGGACGACATAGGGCATGGAGAGCGATTTCAGCATGGCGAGCCGCGGGTCGTGAGCGCGCATATAGGCGATGAACAGCGCGTCGACATTACCGCTGATCGCAAGCCGCCGGAGCGCCGCCACCTCGTCGTCCGGATCGGACGGCATGATGACGAAATGGAAATCGTGGCGCACGGCCTCCTCGCCGAGTCCAGCCAGGAATTCGCCGAAATGCACGTCGGACTGGTGGCCGGGCGCCGTCGGCATGACGAGGCCGATCGAACCTGCCTTGCCGGTCGCAAGCCGCTGCGCAGCCTTGTTCGGCCGGTACCCGGTTTCCTTCACGGCTTGGAGCACGCGCTCTCGGGTCGCCTCGTTGACCTCGGGATAACCGTTGAGCGCTCGGCTCACTGTCGTCTGCGAAAGCCCCAGCAATTCCGATAGCTGTTTGAGATTCACCTGCTATGCTTCCTCCCGGCCCGCTTGGCGCCTCGACGGGCAAGCCGCCTCCCAGCGACAGCCAAAGCGCTTTCAATTATGTATTCATTTGGCGCGCTTGACTCAAGAAAAATCGCTCCATATTGCCCAATAGACACTGGTGAGACGGCGCTATTCCGCATGTCTGCCGCGACTTTTAGCGAAATGACTTGACTTCGCTCCACCGAAAGTGGAATGAGTTGGGGTGCCAAAGCGCTTTGAAAATTTCCGATGAAGAAGTTTGGCGCGGTTTTGTGATGGGAGGTTGATCACATGAAAAAGTCATTTTTGATGGGCGTTGCCGTGGCGGCGCTTTTTGCCGGTGCTGCGTCCGCGGCCGACCTGAAATTTGCCCCGGGACAGGATGCCAAGTTCAACTGGAAGAGCTATGACGAATTCAAGGCCGCTCATGCCGATCTGAAGGGGCAGCCGCTGACGATCTTCGGCCCGTGGCGCGGTGAGGACGAGGCGTTCTTCCGCAGCGTTCTCGCCTATTTTACCGAAGCGACCGGAATCGACGTCAAATATTCCTCTTCCGAAAACTACGAACAGCAGATCGTCATCGACACGCAGGCCGGCTCGCCGCCGAATATCGCCGTTCTGCCGCAGCCGGGCCTTCTGGCCGACCTCGCCGGCAAGGGCTTCCTGACGCCGCTCGGCGACGACAATTCCAAGTGGATCAAGGACAATTACGGCGCCGGCGACAGCTGGGTCGGTTACGGCACCTACAAGGGCAAGGACGGCAAGGAAGCTTTCTACGCCTTCCCCTATAAGGCCGACGTCAAGTCGCTGGTGTGGTACGTTCCGGAGAATTTCGAGGAAGCCGGCTACAAGATCCCGACGACCATGGAAGAGCTCCATGCTCTGACCGACCAGATCGTCAAGGATGGCGGCGTTCCCTGGTGCATCGGTCTCGGTTCCGGTGGCGCCACCGGCTGGCCGGCGACCGACTGGGTCGAGGACATCATGCTGCGCATGCAGTCGCCGGAAGCCTATGACAAATGGACGACGAACGAGCTGAAGTTCACCGATCCGGCCGTCGTTGCCGCGATCGAAGAATTCGGCAAGTTCGCCAAGAACGAGAAATATGTAAACGGTGGCGTCGCGGCCGTGGCATCGACCGATTTCCGCGACAGCCCGAAGGGCCTCTTCACCGTTCCGCCGAAGTGCTACCTGCACCATCAGGCCTCGTTCATACCGTCCTTCTTCCCTGAAGGCACGAAGCTCGGACAGGATGCCGACTTCTTCTATATGCCGACCTATGCTTCGCATCCCGAACTCGGCAAGCCGGTGCTCGGCGCCGGCACGCTCGTCTCGATCACCAAGGACTCGAAGACGGCCCGCGCCTTCATCGACTTCCTGAAGACCCCGATCGCGCATGAAGTCTGGATGGCGCAGTCGAGCTTCCTGACGCCCTATAAGGGCGTCAGCACCGATGCCTATGCCAATCCGCAAATGAAGAAGGAAGGCGAGATCCTGACGTCCGCCACCACCTTCCGCTTTGACGGTTCCGACCTGATGCCGGGGAAGATCGGCGCCGGCGCCTTCTGGACGGGCATGGTTGATTTCGTCGGCGGCAAGTCCGCCGAGGAGGCCGCCGGCGAAATCCAGAGCGCCTGGGACGGCATCAAATAATCTTTCAAAACGATGCCGCCGGTTTGCCGGCGGCATACGCTCCATGACTGGCCGGGTTCGCAAAGAGCCGGGCCAATGGGATATATTGTGATTGGGCAATGCAAACATATTGACGGTGGCCGGCCTTGACCCGTCAGAATGAAAGCCGGTCGGAATAAGATCAGGGGAAGCAGGGGAGGGACGTAATGCTGTTGCAGATAGTGTCCGCTTTGGGCGTCGTGGTCGCCGCCGTTGTCGCGTGCTCGGCCTATTTCTATTTTTCGAATAAGATCCTCGATTTCGCTCTGCCGGTGAAGGACGGCGACATCCGCGCCGCCTCGCGCAACCTCAACCGCCGTGCGCTCATCCGGCCATGGCTGTTTCTCGGCCCGGCGCTCTTCCTGCTTTTCGTCTATCTCGTCTACCCGGTCGTCGCGACCTTCATTCTCTCCTTCTATGACCGCACCGGCCAGCAATTCGTCGGCGTGGCCAATTACAAATGGGCGATCGGTGACCGCGAATTCCGCCAGTCGATCTTCAACAACATCCTCTGGCTCGCCGTCGTGCCGGCCGCCTGCACCTTCTTCGGCCTGGTGATCGCGGTGATGACCGACCGCATCTGGTGGGGCAATATCGCCAAGAGCATCGTCTTCATGCCGATGGCGATCTCCTTCGTCGGCGCCTCGGTCATCTGGAAATTCATCTATGAATATCGCGGCGGCAACGACGTCCAGATCGGCCTCTTGAACGCCATCGTCCAGCTGTTCGGCGGCACGCCCGAAGTCTGGATCTCGGTTCCCTTCTGGAACAATTTCTTCCTGATGGTCATCCTCATCTGGATCCAGACTGGTTTCGCCATGGTCATCCTCTCGGCAGCGCTGCGCGGCATTCCCGAGGAGACGATCGAAGCCGCCGTCATCGACGGCGCCAATGGCTGGCAGATCTTCTGGCGCATCATGGTGCCGCAGGTCTGGGGCACCATCGCCGTCGTCTGGACGACGATCACCATCCTCGTCCTCAAGGTTTTCGACATCGTGCTGACCATGACCAACGGCCAGTGGCAGACCATGGTGCTGGCGAACCTGATGTTCGACTGGATGTTCCGCGGTGGCGGCGATTCCGGCCGAAGTGCGGTCATCGCCATCATCATCATGCTTGCCGTCACGCCGATCATGGTCTGGAACGTGCGCCGCGCCAACCGCGAACTGAAGGGCCATTGAGATGACCGCTGTCGGAAGCTACTTCAAGATCGGCCCCGCCCGTCTCTTCGTTCACCTTGCCGTTCTGCTGATCGTCATCATCTGGCTGATCCCGACGCTCGGCATCTTCGTCAGCGCCTTGCGCGACAAGGACCAGATCGTCGTCTCCGGCTGGTGGACGTCCTTCGTCGGCTCGACGCAGACTGTCGCCGTCCGCCTGGGCACGCCCGATCAGCAAAAGCAGGAAGGCGCCGATTACGTCATTTCAGGCAATGTGCTGGAAGGGCAGACCGGCCGCTCGGTAAAATCCTTCGGCAACCGCGTGCAGCAACCGGCCGCTTTTGAAGCCGGCGAGACCGCCGATCTCGGCGATGGCGAGAGCCTGCAGATCAACAGCGACGGCAGCTATCGCTACATGAAGAACACGGCCTTTTCGCCCGACGAGCGGCCGCGGCGCATCTACGTGTCCGTCTCCGCGCCGCCGGAGTTCACGCTGCAGAACTACAAGACGGTTCTGACCGGCGAAGGCATCGGTCAGTCCTTCATCAATTCGCTGACGGTGACGATCCCGGCAACGATCATCCCGATCCTGATTGCCGCTTTTGCCGCCTATGCATTGAGCTGGATGGAGTTTCCCGGGCGCGCGCTGCTGATTGCGCTTGTGGTCGGCCTCATCGTCGTGCCGCTGCAGATGTCGCTGATTCCGCTGCTGCGTCTCTACAACGAGATCGGCAATATGCTTGGCCAGCCGTCGAAGACCTATCCTGGCATCTGGTTCGCGCACACCGCCTTCGGCATGCCGCTCGCCATCTTTCTCCTGCGGGCCTATATCGCCGGCCTGCCGAAGGAGATCATCGAATCCGCCCGCGTCGACGGCGCAAGCGACTTCGAGATCTTCGTTCGTATCGTTTTGCCCCTGTCTTTCCCGGCACTCGCCTCCTTCGCCATCTTCCAGTTCCTGTGGGTATGGAATGACCTGCTCGTCGCCATGGTCTTCCTCGGCACTGACCAGGATCACCTCGTGCTGACCGGCAGGCTGAACGCGCTGCTCGGCTCGCGCGGCGGCAATTGGGAGATTTTGACGGCGTCGGCCTTCGTCACTATCGTCGTGCCGCTGCTGGTCTTCTTCGGACTGCAGCGTTATCTGGTGCGTGGTCTGCTGGCGGGTTCGGTCAAGGGCGGCTGACCATTTCCAAACTGACTTCAGACAGGATATTCCATGAACGTGGCTCCTCAATCGATCTTGACTCCCGACAAGGACTGGTGGCGCGGCGCGGTGATCTATCAGATCTATCCGCGCTCCTACCAGGACTCGAACGGCGACGGCATCGGCGACCTGAAGGGCATCACCGCCCGCCTGCCGCATGTGGCAAGCCTCGGCGTCGATGCGATCTGGATCTCGCCCTTCTTCACCTCACCGATGCGCGATTTCGGTTACGACGTTTCCGATTACGAGAACGTCGATTCGATTTTCGGCACGCTGGTGGATTTCGACACGATGATCGCTGAGGCCCATCGTCTCGGCATCCGTGTGATGATCGACCTCGTCATCTCCCACAGCTCGGACCAGCACCCCTGGTTCGTGCAGAGCCGTTCCAGCAAGACCAATGCCAAGGCTGACTGGTATGTCTGGGCCGATGCCAAACCCGATGGTTCGCCGCCGAACAACTGGCTGTCGATCTTCGGCGGCTCCGCATGGGCGTGGGATCCGACGCGCATGCAGTATTACCTGCACAATTTCCTGACCTCGCAGCCGGATATGAACCTGCATAATCCGGAAGTGCAGGACCGCCTGCTCGATGTCGTGCGCTTCTGGCTCAATCGCGGCGTCGACGGCTTCCGCCTCGACACCATCAATTTCTATTTCCACGATCCGCTCCTGCGCGACAATCCGGCGCTTGCCCCTGAGCGGCGCAACGCCTCGACGGCGCCGGCGGTCAATCCCTACAATTTCCAGGAGCATATCTACGACAAGAACCGGCCGGAGAACCTTGCCTTCCTGAAGCGCTTCCGCGCCGTCCTCGAGGAGTTTCCGGCAATCGCCGCCGTCGGCGAGGTGGGCGACAGCCAGCGCGGCCTCGAAATCGTCGGCGAATATACCTCCGGCAATGACAAGATGCATATGTGTTATGCCTTCGAATTCCTTGCCCCCGATCCGCTGACGCCGGAGCGCGTCGAGGAGGTGATGGAGGATTTCGAGGCTGCCGCGCCCGATGGCTGGGCCTGCTGGGCTTTCTCCAATCACGACGTCATGCGTCACGTCAGCCGCTGGGGCGGGCTGGTCGCCGATCACGACGCCTTTGCCAAGCTCTATGCTTCGCTGCTCTTGACGTTGCGCGGCTCCGTCTGCCTCTACCAGGGCGAGGAACTGGCCCTGACCGAGGCCGATCTCGCCTATCAGGATCTGCAGGATCCCTATGGCATTCAGTTCTGGCCGGAATTCAAGGGCCGCGACGGCTGCCGTACGCCGATGGTCTGGGACAGCCACGTCGCCCAGGGCGGTTTTTCAACCGTCAAGCCCTGGCTTCCGGTTCCGGTCGAGCACATTCTGCGCGCCGTCAACGTCCAGCAGGGCGACGAGACTTCGGTGCTGGAGCACTATCGCCGCTTCATTGCCTTCCGCAAGCTGCACCCGGCCTTTGCCAAGGGTGAGATCGAATTCGAGGAGGCGCAGGGCGATAGCCTGGTCTTCACCCGCGAACACGCCGATGAGAAGCTGCTCTGCATCTTCAACATGAGCCCGGCCGAGACCGGCGTCACTCTGCCTGCGGGAAAATGGCAGGCATTGACGGGCCATGGCTTTACCAGCAACAACTATGGCGACAAGATCGATATTCCGGCCTGGGGGGCGTATTTCGCCCGTCTCGCCTAAGGATCAGGAGGGGAGTGAGAAATGACTGGACTGACACTGAAGGACATTCGCAAATCCTACGGTTCCGTGGATGTTCTCCATGGTATCGACCTCGATATCAAGCAGGGCGAATTCATCGTCTTCGTCGGTCCGTCCGGCTGCGGCAAGTCCACGCTTCTGCGCATGATCGCCGGTCTCGAGGCGATTACCGGCGGCGAGATGTATATCGACGGCCAGCTCGTCAATGACGTGCCGCCCTCGAAGCGCGGCATCGCCATGGTCTTCCAGTCATACGCGCTCTACCCCCACATGACCGTCTACGACAACATGGCCTTCGGCATGAAGATCGCCGGCGAAAACAAGCAGGAGATCGACCGCCGCGTCCGCGCGGCGGCCGAGAGTCTGCAGCTGACCAAATATCTCGACCGGCTGCCGAAGGCGCTCTCCGGCGGCCAGCGCCAGCGCGTGGCGATCGGTCGCGCCATCTGCCGCGATCCCAAGGTCTTCCTGTTCGACGAGCCGCTGTCCAACCTCGATGCCGCGCTGCGCGTCGCCACGCGTATCGAAATTGCCCGTCTCAATGAGCAGATGGCCGATACGACGATGATCTACGTCACCCACGACCAGGTCGAGGCGATGACGCTCGCCGACCGCATCGTCGTCCTGTCGGCCGGCAATATCGAGCAGGTCGGTGCGCCGCTGGAGCTCTACGAGCGCCCCGCCAACCTCTTCGTCGCGAAATTCATCGGCTCGCCCGCCATGAACATCATTCCGGCGACGATCGCCGGGACCGGCAGCCAGACGACCGTGACGCTGACCGGCGGCATGTCGGTGACATTGGATGTGGCGACCGATGCCTCCGAGAAGGGCAAGCAGGCGAGCTTCGGAGTCCGCCCCGAAGATCTGAGGATCGCCGACGGCGCCGACTATCTTTTCGAGGGCGAAGTGTCGATCGTCGAAGCGCTCGGCGAAGTGACGCTGCTCTATATTGAGGGCCTGGTGCCCGGCGAGCCGATCGTCGTCAAGCTGCCGGGCATTTACGATGTCCATAAGGGCCAGAAGATGCGCTTTGCCGCCGATCGGCAGAGGCTGCATCTCTTTGACGCGAGCGGCCATACATACCGGAAATGAGGCGGCCATTTTTGGGGTGGTAATCCCGGGAATTATATCGAGGCAGCCGAATTCTCACTTTCTGTTAAAGATCGGCTGCTACCTTTTCCTCATCACTTTATGAGGGGGACAAGCAGGTGGCCGCTTCCAATCCGTCACAGCCAAGATCTCATTTCCTGAGCAAGGAAGAGTCCTTCATGTATGACCGCGAGGCGCGGTTCAAAATGGAGGATACGATGAACGCCGCGCGCATCGAATATACGGAAAAGGGCGTCATGCACGCGGCTTCGCGCCGCTGCGACATTGTCCGCATCTCGATGAGCAGCGCAACATTGGCCATCCTGACCCAGTTCAACCTGCCGAAGCAGTTCTATCTGGATATTCCGGATGCCCGCATCACCAAGGTCGGATGTCTGCTGATGAAGGTCAACGCCAACAATACGATCGAGGTTCGCTTCCTGCGGCTGCTGACGCAGAAGGAGCTGAACAAGATCTTCGTCTACAGCACGCACCCCGCGCACAAGGACTACGTCCTCGATATCCGCGCCTGACGGATAGTCTCGGACCGCTCATAGAAAAACCCGCGGGACGCTTCAGGCGCCCCGCGGGTTTTTCTTGTTTAAACTGATTGCGCTCAGTGGAAGAGCACGCTGGCGCCCTGATCGGATGCGCCGACGGCGCGGCGGAAGGGGGCGAAGAGTTCACGGCCCATGCCGAATTCATTGTCGGAGAGATCGATGCTCACCGGCTCGCGCTCGGCCATGTCGGCTGCATCGACCAGCACTTCGAGCGTGCCCTTGATCGCGTCGAGGCGAATGATGTCGCCGTCCCGGATGCGGGCGATTGGGCCGCCATCGACCGCTTCCGGCGTGACGTGGATTGCTGCCGGCACCTTGCCGGATGCGCCCGACATGCGCCCGTCGGTGAGCAGCGCCACGCGGAAGCCGCGGTCCTGCAGCACGCCGAGCGGCGGCGTCAGCTTGTGCAGTTCCGGCATACCGTTCGCCTTCGGCCCCTGGAAGCGTACGACCGCGATGAAATCGCGGTTGAGCTTGCCTTCCTTGAAAGCGTCCTGCAGTTCCTGCTGGCTGTGGAAGACAATCGCCGGCGCCTCGATGACGTGGCGCTCCGGCTTGACGGCGGAGATCTTGATGACCGCCTTGCCGAGATTGCCACGCAGCATCTTCAGCCCGCCATTGGCCTGGAACGGCGTCTCGATGCTGGAAAGCACCTTCGGATCGTGGCTCTTCTCCGGCGACGGTTCGCGCAACACGGTGCGGTTCTCGCCGAGCCGGGCATCGACCGTATAGGCCTCGAGGCCTTGGCCGAAGACGGTGCGCACGTCGTCATGCACCAGCCCGTGCTTGAGGAGTTCCTTGATGAGGAAACCCATGCCGCCGGCCGCCTGGAAATGGTTCACGTCGGCAAGCCCGTTCGGATAGACGCGGGCAAGCAGCGGCACGATTTCCGAAAGCTCGGCAATGTCCTGCCAGGTGAGCTGGATGCCGGCTGCCCGCGCCATGGCGACGAGGTGCAGCGTGTGGTTGGTCGAGCCGCCGGTCGCATGCAGGCCGACGACGCCGTTGACGATCGAGCGCTCGTCGATCATCTCGCCGGCTGGCGTGAATTCGTTGCCGAGTGCGGTGATCGCCAGCGCCCGCTTGGCGGCTTCGCGCGTCAGCGCTTCCCGCAGCGGCGTGCCGGGGTTGATGAAGGAGGAGCCCGGCATGTGGAATCCCATGATCTCCATCAGCATTTGGTTGGAGTTGGCGGTGCCGTAGAAGGTGCAGGTGCCGGGACCATGATAGGATTTCGATTCCGCCTCCAGAAGCTCGGCGCGCCCGACCTTGCCCTCGGCAAAGAGCTGCCGCACGCGCGACTTCTCGTCGTTCGGCAGGCCTGTGGTCATCGGACCGGCGGGAACGAAGATCGACGGCAAGTGGCCGAAGGATAGTGCGGCGATGACGAGGCCCGGCACGATCTTGTCGCAGACGCCGAGGAAGAGGGCGGCATCGAACATATTGTGCGACAGGCCGACGCCCGCGGCCATGGCGATCAGGTCACGCGAGAAGAGCGAGAGCTCCATGCCCGGCTGTCCCTGGGTGACGCCGTCGCACATTGCGGGCACGCCGCCGGCCACCTGAGCGACACCGCCTGCCTCGGCGGCCGCCTCACGGATGATCGCCGGATAGGTCTCGAACGGCTGGTGGGCCGAGAGCATGTCGTTATAGGCGGTGATGATGCCGAGATTGGGTATGCGGTCGCCGGCGAGCGCATCCTTTTCGGCGGGGGAACAGACCGCGAAGCCGTGCGCGAGGTTGGCGCAGCCGAGCACCGAGCGCTGCACACCCTTGGAAGCGGCGGCGCGCAGGCGTTCCAGGTAGCGCTCGCGGGTCGGCTTCGAGCGTTCGACGATGCGATCGGTGATCGCAGAAATGCGTGCATGAGCGGACATGGAAAATCCCTGCCTTGTTCGTTGTCTCTATCTCTTTCGGCGGCTCCGGCCTGAAATCCGGATCCGGTCTGGGGCCGATCAGGGAGCCCAGTAGATCTCGACCGGGGAAGTGGCCCGGCGCAGAACGGCGCGGATCGGCATTTCTGCCTCGTCACCGCTGCCTTCCGCCTTTGCGAGAACGTCTTTTTTGCCTTCGCCCTCAATATGGAGCACCAGGAGTGCGGCATCCTGAAGACTGGAGAAGGTGAAGGTCAGGCGCGGCTCGCCGGCTCCTTCCGCTTCCATGGTGATGACGCCGCGCGGCGTCGACGCGTCGAGCGCCCGGGCAAGATTGCTGCCGCCGGGGAAGAACGAAGCCGTGTGGCCGTCGCCGCCCATGCCGAGGATGACGACGTCGAAGGGTATTCCGATTTCGTCGCTTTTTTCCGTCGCAAGCCGTGCGGCCTCCTCGACGGAGGATGCCGGCTGGTAAAGCGGCACGAAACGCGCCGCTTTTGCCTTGTTCTGAAGAAGGTTGGCATCGACCAGCAGGTGGTTCGAGCGGGCATTGTCGGCCGGCACGAAACGTTCGTCCACCAGCGTGATCGTCACTTTGTCCCAGGCGATGTCGCGTGTCGAAAGCGCCTGGAAGAAGGCCTTCGGCGTCGAACCGCCGGAAACGGCGATGGACGCCGCACCGCGGGCGGCGATTGCCGCCGAAAGCCTGTCGGCGACCGTGTCGGCGAGGCTGTCGGCGAGGTCGGCAGCACTGGCGAAGGAATGCGGGTTCGATGCCATCGGTGTCGTCCTATATGTCGTCATGCCAGGTGCGGCCGTCGCGCTCGATCAGCGCGATGGCCTGGCTCGGGCCCCAGGTGCCGGCCGTATAGCCCTGCACCTGCTGGCCGGTCGTTTCCCAACCCTTGAGGATCGGATCCACCCACCTCCATGCGGCCTCGACTTCGTCGCGGCGCATGAACAATGTCTGGTTGGAGCGGATCACGTCCATCAGCAGGCGCTCGTAGGCGTCGGGATTGCGGACATTGAAGGCCTGGGCGAAGCTCATGTCGAGCGATACGCTGCGCAGGCGCATGCCGCCCGGACCCGGATCTTTGATCATCAGCGACTGCTTGACCCCCTCATCCGGCTGCAGGCGAATGATCAGCTGGTTGGCGACAATGCGCCCGGCCGCCTGGTCGAAGATCGCATGCGGGATCGGCTTGAAGGTGATGACGATTTCCGACATGCGCCCGGTAAGGCGCTTGCCGGTTCTGATGTAGAAGGGCACACCCGCCCAGCGCCAGTTGTTGATCTCCGCCTTGATGGCGACGAAGGTCTCGGTGTTGGAGACGCCGCCTTCGAGCTCTTCGAGATAACCCTTGACCGGGCCGCTGCTCGATGCACCGGCCCGGTACTGGCCGCGAACCGTCGCCTGCTCGACATTGGAAGCGTCGAGCGGCTTCAGGGCGCGCAGCACCTTCAGCTTCTCGTCGCGAACGGCTTCCGAATCCATCGACGAGGGCACTTCCATCGCGGTCAGGCAGAGCAGCTGCAGGATGTGGTTCTGCACCATGTCGCGCAGCGCACCGGCGGTATCGTAATAGCCGGCGCGGCCTTCGAGGCCGACCGATTCCGCCACGGTGATCTGCACATGATCGATGTAGTTGGCGTTCCACAGCGGCTCATAGAGCGCGTTGGCAAAACGCAGCGCCATCAGGTTCTGCACCGTCTCCTTGCCGAGATAGTGGTCGATGCGGAAGATCTGCTCTTCCTTGAAGACGCGGCCGATCGTGTCGTTGAGCTGCAGCGCCGAGGCGAGGTCGCGGCCGATCGGTTTTTCGACGACGATGCGGGTCGACTTGGTGATCAGCTTGTGATCATGGATCTTTTGCGAAATGTCGCCGAAGATGCCAGGTGCAACCGCCAGATAGAAGCCGCGCACCCGATCCTTGCTTTCGTCGAGCAGCTTTTTCAGCTCATCCCAGCCGGTGTCCGTGCGGGCGTCGACTGAAACATAATAGAGGCGGGCACAGAACTTCTCGACCTCGTCTTCGTCGTATTCACCTTTCTTCAGGTGTTCCTTCAGCGCGTCCCTGGCGAACTTGCGATATTCCTCATGCGAAAGCGGGCTGCGCGAGGCGCCGATGATACGCGTCGGCTCCTTGAACTGGCCCTCGATCTGGCGATGGTAGAGCGCGGGCAAAAGCTTCCGCTCGGCAAGGTCGCCGCTGCCGCCGAAGACGACGCAATCAAAGGGCTCAACGGGAATGATCTGGCTGCTCATGAGCTTGTCTCTCAATCAGGCTGGTTGCGGCCCTTTTAATCTAATCGATTTAAAAAAGCCAGTGTGCAGTGCAATGAATCTGTCGGGCTCCGGTTTTAGAGCGAATTGCCGGAAGAGGAAATCCGCAATCGGACTAAAACTTGTCGCGAAGCGCAAACCACGACAAGGCGAGGAAAAGCAGCGGCGCCCGCATCCGGGCTCCGCCGGGAAAGGCAGGAATATCGAGCGATCTGAACAGGTCGAGATCGCCGGATTTGCCAAGCACCGTTTCCGCATAGAGCCTGCCACAGTAGTTTGACAGCATGACGCCATGGCCGGAGTAACCACCGATCGAGGTGACGCCGGGCATCACATCGCGCACGAAAAGCTGGCGCGGCATGGTGATTCCGACGCTGCCGCCCCAGGCATGGGTGATCTGGATATCCTTCAAGCCAGGATAGACCTCGCCGATCTGCCGTCGGATGTGCCGCGATATGTCCCGGGGATTGTCCGCCGTATAGGCCTCGCGGCCACCGAACAGCAGGCGGCCTTCGACTTTGCGGAAATAGCGAACGACGAAGCGCGAATCGGCGACAGCTTCGCCTCCCGGCAGCACATCGGGATAGGCCTCAAGCGGAACGGTGGCGCCGATAAAGGAGCGGATTGGCATGACATGACTTGCCGTCACCGGCTCCAGATTGCCGATATGACCGTTGCAGGCGATCAGCGCCCGGTCGGCGGTGATCGTTCCCCTTTCGGTTTCGATCATCACCTTGCCGCCGGTTTGGCGGATCGCCTTTGCAGGGGTCATCTCGAAGATATCAGCGCCGGCATTGGAGGCCACCCGCGCCAGCCCGATGAGCAGCTTCAGCGGATGAATATGGCCGGTGCCGACATCACGCACGCCGCAGTGGAAACGGTTTGAGCCGAGCCGCTCCTGCGTTTCCTTCCGGTCCATGAAGCGCAAATGCGGATAGCCGTAACGCTCAGCGGCGATTTCCGCATTCTCACGATAGTCGCGTTCGTAGCTTGCCTTGTGCGCGACGTTGAGCTGGCCAGGCACGTAATCGATCTCGATCTGATGTTCCCTGGCGAAATCGAGAAGATGGCGCTTGGCCGCCTCGGCGACATCGAACAGCGCCTTCGAGCGTTCGTAGCCGATCTTTTCCTCAAGCTCTTCCGGCCACCACCGCTGGCCGGTGCCGAGCTGGCCGCCATTGCGCCCGGAGGCTCCGTCGCCGAAGCGCCATGCCTCGACCAGCACCACCGAAACGCCCGACTTGGCGAGGTTGTAGGCGGCCTGCAGGCCGGTATAGCCGCCGCCGACAATGGCGACGTCGCATGTCCTCGAGCCGTCGAGAGCGGCGTAGGTCGGTCGCTCCCCGACGTTTGCCTGGTACCAGGATAGCCCGGGCGCAATCGGGCTTTGCCACATCTCCTGCGACGCCATGATATCCTCACACGTTGAGCAGAAGAAACTCCCGCTCCCAGGGACTGATCACCTGCATGAAGGTCTCGAACTCGCCGCGCTTGACGCCGGCGTAAAGGCCGATGAACTGCTTGCCGAACACCTCTTCGAAGGCGAGCTCGTCCTCCATCAGCGCCACGGCTTCCAGCAGACCGCGCGGCAGGTCGATCGAGCCTTCATTGGCCGAATCCTCGGTCGGCGCCGTCGGCTCGATCTGCCTCATGATGCCGAGCAGGCCGGCGGCGAGCGAGGCTGCGAGCGCCAGATAGGGATTGGCGTCCGAACTCGGCAGCCGGTTTTCCACCCGCCGCGCCTGCGGATCGGAAACCGGAACGCGGAAGGCGGTCGTCCGGTTGTCGTAGCCCCAGGCATTGTTGACCGGGCAGGACATGTCGGGCTGCAGGCGGCGGTAGGAATTCACATAGGGGGCCAGCATCGCCATCGCGCTCGGCACGAATTTCTGCATGCCGCCGATGAAATGGAAAAATTCCTTCGAGGCCGATCCGTCCGGATTAGAGAAGACGTTCCTACCCGTCTCGATATTGACCACCGATTGGTGGATATGCATCGCTGAGCCCGGCTGCCCCTGCATCGGCTTGGCCATGAAGGTCGCGTAGATGTCGTGCTTCAGCGCCGCCTCGCGGATCGTGCGCTTGAACAGGAACACCTGGTCGGCAAGCTCGATCGGATTGCCATGGCGCAGGTTGATCTCGAGCTGCGCCGGTCCCTCCTCGTGGATCAGCGTATCGATCTCCAGCCCCTGCTTTTCGGAGAAGTGGTAGATATCGTCGATCAGTTCGTCGAACTCGTTGATGCCGGCGATCGAATAGCCCTGGCCGCCGAGGATCGAGCGGCCGGAGCGGCCTTTCGGCGGATGCAGCGGATAGTCGGGGTCGTCATTCTTGGCGACCAGATAGAACTCGATCTCCGGCGCCACGATCGGCTTCCAGCCGCGGTCGTGATAGAGGCTCATGATCCGCTTCAAGACGTTGCGCGGCGTATAGGGCACTTCCCCGCCGTCCGAATCGACGATGTCGCAGATCACCTGGGCCGTCGGGTCGGTCTCCCAGGGCACGACCGAAAGCGTCGAAAGGTCGGGCATCAGCTTCAGGTCGCTGTCGCGCGGCTCGTATCGGAAGCTCTCCGTCTCCTCCGGATACTCGCCGGAAATCGTATGCCGGTAGATCGCCGAAGGCAGCGCCAGCGAGGTGTTGGAGGTAAATTTGGAACTCGGCATCATCTTGCCGCGCGGCACGCCGGCAAGGTCCGGCGTGATGCATTCGATGTCTTCGATGCCCCTGGCCCTCAGCCACTGCGCCGCTTCCTTCCAGTTCGCAACGCCGCGCAGGGATCCGGGGTCCGGAGGTGTTTTCGTCGAGGCGGGTACGTTTCTGGCAGGCTTCAGCGTCGTCTTTTTTGGGGACATGACACACCGGTTTGGTTGATCGTGGCGCCATCATAGCCGGAGTTTGCCAATTGGCGAGGGGTTGAGAACGTTGACTTTCGCCCTTTGATGGAAAAGAAGACGCCGGTTGGATTGGGGAAAAGGGTTTGCAGCACAAAAGCGACGTCATCATCATCGGCGCCGGAGCCGCCGGCATGATGGCGGCCATTCGCGCGGGTAAACGCGGCCGCTCGGTCGTCGTCATCGACCATGCGAAGGTGCCTGGCGAGAAGATCCGCATATCGGGCGGCGGTCGCTGCAATTTCACCAATATCCATGCCGAGCCGAAGAATTTCCTGTCCGCCAATCCGCATTTCTGCAAGTCGGCGCTTGCCCGTTTCACGCCCGCCGATTTCATCGCCATGGTCGACCGACACGGCATTGCCTGGCACGAAAAGACGCTCGGCCAATTGTTCTGCGACGACAGCGCCAAGGACATCATCCGCATGCTGCTGGACGAGATGCGCGCGGCCGGCGCGGGCCTGCATCTCGGCACCGAAATATCAGGTGTCGAGAGAAGTGAGGCTGGCTTCCGCGTCTCCACGGGCGAAAGCGTCTTCGAGGCATCCTCTCTCATCGTTGCGACCGGCGGCAAATCGATCCCGAAGATGGGCGCCACCGGCTTTGCCTATCGCCTTGCCGAGCAGTTCGGCCTGGCCGTGCTCGAAACCCGCCCGGGTCTCGTGCCGCTGACGCTCGATCCCGGCCTGCTTGCAAGCTTAGCGCCGCTTGCCGGCATTTCCGCACCTGCCGAAATCCGCCATGGCCGCACCGCTTTTCGCGAAGCGCTGCTGTTTACCCATCGGGGCTTAAGCGGTCCCGCCATCCTGCAGATCTCGTCCTACTGGCGGGAGGGCGATGAAATCGTTGTCGCGGTCGAGCCGGATGTCGACATATCAGCGCAGCTGAAGACGGCAAAGCAGTTGAAAGGCCGCCAGTCGGCCCAGACAGCTCTCGGCGATATCCTGCCGAAGCGGCTGGCCCAGTTTCTCGTCGAGCGGGAAAAGATCGCCGGCAATATGGCCGATCTGCCCGACAAGGCGCTGCAGCGGCTGGCCGCCAGCGCCCAGAACTGGATCATCAAACCGTCCGGCTCTGAAGGCTACCGCACCGCCGAAGTGACGCTCGGCGGCATCGACACGGCGGCGCTCGATTCCCGCAGCATGGAAGCAAAGACCGTTCCAGGCCTTTATTTCGTCGGGGAATGTGTCGACGTCACCGGCTGGCTCGGCGGCTATAATTTCCAATGGGCTTGGGCTTCCGGCTTTGCCGCCGGCGAATGCGCATAGAAATATCCGGTGTAACGATTCAAGACTTCTTAAGAGAGGTGCGCCATCCTGTCTCAATTGCCGGCTCTGAAAGCTTTTCCCAAATTAAGCTTTACCGGCAGGCCTTTTTGTTGGACTGTTGTGTCACAAAAGTGAGGTTTCGAGCATGAACAGAAACGCACGACGCGCCCGCGCCATCGCAATCGCCCAGGCAAAACCCGACGCCCGCATCGCCACCCTGCGATACCTGATGCTCGCAGCCGGCGCGACCGCCGCCAGCTTGGCGCTGCTGCTCGCTCACCTCATCTGATCTTGCCGAGCGTCGACAAGCAAACTTGCGGCCCCCGTTCGCAACACTGCGGCTGCGTGGCGCATAATCTGCAATTATTTCACCGCCTTGGCTTAAGTCACCATGACCGCTTATCTGAAAATTAATATCTAATCTGACACTATTGCCCGCGATTATTTGGGCGTTTCCAACTCTGCTTGGACATGAACCGGCAATGACTGCCGCCTGGCCTCCAGGTTCCCCGATGGAAAGAGAATAGTTCGATGTGCACTCGGCTGGCGCGCCTTATGGCTGCCCGCGGGAGGAGTAGTGTATGAAAGGCTCGGAACGCCATGTTGATTGACAAGATTCTTTCCCGCTTCAGGATCAAGACCAAGGTTCTGATCTTCGTTCTGCCCTTTGTCGTCACCATTTCGGCGGTGGGCTTGACCGGCCTTTACGCATCCGGGCTTCTCCAGGGCCGCATGGAAATATCCAACAGCGTGCTGCAGTCGCTGAGCGGATTCAAGGATCTCTACGGTTCGATGGACGATTTCCTGCGCGTCACCAGCCCCGAGGCGCGCGACAAGCTGCTGTCGGATCTGAAGACCCAGCAGGGCGTGCTCGACCAGACGCTGGATCAGGTCGGAGAAGAGGCCGCCGGCCGCGACAGCCTTGCCGAGGCATCGCGCCGCACCAAGGATATTTCCGGCGTCGTCGACAAGCTCTGGGGCCTGCACGAGCAGGAGCAGAAGCTGCACGAGCAGATCGACGCGGCGCAGAAGAGCCTGATCAGCACCCGCTTCACGGTCTCCTATCAGGCCGATGAACTGCAGACCGCGCTTCAGCGCGACGAGGGCGCCGCCACGATCACGCTGCGCACGGCCGACCGCCTGCTGAAGGGCGGCGATTTCCTTGGCAGCGTCGCCAGCGGTTACAGCAAGCCGCAGACGCCTGAGGAAAAGATCGCCTACATCAAGGAACAGCTGCCGGAGATCATGAAGTCCCAGCGGCTGATCGCAATCTCGGTCCCCACCAACCAGAAGAATGTCATCGATTCGCTGGCTGCGACCATCGACAGCATCAAGCAGATCGCCGAGATGCCCAGCCCGACGGAGGAAAACATCACCGAGCTCGGTCGTCTCGTGTCCCGCTTCCGCCAGACCTCGACCTATACGCAGCTCACCGCGACGCAGAAGATGCGTGAGGCGACGCAGCGTTTCGCCGAACTGGAAGGCCGCATCGCCCAGACCAATTCCGTCCTTCAGGATACGCGGCGTCTCGAAAACTCCGTCTACGCGCTGCAGATCGTCCTTTCCGATTTCCTCGCCAATTCAAGCAAGGAAAATCTCGTCCGTCTGCAACAGCAGACCGGCACGCTCGGCAAGGACATGGAAGTGCTAACAACAAGCGCCAAGGGCATGGGTTTTGCCGAAGGCATATCGGAGGCGATCAAGCCGGCGCTCGACGCCATTTCCGGCGGCGGCTCGAAGATCGTCGATACGATCGGCGAGCGCGTCACGGCCTATGCAGCGGCCCGCCAGGAACTCGACGGCATCTGGAAGAAGCTCACCGATTTCGCCGAACTGCAGAAGCAGACGGCCGGCACCGAGCGCACCCAGGCAAACAGCATCTCCGTCATGACCACCGGCCTCGGCATCCTCCTGTCGATCCTCGGCGGCATCGCTCTGGTGCTGACGCTGCAGCGTCCGATCAGCCAGATCACCGGCGCCATGCGCCGCATCGCCGAAGGCGCGCTGGATACCAGCATATCGGGCGAGCAGCGCCACGACGAAATCGGCGACATGGCCCGGGCACTCGGCATCTTCAAAGAAAACGCCATCTCGAAGATCCGCATAGAAGAACAGAGCGACGAGGAGCGCGCTGCCGCCGAACACGAGCGCCAGCGCAACGATGCCGAAAAGCGCGAGATGGATCGCCAGATCGAATTCGCGGTCAACGCACTCGCCGCCGGCCTCGAGCGCATGTCGCAGGGCGATATCTCGACGACGATCGCGACACCCTTCATCGGCCGTCTCGAACAGCTGCGCCAGGATTTCAACGGCTCGATGCTGCGCCTGCAGGCGACGATGAGCCAGATCCGTGACAACGTCGAATTGATCCAGGGCAACGGCAACCAGATGGCCCGTTCGGCCGAGGATCTCTCCAAGCGCACGGAACAGCAGGCCGCCTCGCTCGAAGAGACCGCCGCCGCCGTCGATCAGATCACCGTCACGGTCCGCTCGTCGGCCGAACGCGCCAAGGATGCCGACCAGATCGTCCGCCAGGCCAAGCGCAGCGCCGACGATTCCGCCGTCGTCGTCAGCAATGCGATCGACGCCATGGGCCGCATCGAGGAAGCCTCGCGTCAGATCGAGCAGATCATCGGCGTCATCGACGAGATTGCCTTCCAGACCAATTTGCTGGCGCTCAACGCCGGCATCGAGGCAGCGCGCGCCGGGGAGGCCGGCAAGGGCTTTGCAGTCGTCGCCATGGAAGTCCGCGAACTCGCTCAGCGCTCCGCCGCTGCCGCGCAGGAGATCAAGGGGCTGATCAACAAGTCGACCAGCGAGGTCAGCTCCGGCTCGCAATTCGTCCAGGAAACCGGCACCGTGCTTGCGAAGATCAGCGCACAGATCGTCACGATCAGCCAGCATGTCGAGATGATCGCCCGTGCCAGCCACGATCAGTCCAACGCGCTGCAGAGCGTCAACTCGACGGTCAACCAGATGGATCAGATGACGCAGAAGAACGCCGCCATGGTCGAGGAGACGACCGCTGCCAGCCGCGAACTCGCCGACGAGGCCGATGCGCTGCGCCGCCTCATCCAGCAGTTCAAGATCCACGGCGAGGCGGCCGAGGCCCAGGTCTACCGCGCCGCCTGATCGCTGATCCTTTTCTCATCCAAACGGCCCCGGCTCTTCCCGGGGCCGTTTTCTTTTGTTCCAGAATCGCGCTCACTGCCGCCCTGATTTACGGAAAATTTTCCTTAACGCTTTTCCTCTAATTTAGCCCTTGTTGCCGGCCGGGGGTTTTTCATGCTGCGCCTTTTCTCTACATCTATTGTCAGCCAGATCGTGGCGATCACGCTGTTTCTGCTGGCGATCAGCACGGCCGCTATCGTCGGCGCGACCTATTACAATCTGAGCCGCCATGTGATGGACGGGGCTGTCTCGGATGCCCGGAACGCCGCCCGCGCCATGGCTGTCCTTTACGGCGCGGCTGATCCGGCCGCGAAGATCGAGGTGATGAATAATCAGCTTGCCGCCGTCACCGAGGACGCGGTTCCGGCCCTTGCCGATCATTCGCTTGTCGACCGCACCGCGCAGTCGATCGCCGGTGTCGCGACGATCTTCCAAAAGCAGGGCAGCGACTACGTTCGCATCTCCACCAACGTCAAGAAGGAAAACGGCGACCGCGCCCTCGGCACCAAGCTTGCAGCCGAGCACCCGGCCCAGGCGGTTCTCGCCCGGGGCGAGGCCTATTACGGACCCGCCGAGCTATTCGGCCGCAAATTCATGACAGGCTATTTCCCGATCAAGAACGCGTCGAACGTCAATGTCGGCATAATCTTCATCGGCATCCCGATGGAGTTCTATTATCAACGCATGAATGAGCTGCTGATCCTGGTTCTCGGCATCGGCGCCGTCGTCATGCTGCTCGTCGGCGTTCTCGCCTTCTATGCGATCCGCCTGTCGGTGCGGCCCCTGCAGGCGCTGACGGCGAGCGTCCACTCGATCTCCTCGGGCGATCTTGACGGCGCGATCCCCTGTCTCGAGAAGAAGAATGAGTTCGGCGAAATCGGCCGGGCTCTTGCGCTCTTCCGTGACAGCGCCCGTGCCAGGCGCAATCTGGAAACGCAGGCAGTCGAACAGCGCGCCTTGGGTGATGCCGAACGCGCCCGCAACGATGCTGACAAGCGCTCGCTCGACAGCCAGATCGATTTTGCCGTCAGCCAGCTGGCGGCTGGCCTCGGGCGCCTGTCCCAGGGTGATGTCTCGCAAACGATCGGCACGCCCTTTATCGGCCGGCTGGAACAACTGCGCGTCGATTTCAACGCATCGCTGCTCCGGCTCCAGGATACGCTCTCCGGCATCCGCGACAGCGCCTCGACGATCCAGCGCAACAGCAGCGCCGTTTCGGCCTCCGCCGGCGAGCTTTCGAAGCGCACCGAGGCGCAGGCGGCGAGCCTGGAGGAGACCGCCGCCGCGGTGGAGGAGATTACGGTCACGGTTCGCTCCTCCGCCGAGCGTGCCCGCGAAGCCAACAGCGTCGTCGCCGCGACCAAGAAGACGGCCGACAATTCCGGCACCGTGGTCGGCGATGCCGTCGCCGCCATGGAGCGTATCGAAGGAGCCTCGCAGCGTATCGAGCAGATCATCGAGGTGATCGACGACATCGCCTTCCAGACCAACCTTCTGGCGCTGAATGCCGGCATCGAGGCGGCGCGCGCCGGCGAGGCGGGCAAGGGTTTTGCCGTCGTCGCCCAGGAGGTCCGCGAACTCGCCCAGCGCTCGGCCGATGCGGCGCGCGAGATCAAGTCGCTGATCGAGACATCAAGCCGCGAAGTCACGGCCGGATCGGAGCTCGTCCAGAAGACTGGCAGCGTCCTTGCTTCGATCAGCCAGGAGATCATCGCAATCAGCGGCCATGTCGAGACCATCGCCACCGCCAACCGCGACCAGGCGGCCGCGCTGCAGGAGGTCAACAGTTCGGTCAACGCCATGGACCAGATGACCCAGAAGAACGCCTCGATGGTTGCCGAGACGACGCAGGCAAGCCGCCTGCTTGCCGGCGAGGCCGATACGCTGATGGCGCTGATCGAGCGTTTCCGCATCGGCGTAGAGCCCGCGGCCGCTCACCGCGGCGCAAGGAAGGTCGCCTGAGGAGCGCGGCCGCTGCCGCAGGATTGCGCCGCAACTTTGCGGCGTCTTTCCGTTGGGGCGACACGCTTGAGCATGAGGTCGAGCGAGGTCAGCCAAGCTGCAAAGCGAATGATGCCGCTGTCTCCGAACTCGGCATAGAACCGATCCTCGTCGGCCTTGCTGTTGCTCGGACCGCAATGATGCCGAAATCCGTGGACGCCTGCGATGGTGATCATATCGAACATGGGATGTCCTTTCCTACTCGAGTACATCCCTGGATTTAAGCATCGAATTTCTCTTCATAAACAGGCAAATCCACGCTATGTTTTTCACTGATGAAAAACGCGAATTGGGATTCCTATCAGCTTTTCCTGCAGGTCGCCCGGCTTGGCGGCCTGACGGGAGCCAGTGCCGCAAGCGGGCTCAGCCCGGCGACCGTCGGCCGGCGCATGCTCGATCTCGAACAGGAGGTCGGCCGCACCTTGTTTTCCCGCAGCCAGACCGGTTATCGGCTGACTGGCGACGGCCAGGCACTGCTCGATCACCTTCAAGAGATGGAGGCGGCCGCCCGCAAGGTCGAAGCCTGGCGGCAGTCCGGGGAGGGTGGCACGACCGTCCGGATCGCCGCCGGCACCTGGGTCGCCTGGCTGTTGACGGAGAATTTCGCCGCAATCCGCATGCCGGGCGATGCCTTCGCCGTTGCGCTCACAATCGGCGAGGCGCGGGCAAGCCTTGCCTATCGCGAGAGCGATATCGGCATTCGCGCCTTCGAGCCGGAGGAGGGCAATCTTGCCGCCCGCCAGCTCGGCGAGGTGGCCTATGCGGTCTATAGCAGGCGCAACGCCGCCGAACCGGACGAGCGCTGGATAGCCGTCGGCGAGGAGGACGCGATCTCGTCCTATCTGCGCTGGCCGCATGCCCATGCCGCCGCCGAGATCGTCGCCACGGTTAACCGGCCGCGTTCGCTGCCGGATCTGGTGCGCGCCGGCGCCGGCAAAACAGTGCTTCCCTGTTTCGTCGGCGATCTCCATCCCGATTTGCAGCGCCAGGGCAGCGAACTGCCGGAATTGCGCCACCGCCAATGGATCGTCATGAATGCCGAGGATCGCTATCGCCCGGAGATCCGCACGGTCGCCGACCGCATGACCAGGCTGATCCGAAGCT
Source organism: Rhizobium sp. NLR10b (assembly GCF_019685435.1). Classification (NCBI taxonomy): domain Bacteria; kingdom Pseudomonadati; phylum Pseudomonadota; class Alphaproteobacteria; order Hyphomicrobiales; family Rhizobiaceae; genus Rhizobium; species Rhizobium sp. NLR10b. Next base: position 388,695 of record NZ_JABDWV010000004.1, on the reverse strand, counting down.
ATGCCGATCTCTTCGCCGGCAAGCGTCCAAGCCGCGGCTGATGCCGAGGCTGGAAAGACTGAAAGACGATAAGGCGTCCGCGCCTTCTTTCGAGGCGCGGACGCTGTGATCGAGGGCAGATCGAGCGATGTGCCCGAGCTGCCGGCTGTTTCGTCAGTGCCGGTTGGTGACGACAACCGGGATCAACAGGTCGCCCCAGTTGCCGTCGCCGCCGTGATGACGAGCCGAGCGCACCAGTTCGACCGAAACGCCGGCCTCGACGGCCTTCATGACGGATTGGTTCAGCCGATGCAGGTCGTTGGCGAGCATGCGGATCGTCGTCTGTTGATCCTCGCTCATGCTCGATGCCTGCTGCTCGGCCCGCTCCCGGACGCGTGCGATGGATGCCATGATCTTATCCTCCTCTTGCGCTCATTCCGCAGCCGGTTTGAACTGCGCATGTTCGGTTGAATCGTGCATTGCCGTAGTCGAAGACCGGCCGCCGGTGATGGCGAGCGACACGGCGTCGAAATAGCCGGTGCCGACCTCGCGTTGATGCTTGGTGGCGGTATAGCCGTTCGCCTCTGCGGCGAATTCGGCCTGCTGCAGTTCGGAATAGGCCGACATCTGCCGCTGCTTGTAGCCGCGCGCCAGCTCGTACATGCCATAGTTCAGCTGGTGGAAGCCCGCGAGCGTGATGAACTGGAACTTGTAGCCCATCGCGCCGAGTTCGCGCTGGAACTTTGCGATCGTCGCCTCGTCAAGATTTTTCTTCCAGTTGAAGGAAGGCGAGCAATTATAGGCGAGCAGCTTGCCCGGATGGACCTTGTGCACACCCTCGGCAAAACGGCGCGCCTGCTCCAGATCCGGCTTAGAGGTCTCGCACCAGATCAGGTCGCAATGCGGCGCATAGGCGACGGCACGGGCGATGCAGGGCTCGATGCCGTTTCTGACCTGGTAGAATCCCTCGACCGTGCGCCCGGCATCATAGTCGACGAAGGGCTGGTCGCGCTCATCGATATCAGACGTCAGCAGTTTTGCTGCCTCCGCATCGGTGCGGGCGATGACCAGCGTCGCCACGCCCATGACGTCGGCGGCAAGCCGGGCGGCGTCGAGATTGCGGATATGGGCGGCTGTCGGGATCAGCACCTTGCCGCCGAGATGGCCGCATTTCTTCTCCGAAGCGAGCTGATCCTCGAAATGGACGCCCGCCGCACCCGCCTCGATATAGGCCTTCATGATCTCGAAGGCGTTGAGCGGTCCTCCGAAACCGGCTTCCGCATCGGCAACGATCGGCGCAAACCAGGTCTCGACGGTAAGGCCGTTGCCCTCAGCTGTCTCGATCTGATCGGCCCGCTGCAGCGTGCGGTTGATGCGCTTGGCGAGTTCCGGCCCGGCATTGGCGGGATAAAGCGACTGGTCGGGATACATCGCCGATGCCGTATTGGCGTCAGCCGCCACCTGCCAGCCGGAGAGATAGATCGCCTTCAGCCCGGCGCGCACCATCTGCATAGCCTGGTTGCCGGAGAGCGCGCCAAGCGCATTGACGAAGTCTTCCTGATGAATGAGCTGCCACAAGCGACCCGCCCCCATTTCGGCGAGCGTATGGCTGAGCGCCACCGAGCCTCTCAGCCGCTGTACGTCAGCGGCCGAATAGGGCCGTTCGATACCGTCGAAGCGGCCTGCTGGTGCATTTCGGACAAGCTTGTAAAAATCGGTCATGCGGCTCTCCTCACTGAAAATCGTCTTTGGATGGATGAATGACAAGATTGACAATTTGCGCTGATCTGGCCAGGAAAACCTTTGATTTCTGCACTGGAAAGAGGTTAAGATGACGAGGATTGACAGAGGGGCGCTGTGAATTTGTAAAATTTTGTAAATTAAACGCTCCTGTTCTTTGTCAAAGGTGTGACATGGCGGAACGGAAGATCTTCGCAGGCCCTAAACTGCGGCGCATCCGCAATGCGCTGGCGCTGACGCAGACCGCCATGGCCGAGGCGCTGGAGATTTCGCCTTCCTACCTGAACCTCATCGAGCGCAACCAGCGGCCGTTGACGGTGCAGCTGCTCCTGAAGCTTGCGGCCGTCTACCGGGTGGACCTGGAGGAGTTGCGGGGGCAGACCGGCGGCAGCCTCGGGCAGCTGAAGGAGGTCTTCGCCGACCCGCTGCTATCAGGCGAACTGCCTGGCGACCAGGAATTGGTGGAGGTGGCCGAGGCGGCGCCGAATGCCGCAAGCGGCATGATCAAGCTTTATCGCGCCTACCGCGAACAGGCCGCGCGGCTGTCCGATCTGACGGCACTGATGGCGGCCGAAGGGCATGCGCCCGTTGCCGCCGGCCGGCTGCCGCTGGACGAGCTGCACGAGACGCTGGAGCGCCGATCGGGCTATTTCGGACGGATCGAGACCGCGGCGGAGGCCTTTGCTGCGACGGTGCCCGGCGGCCTCGATCTTGCGGCGGGGCTGAAGGACTGGCTGCGCGCCGAACGCGGCATTGCTGTGCGCGTCTTGCCCGTGCACGTCATGCCGGATCTGCGCCGCCGTTTCGATCGGCATTCGATGCGGCTTTTCATTTCGGAACGGCTGTCGCCGGCCGATCGTGCGCACGAAATCTCAGTCGAGGTCGCAAACCTTGCCTTGCTGCCGGCCATCGATGCCGAGCTCGACGATCTCTCGCTTTCTTCCGCCGAGGCGCGCCGCATCGCCCGCTTCGAGCTTGCCCGCATTGCGGCCCTGGCGCTGGCAATGCCCTACGAGGCCTTCCTGTCGGCGGCTAAGGCGACGCGTTACGACATCGATATTCTTCGCGCGCGTTTCGGCGTCTCCTTCGGCCATGCGGCAACGCGTCTGACGATGCTGCAGCGACCTGGGGCGGCAGCCATCCCCTTTTTCCTGGTCGAGATCGATGCGGCCGGCCATCGGCTGCGGCGCGCCGGCGCCCAGGGCTTTCCGCAGGCCCGTTTCGGCGGCGGCTGTCCAAAGCTCAATATCCATGCCGCCTTCCTGCAGCCGGGCCAGATTCTCGCCGAGACCGTCGTCATGCCGGATGGCGCCTCCTTCCTGACGGTCGCGCGCACCCTGGAGGGGCCGAGCGTCGAATTCGGCGAAAGGATCAGACGCACCGCGATTCTGATCGGCTGCGATGCCGCCCTCGCGGATGGCGTGGTCTACGGGCAGGCGGCGGCGCTCGATCCGGTTGCGATCGGCTCAGCCTGTCGTCTTTGCGAGCGGCGCGGCTGCCTTTCCCGCGCTGAGCCGCCGGTAACGCGGCCGCTCGGGCTCGACGAGATGGTGGCGGGCCTCAGCGCCTTCGACTTCCAGTGAGGTGAAATGATTGAAAGCGCAGTTTTTGCGCTTGTGGGGTTAGAAATTCCTTCTTAGTCTGCGGGGCAAAACCAGAGGGAAAAGAGGTTCGCGGATGCGGGCTCTTCGAACAAACAGGAGAAGTCATGAGGTCAACCATCGCAACCGTGACGGCCGCAGCCATCGCCGCGCTCCTTGCCGCCGCGCCGGCCGTTGCGCAGGAGCGCGTCGTCAACGTTTACAACTGGTCGGATTATATCGACGACAGCATCCTTGCCGACTTCACCAAGGAAACCGGCATCAAGGTCGTTTACGACACCTTTGATTCGAACGAGACGGTGGAAACCAAGCTGCTTGCCGGCGGCACCGGTTATGACGTCGTCGTTCCCACCGCCGACTTCCTGCAGCGCCAGATCCAGGCAGGCGTCTTCCAGAAGCTCGACAAGTCGAAGCTGCCGAACCTTTCCAACATGTGGGACGTGATCCAGCAGCGCACCGCTTCCTATGACCCGGGCAACGAATACGCCGTCGATTACATGTGGGGGACCGACGGTATCGGCTATAACGTCAAGAAGGTCGCTGAAATCCTCGGGCCTGACGCCAAGCCCGGTCTCGAAGTGATTTTCGATCCGAAGGTCGCCGAAAAGTTCAAGGACTGCGGCATCTACGTGCTCGACACGCCGAAGGACGTGATGACCACGGCGCTGCGTTATCTCGGCCTCGATCCGAACTCCACCAAGGCCGAGGATTTCAAGAAGGTCGAGGCATTGCTGACGGCGGTGCGCCCCTATATCCGCAAGTTCCACTCGTCCGAATATATCAACGCCCTTGCCAATGGCGACATCTGCATTGCCTTCGGTTATTCCGGCGACATGCTGCAGGCCCGCGACCGCGCGGCCGAAGCCAAGAACGGCGTCGAGGTCAATTATTCGATCCCCGTGCAGGGCGCTCAGATGTGGTTCGACATGATGGCAATCCCCGCCGATGCCAAGCACGTGGCCGAAGCGCATGAATTCCTGAACTACCTGATGAAGCCCGAGGTCATCGCCAAGGCGAGCGACCACACCTTCTATGCCAACGGCAACAAGGCCTCGCAGCAGTTCGTCAGCAAGGAAGTGCTGGAAGATCCGGCGGTCTATCCGACCGACGAGGTGATGAAGAACCTTTTCACCGTCAAGCCGTGGGATCCGAAGACGCAGCGCACGGCAACGCGAATCTGGACGAAGGTCGTGACCGGCCAGTAAGTCGATGCCAGGCCCGGACGGAAACGTCCGGGCCTTTCATTACCGGCCCGGGGTGGAGGCCGGCTGAAAACTTAGATTCGGGGAATATTATGAAATCTTTGGGCAATATCCGCCGCGCCTTCGCACCCTGGACCGACCCTTCTGCAAAACCTTTCATAGCCTTCAAGAATGTCACCAAGCGCTTCGGCAATTTCACCGCCGTCGATGATCTGTCGCTGAACATTTATCACCGCGAGTTCTTCGCGCTGCTCGGTGCGTCCGGCTGCGGCAAGTCGACGCTTCTGCGCATGCTCGCCGGCTTCGAGCAGCCGACCTCGGGCGAAATCATCCTCGATGGCACCGACCTCGCCGGCACGCCGCCCTACAAGCGGCCGGTCAACATGATGTTCCAGTCTTACGCGCTTTTTCCGCATATGACCGTCGAGAAGAATATCGCCTTCGGCCTCAAGCAGGACGGCATGCCGAAGGACGAAATGACTGAGCGCGTGACGCAGATGCTGAAGCTCGTAAAGCTCGAGCAGTTTGCCTCACGCAAACCGAACCAGCTCTCCGGCGGTCAGCGCCAGCGCGTTGCGCTCGCCCGCTCGCTCGCCAAACGCCCGAAAGTGCTGCTGCTCGACGAACCGCTTGGCGCGCTCGACAAGAAGCTGCGCGAGGAAACTCAGTTCGAACTGATGGACCTGCAACAGACGCTCGGTCTCACCTTCGTTGTGGTCACCCACGATCAGGAAGAGGCGATGACCATGGCCGACCGCATCGCGGTCATGAGCCACGGCAAGGTCGTGCAGGTGGCAACGCCGGCCGAAATATACGAGGCGCCGAATTCCCGCTTCGTCGCGGACTTCATCGGCGACGTGAATATCTTCGACGGCAAGGTGACGACGTCGGAAAACGGCGCGGTCGAGATTTCGGTCGAAACCGGCCTGACGATCCGGACGGCCGCCACCGAGACGCCGGCCGTCGGCAAAACGGTCGGTTTTGCCATCCGCCCGGAAAAGATCCGCGTGGCGCGCACGGCCCCCGCGAATGCCTCGGTCAATGCCGCCAAAGGCGAGATCTGGGATATCGGCTATCTCGGCGACATGACCGTCTTCCATATCAAGCTGCCGAGCGGCAAATTCGTCAGAGCTTCTTCCCTCAACGCGCAGCGTTCCGTCGAAGACCCGTTCACCTATGATCAGGACGTCTGGGTTTCGTTCGACGAGAATGGCGGCGTGCTGCTGAAGGATTGAGGTTATGGAAACCTTCGCATCGCGCCTTTACAACCGCCTCGTCATCATCATCCCCTACGCTTGGCTGCTGCTCTTCTTTCTGGCGCCGTTCTTCATCGTCTTCCGCATTTCCCTGTCGACGACGGCGATCGCCATCCCGCCCTATGAGCCGGTCTTCTCCTTTGCCGATGGCTGGAGTGCCTTCTGGAGCAAGGTCTCGACCTTCTCCTTGGATAATTACGGCTATCTCACCGACGATCCGCTCTACTTCAACGCTTATCTCTCGAGCGTCATCATCGCGGCGGTCTCGACCTTCCTGATGCTGCTGATCGCCTATCCGATCGCCTATGGCATGGCGCAGGCCCCGCGGCGCATCCGCCCGACACTTTTGATGCTCGTCATCCTGCCGTTCTGGACGAGCTTCCTGATCCGCGTCTATGCCTGGATAGCCATCCTGAAGCCCGAAGGGCTGCTGAACCAGCTCCTCCTGTCGCTGCATGTAATCGACATCCCACTGATCATCCTCAACACCACCACCGCCGTCTATATCGGCATCGTCTATTCCTATCTGCCCTTCATGGTGCTGCCGCTCTATTCGGCGCTCGAAAAGATGGACGGCACGCTGATCGAGGCAGCGCAGGATCTCGGCTGCACGCCGACCCAGGCCTTCTGGCGCGTCACCTTCCCGCTGTCGATCCCCGGCGTGGTTGCCGGCTGCATGCTGGTCTTCATCCCTGCCGTTGGCGAGTTCGTCATTCCCGATCTTCTCGGCGGTTCGCAGACGTTGATGATCGGCAAGACGCTCTGGAACGAATTCAACGCGAACAGAGACTGGCCAGTCTCCTCGGCGGTCGCAACCATCCTGCTCATGATCCTGGTGATTCCGATCGTCTTCTTCCAGAATGCGCAGGCCAAAGCCGAAGAGCGGGGGAAATAAGCCATGCTGAGATGGACCCGTTTCAACATCATCTCCGTCGTGCTCGGCTTTGCCTTCCTCTATCTGCCGATCGTGCTGCTGGTGGTCTTTTCCTTCAACGAATCGAAACTCGTCACCGTCTGGGGCGGCTTCTCCACCAAATGGTATGCGTCGCTGCTCTCGAACCAGGCCCTGCTCGATGCCGCCTGGGTAACGATCCGTGTCGGTCTGCTGTCGGCCACCTTTGCGACCATCCTCGGCACGATGGCGGCGCTAACGCTGGTGCGCTATACCCGCTTCCGCGGCCGCATGCTCTTTTCAGGCATGGTCTATGCGCCGCTCGTCATGCCCGAAGTCATCACCGGTCTGTCGCTGCTGCTGCTCTTCGTCGCAATCGGCCTCGACCGCGGCTTCTGGACCATTACGCTGGCGCATACGACGCTGACCATGTGCTTCGTCGCCGTCGTCGTGCAATCACGGCTCTTGAGCTTCGACCAGTCGATCGAGGAAGCCGCGCAGGATCTGGGCGCGCCGCCGGTGCGGACCTTCTTCGAGATCACGCTGCCGATCATCTCGCCGGCGGTGTTTTCGGGCTGGATCCTGGCTTTCACGCTGTCGCTCGACGACCTCGTCATTGCAAGCTTCACCTCCGGCCCCGGCGCAACCACGCTGCCGATGAAGATCTATAGCCAGGTGCGCCTTGGGGTAACGCCTGAGATCAATGCGATCTGCACGATCCTGATCGCCATCGTCGCGGTCGGCGTTATCTGCGCATCCGTGATCACCAAGCGGCGGGAAGTGCAGCGCGAGCGCGACGAGCGGGCGGCGGCAGCCGGCGCCTGAGCGGCATGTCCCCTTGGACGCAGGGCTCTTTATTGCGCGTGGGGCGTGCCGCCAAAAAGCGGAACCGGCGAGATCACCGGATTCGGCCATGAGCCGCCCACGAAGAACGGCAGAAGCGGCAGCTCTGCCGCCTTGGCCGGATCGGTCGCCTCCAGAGAACCGGAAAGCGCCAGCCCGTTGGACTGATAGGTGACCACGCCGGAAAGCGCCAGCGTCTGCGTCGGCCCGACAACATGGGCGTCATGGATTTCGGCGGAGCCGTTGGCGAAATCGGCCCGAAGTTCCAACTGGTTGAACGCGAAAGCGCTGCCGGCTGCGGCACTCAGTGGAAAGAACGGCTTTTGGGCCGCCTGTGTCCTGAGCGCGCCGGAGTCGACGCCGGGAATCGTGCCTTCCCTCGTCCAGAAATGCAGCTTGCCGGTGACGTCGGCAAGACCGGCCGTCCAGATCGCCTTCGACGACTGCAGGTCGAGATCGAGCGATCCCGTCGCAAGCGGCAGCGGTCCTTTGAGCTGCAGACGCTCGGCAAGGCCGGCGAAGTCGGCATCGCGGATCGACAGCTGCAGCTTGCCGCCGCCGTCGAAGTCGCGCCGCGTCGCCTCCAGATGCGCCGTCATTTCGCCGCCTTCGAAGCCGCTGTCGCCGATATCGAACTTGGCCTCGCCGCCGGTGACGATCATGCTGGCGCCGACATCGGAAAGCTCGAAGCGGCCCATCTCAGCGCGCCGCGCCGAAAGCCTGACGTCGACGTCGAGCAGTTGCAGCGGTGCGCTGATGCCGGTGGAGATTTCCTCCGCCTCACCCGCCGCCAATCGCAGCGCGAAAGCGTCGAGGAACGGCTTCAGGTTCATCTGGTCGAAGGCGAGCGTGCCGCCGATCTTCGGCCGTCTGCCGGCCCTAGTCGTAAGGTCCATCACGCCGGTGGCGCTCGCCTCGTTCAGCGACAGGCTGAGATCGTTGAAACGCAGCCCGCTGCCCGATGACATGATGTCGGATTCCAGCGAGGCGCTCTTCAGCGTGCCGACGCCGGGGAGCGATCTGCCCGACCATGTCAGAAACGCCGGCACATCGGGAATGCTGACGGCGATATTGCCGGAAAGCGCCGAAAGGCTGGCGATGCTGGCGATCCCTTGAAAACGGGCCGTCAGCAGGTTTGACGTCAGCGATGTCCGCGTCTCGGCGCTCTTGCCGGCAAAGGCGAGCAGCGGCTGGCGCGAGGCGAAATCCACCTTCAGGTCCACGCCGTTGATACGGGCGATCACGACAGCCGAGATCGCGCCCGAGAGCCGTGGCCAGCCGATGTCGGCCGTGACGCTGTCAAAATTGTAAGTCTTGGCGCTCTTGACGTCGGTGACGGCAAGCGTGCCGTCCTCGACGGTCACCGCACCGATCTCGGCATCGAGAGCGGGATCGAGCATCTCAGCCCCGTTTTCGTAGCGCACGCCGCTGATCGCGCGGGCAAGCAGGCCGGCGTAACTCCAGTCGATCAGGCCGTTCTCGTCACGCGTCAGCGCCAGGTTGGGCCGCAGCAGATGGAATTCGTGGAAACTCGTCCGGCCTCTCAGCGCATCGATGAGGCTGAAATCCGCCGACAGGCTTTCAATACTGCCGAGCAGCTTGTCGCCGCTTTCGCGCGGCTGGCGGATGGTGACCTGGTTCAGCGTGATGCGCGGCGTCGGCCAGAATTCGAGAACCGGATTACCCTTGATCTCGGCATGGTAGCCCGTCCATTTCGACAGCGCATCCTCGATGCCGGAGCGCACGAAACCCGTCGTGATGAGATAGGGCGCTGCGACCCTGAGGGCCACGAACAGTGCAAGCGCAACCAGCAGAAACAGCGTCGACATGCGGGCGAAGGCCGGAAGCCAGCGCGAAACGGGCCCGATTTTCCTGCGCCACCTGCGATGTCTAGACGTGCTCATGATCTCTGCCGGTTACCGGTTATGCGCTGATTTCGCCCGATATATGAAATATCAGGCCTATGCAAATCCAATGCATGTCGCCTGGAAGCGTGCAACGGTTCCAAGACTACGACATCATAAAACGAAGAGCCGAACCGCGTCGCATGAATCCGGTTTATGCGACGCGTTTAGGCTTGGGATCGGGCGGTCGCACTTTATAATGCAATGCAGCATGATATAAGGACGGGATTGGGGAGGAAGAATGAATGCAGGATAACAAGCCACTTTGGGTGCCCTCGGCCGAGACCGTTGCAACAAGCCCGATCCATGCCTTCATCGAGCGTTGCAATAGAGAATTCGGCCTCTCGCTTGCAGGCTTTGAGGATGTGCACGCATGGTCGGTGGCCGAGCGGGAGAAGTTCTGGTCGAGCGTCTGGAATTTCTGCGGCGTAAAGGGAGAACGCGGCGCACGGGTGCTCGTCGACGGCGACCGCATGCTGGAGGCCCGCTTCTTTCCCGATGCGACGCTGAATTTCGCCGAAAACCTGCTGCCCGGCCGCGGCGAGGCCGACGCCATCATTTTCCGCGGCGAGGACAAGGCCGAAGACCGTTGGTCGTGGGATCGGCTGCGCGCGCAGGTCTCCAAGCTGCAGCAGGCCTTCGCGGCACTCGGCATCGGCAAGGGCGACCGCATCGCCGCCATGATGCCCAACATGCCGGAGACCATCGCCTGCATGTTGGCCGCCGCCTCGATCGGCGCCATCTGGTCATCCTGCTCTCCCGATTTCGGCGAGCAGGGCGTGCTCGACCGCTTCGGCCAGATCGGTCCCCGGCTCTTCATCGCCTGCGACGCCTATTGGTATTCCGGCAAGCTGCAGGACGTTGGCCCCAAGGTTGCCGCGGTGGCGAAAAGCCTCGGTGTCCCCACGGTCGTCGTTCACTATGCCGGCGATGCCGAGGCAGTGGCGGGCAAGACATCAGGGGCTTCGACGCTGGAAGCCTTCATTGCGCCCTACGAGGCCAAGGAGATCGCCTTCACGCCGCTTGCTTTCGCCCACCCGCTCTACATCCTCTTTTCCTCAGGCACGACCGGTGTGCCCAAATGCATCGTGCATTCGGCCGGCGGCACGCTGCTGCAGCATCTCAAGGAGCACCGGCTGCATTGCGGCCTGCAGGCGGGCGAGAAGCTCTTCTACTTCACCACCTGCGGCTGGATGATGTGGAACTGGCTGGTCAGCGGGCTCGCCAGCGGCGCCGCGCTCTGCCTGTTCGACGGTTCGCCCTTTGCACCGGACGGCAATGTGTTGTTTGACTATGCCGAGGCGGAAAAATTCGCAATTTTCGGCACCTCGGCAAAATATATCGATGCGGTGCGCAAGGGCGGGCTGACGCCGCGCAAAAGCCACGATCTTTCCAGCCTCCGGCTGATGACCTCCACCGGTTCTCCGCTGTCACCCGAGGGTTTCACCTTCGTCTATGAGGGCATCAAGGCGGACGTGCAGCTTGCTTCGATCTCAGGCGGCACCGATATCGTTTCCTGTTTCGTGCTGGGCAATCCGCTGCAGCCGGTCTGGCGCGGCGAGATCCAGGGTCCTGGTCTCGGTCTTGCGGTCGACGTCTGGGACGATGGCGGCAAGCCGGTTCGCGGTGAGAAGGGCGAACTCGTCTGCACCAAGGCCTTCCCCTCCATGCCTGTGATGTTCTGGAACGATCCTGATGGCGCCAAATATCGCGCCGCTTATTTCGAGCGGTTCGACAATGTCTGGTGCCACGGCGATTTTGCCGAATGGACAGAGCATGGCGGCCTCGTCATCCATGGCCGCTCGGATGCGACGCTCAACCCCGGCGGTGTGCGCATCGGCACGGCCGAGATCTACAACCAGGTGGAACAGATGGACGAGGTGGCCGAGGCACTGTGTATCGGCCAGGAATGGGATGACGACGTGCGTGTCATCCTCTTCGTCCGCCTTGCCTCAGGTGTGACGCTGACCGAGGATCTCGTCAAGGCGATAAAGGCGCGTATTCGCGCCGGCGCCTCGCCGCGGCACGTGCCGGCAAAGATCATCGCGGTTGCCGATATTCCCCGCACCAAATCCGGCAAGATCGTCGAGCTTGCAGTGCGTGAGGTCGTTCATGGCCGGCCGGTGAAAAACCAGGAGGCGCTCGCCAATCCGGAAGCGCTGCGGCTCTTCGCTGATTTGAGTGAACTGAGGGACTGATAAGGAGCCGTAAACCACAAGCTTTCACCATTCAGCAATCCCCTGTCATGGAAACCTTTCGTTAAGAAACCTTTGTCAAAGGTGAAACAACTTGGGGGCCGCACATGAACGAGGCGGCCTGAAGCCTCCGGGCTTACGAAACATGACGTTGATCGACTGAGCTCTTGTTGAACAGCACCCATTCAAGGCAGCCTCCGGCTGCCTTTTTTTTGCCTGCCGTGCAGCGTTCCGGCGGCTCTGCCCCGTCGATAGGGATCAGCCAGCCAGCACACGTTGCGACGGGAAGGTGATCTCGACAAGCGTGCCTTCGTTCGGCGCCGAATTGATCGAGAATGTCGCCCGATTGGCATCCACCATCGCCTTGGTCAGCGGCAGGCCGAGCCCGGTGCCGTCGCCGCGATGGCGTGACTGGGTCGAGGAGACCTGGCGGAACGGCTTCATCGCATGGTCGAGTTCGGCGCGCGTCATGCCGATGCCGGTATCGCGAACCCTCAACACCACGCTGCCATTCGCCTCGTAGGAGGTGGAAACGACGATCTGTCCGCCAGACGGCGTAAAGCGGATGGCGTTCGACAGGATGTTGAGCGCGATCTGCTTGATCGAGCGCAGATCGGCTACGACCTCGGGCACCGAATGGGACAGCGCCGTGCGGATGATGACGCGCTGGCCGTTTGCCTGCGGCTGGACGAGGGCGACGGCCTCTGAGACCGCCTCGTTGAGGCCGACGGCGGCGAAGTCAAGATCCATCTCGCCCGCCTCGATCTTCGAAATATCGAGGAGATCGTTAACGATATCCAGGACGTGCCGGCCGGAGCGGCCGATATCGTTGGCATATTCGATATATCGGGGATGGCCGATCGGACCGAAGCGCTCGCCGGCCATCATGTCGGAAAAGCCGATGATGGCGTTGAGCGGCGTGCGGATTTCATGGCTGACGCGCGCGAGGAAATCGGTCTTGTGGGCGTTGGCGGTTTCGGCCGCGCCCTTGGCATTGCGCAGCTCATCCTCGGTGCGTTTCCACTGGGTGATATCGCGGATGACGGCGCAATAACCGTTCGAGGAGGTAAGCCGGCCCATCGTCATGAACAGCGGCACGAAGCCGCCGCCGGCCTCGCGGCCGATCACTTCGCGCCCGTCGTTCAGCACGCTTGCCACGCCGTGGCCGGCAAGGCCGTTCAGATAGTCGAGGACGGCTTTCTGGCTCTCATGGGCAAACAGCATGACGAAGGGTTTGCCGCGCGTCTCCTGCTCGTCGTAATTGAACAGCGCGCTCGCCGACCGGTTCATCGAACGGATATCGCCCTCGGTGCCGATGACGACGACGCCGTCGGTCGCCGTTTCCAGGATCGAGCGCAATTCCTCGACCTCGACCTGAAGCTTGGCGACCTTCTCGACCATCCGCTCCGGACGCGCTTCGGACCGGTTGCTGTCGCCGCGGCCATCCTCCTTGCCTTCCACCGGCATCAGCGCCAGCATCAGAGCATTGGCATCTTCCCAGCGCACCGATTGCAGCCGCGCAGTCACCGGTGTCAGCGTGTCGTCGGCCTTGACCAGCATCATGGTGCCGGAACCGGCTGCCTTTTCCTCAAGTTCGCGCCGCTGCAGCAGGGCTTCGATACCGCCAACCTCACGCAGCGCGTCGAGCGACTGGTAGCCCGTCAGCCGCATGAATTCGGGATTGGCATGGATCAGCGCATCGCCGACATGGATAAGCACCGCGACGGGCAATTGGTCGACCGTTCCGGCCGAAAGCCCGTCAATCATCTTCACGCGCGGCGGGATGAAGCTTGTGAGAACCTCGATCTGGCTGACCGTCTCCTCGAGCCCTTCCGTCGCCTCGTCCTCGGTGATGGCGGCGGGTTCTTCCGCGGCGCCGTCTTCTCGCAACGACTCGGCCGCCTTCTCGAAGATCGCTTCCTGCGGCGCAATCTCCTCGGCCGAAGCTGTGTCGGGCGTATCGGCGCCGGGCGTTTCGCCGGTGAAGGCTTCGGGCGCCGCGCTTTCTTCGAAAGCCGCCGGTTCCGTGGCGGCGGTGCCCGTCGGCGCCGGGGTGTCGGGCTCCTCCCTGCGGGCGCCGAAGGCTTCCAGGCGCTTGGCGATTTCGCGGAAGTTCGCCTGTTCGGCGGCCGTCAATGCGGCGCCTGTGCTGTGAAGCTGCACCACCTTGTCGGTGGAACGACGATTGGGCGTTTCCACGATGCGAAGCGCCGGGGGTTCGTCTGCGGCATCGGCCGCCAGCCCTTCACCGGCGCCCTCCTGCACCTCTTCGGCGGCGCTCTCCCGGGTGGGCGGCTCGAAGCCGGCCTCCCCTCCGGCCGCTTCGAAAGGCGTCTCTTCGATCTGAGGGTGGTCCTCGATCACGTCCGCCGCGATCGTTTCTGCCGGGGCCGCTTCGGGCGCGGCGTCAATCTCGTGCGCCGGTTCGCTGACCGCGTCGGCCGCCGGGCCGAGGCCTGCCGCATCATGGCCGACACCGTCCGGGCCAAGCGTCAGGCCGAGCGCCAGCGGATCCTCCTGCGTATCGGAAAGCCTGACGACGCCGAAGCCGCGGAAGCCGTCGAAGTCGCGGCTGCGGGTATAGGTCGGCAGTGCGGCGAGATCGACCGGAACGACGAGGCTGGTGCCTTCGACCGGCCAGAGGATCGTCTTCCCCGACCATGTGTCGCGGCGCGCAAGGGCCTCGGAAATCTTGCCGTCGGGGTCGAGATTGAAGAGAGCGGCGATGTCGCTGAAGGCAGAGCCGATGATAGCGGATGCATGCGGACCGACGGCCTCGGCAAATTCGTGACTGACTTCGTTGAACCGGCCTTCCGCATCGATCTTCCAGACGAAGCGGGTGGCGCGGCTGTTCGGCCTGAAGACGAAACCAGGCTCGGGCGCAAGCGACGCGGGAGGGGGCGCGTCGGCTGCGATGGCCGGCTCTTCGCGCGCGGCGTCCGGCGCCTCATCGCGCGGCATTTGGCTGGTCTCGGCGGGTGTCCCCGCCATCGCGGTCGCTTCCGCCGTCTCGTCGGCGGAATGGCTCGCGGCCTCATCGACGGGCGCCGCGGGCTCGTCGGCCTCATCCATGCGGCTCTCGGTCGCGTCGTCGTTCTCCGCCGCTTCCTTTGCGGTCGGATTCTCGTCCGCAACCGCCGCCTCTGCGGTGGTGGCAGCCGCCTCGGCCGGCTGTTCCCGGTCGTCGGCGATCTCCTCCAGTGTCTCCTCGACCTCTTCGATTCCCGAGACGGCATTGACGATCTCGCCGAAGCCGGTCGCCGCAGCCGCCTCTTGCGGAGGAAGTTCGGATGACGACGTGCCTTCTTCCCTCGCCGGCGCGTCAGCCGCCTGCGGGGGTGCATCGACTGCGTCGAGCACGGGCGCATCGGTCGGATCCAGATGACCGATCGCGGTTTCCACGGCAAAGAGCAGATTGAGCGCCGGCTCGTCGCTGAGCCTGCCGACTGCTGCCGGAAGATAACCCCTGCCGGTGGCGACCGGGCGCTTCACCAGGCGATCGGGATGCGCGCCGGCAAGATTGATCAAGGCCTTTGCGGTCTCACCTGATATGGCGAGCGAGGCGAAGCCGGGCGAGGCCGCGATGACCTCGCCATTGGCGCCGATGACGGCCATATGCGTGTCGGGATCATCGAGACCTTGCAGCATCTGGGCCGCCGCAGCGCCCGCCGTTAGCGGCCTTGCCGACACCGGCACGGAAAACAGAATAGCCTTCTCGCCTGATGAAAGCCGGATCAGTTCGGCCGCCGCCTGCACCTGCACGCGCTGGAAGCCCTTGGCGACCCGGATCATCAGGCTTCTGTTGTCGCCGATATCGGCGAGCTGACGCGCCGCCGTTTCCAGCTGGCGAAAGGTGATGTCGGTGCGATCGGCTCCCTGGTCGAGCAGGTCGTAGACCGCCGAATGGCCGAAAAGCTCCGCGCCTGCGCCGTTTGCCCAGAGCAGGCGGGCAAGATCGGCCGAAAATAGCACCATGGCCTCGCCGCGCGAAAAGCGTTCCCGCACCCGCGCATGCACGGCGATATCGATGAACGGATATTGGACTGCGGGCATGATCAAACCTTGTCGCTGTCGGCCTTCTAAATTAACGGCTTATTAATAACTGCAGGTCGCACGCCGGTCCAGAACAGCGGGGTGCTTTCAGCCGAAAGGGTTAACGACTTGTGCGTCGCACAATTTATGTTGCAATGCACAATGAAATATTCTATATAGACGTCATTCGATGATCGCAGGCAGCAACTGCCTTAGCCCAAAGGAATGCGACCCATGGCTACCATAAAGACCGATGATGTTTTTTCAATCGCTTCTTTCGACCCGTCCAAGCTGGCTGAATCCTTCCGCGAATTCGCTGAAAAGGGCGCCCAGCAGTCGAAAGACGCCTATGCCAAGCTGAAGACCGCTGGCGAGGAAGCCGGCAAGACGCTCGAAGCCACCGTCCAGACGGCACAGGCCGGCACCGTCGAGATCGGCCTGAAGGCGATCGACGTCCTGCGCGTCAACGCCGAAACCTCGCTCTCGCACATGGAAGCACTGCTCGGCGTCAAGTCCCCGGCTGAATTCTTCGAACTGCAGACCTCCTTCCTGCGCAAGCAGGCCGAACTCGCCGTCGAACAGGCGAAGTCGATCCAGGAAACCACCAAGCAGGTTGCCGAAAAGCTCGCAAAGCCCTCCAAGGAAGCCGCCGAAAAGGCCATGGCATCCTTCAAGGTTGCCTGATCGGTTTTACCATTGCGTGACAAAAGGCTGGACCCCGCGTCCAGCCTTTTTGTATATTGATGAGGAATGGGACTTGAATTCATCGCCAAGTCCTCGTATGTGACCCCCGTCGCGTCAAACGTGATTTATGCGGTTGTAGCTCAGTTGGTTAGAGCGCAGGTTTGTGGCACCTGAGGTCGGAGGTTCGAGACCCCCCAACCGTACCATTTCTCTCTAGGTCAGCTCCCTATCAGACAAATCGTTCTGGCTGACGTCATTTCGACCGAAAAACGTACAGACGTTTGACTGTATCTGTAGTGATGCCGCACCGAGGCTGGCTTGCCTTGCCAAAAAGCACGGGCTTTCACGTATGGGATGGTAGGCGAGGCGCCTCTCCTGACCAGATGGCAACATCCCGAAGGCAAAGTGAGCAGCGCTTAAAAAGAGCCTACGCTTCCGGCGAATTTGCTGCCTATTTGCCACATCAGCTCGAACATTCAGGAAGCACAACCCACTCGTATGGTGCCATACCTCTGGGTGAGCCACATATGCGGCACGCAGCAGCGAGCTCCGCAATTGCAACAATCCGCCACTTGATCCGGAACGATGCCCCACGCAAGCAAAATTGCCAAGGATGCGAACCGCGAAGCCGATCCGTGGCAAGAGAGGCGTAGACAACATTCAGGGGCGCTTAAACAATTCGGACCTCGTTTTCCCGATAAGCGTGGAGACTTACTAAATTTTAGCAGATGACCGTAACTTCAATTTAAGTGCCGTCATGCGAGCAATTGCGCAGGTTCGGACGGGCAGGGCGCAGGATCCTGGAATATGTCTTCTAGCCTTTGTTAGAGGTTGCGGTGGAAGCGCCTCATAAGCGCTAGTCGCCAAGATCAAAAACCTTCTCGAATATAAATAAAGCTTTTGGTTGAATTTCCTCTTCAAATGGAGCAGAGGAAATTGGCATTAGGCGCGGCCGAAATGGAATAGGCAAACGGGGATTTTATGACGAACCTCATTACTTTTATTAAGTACGTCGACACGACTGGGGATCAGAGAATTGACGGGCTTATCAGCGGCGTTGCCTGGGACGGCACGATAACCTATGCGTTTCCCACCCTTTCGACATCGTATTCCTATGAGGGCGAGAAAGATTTCGACTTCTCGTCGATTTCTTCGCAACAGCAGTCTGCAGCCTTGTTTCTTATGGAGCAATCCTACGGAAACGCGGCAAATGACGGCTTTTCGGTTGAGGGATTTACGAACGCGAACTTTGAGGCGGGAGGCGCCGATACCGCATCCGTGCGCTTCGCTCAGTCGTCCCTGCCTCCGACGGCATGGACCTATTATCCGGGTAATCGCAGCTACAGCGGCGATGTCTGGTTCGGAACCGAATATGCCGGCACAGAAGATGACCTTCGCTTTCCGGGGTTCGGCAACTATGCGGGCCACACCGTGGCGCATGAGTTGGGTCACGCTCTCGGTTTGAAGCATGCTCATGAACCGGATGACGCCAATACGACAGTTGTTCCGAGTGCGTATGACTCGGTCGAATACACGATCATGACCTACCGCACCTATGTCGGAGACAATTTGAGTGGGTACAAGTATGAGCATGATGGCGCGCCGCAAACCTTCATGATGCTCGACATCGCCGCCCTGCAGGAAATGTATGGTGCGGACTACACCACGAACAATGGCGATACCGTCTACAAGTGGAATCCCGACGAAGGCATCACCTATGTCAACGGAGTGGCGGCCATCACGCCCGATGCCAACCGGATCTTCGCAACAATCTGGGACGGTGGCGGTATCGATACCTATGATTTGAGCGCTTATACCACCGCCCTCAAGATCGACCTGCGAGCAGGCGGATACTCGGTCTTTTCCCAGGACCAGTTGGCCGATCTGTGGGGTGGTCCGAACAATGGCTACGCCCGCGGCAACATTTTCAACGCGCTTCTGTTTCACGGCAACGTTGCGTCCTTGATCGAGAACGTTCAGGCCGGCTCCGGCAACGACAATATCACAGGCAACGAAGCGAACAATACGCTTTGGGGCAATGCCGGGAATGATTCGCTTTATGGCGGCGCAGGCGCTGACACATTGATCGGCGGAGTTGGTTCCGATTGGATGGTGGGCGGGGCGGGCAACGATCTCTATGCCGTCGACGATAACTTCGATTTTGTGATCGAGAGTGCGAACCAGGGGACGGACACCGTTCAGACGGCGCTTTCAACCTATACGCTCCGCGACAATGTCGAGATCTTGACCTACACAGGGTCCGCCAGCTTCACCGGCACCGGCAATGCGCTCGCCAACACGATCACCGGCGGCGCCTTCAACGACACGCTGAATGGCGGGGCTGGTGCGGACACCTTGATCGGTAGTGCGGGCGACGACACCTACATCGTCGACAATGTTGGCGACAGCGTCACCGAAGCCGCCAATGAGGGGATCGACACTGTTCGCGCGACATCGGCAAGCTATACGCTTGCCGCCAATCTCGAGAACCTCACCTATATCGGCACGGCAGCCTTTACCGGGACGGGCAATGACCTTGCCAATACGATCAGGGGCGGGGCAGGTGCCGACACCTTGGACGGGAAGGGCGGTGCGGACAGCTTGATCGGCGGTGCGGGCAACGACACCTATATTGTCGATACCCTTGCCGACGTGATCACCGAAGGGCTGAATGAAGGAGGCGATCTGATCAAGACGACGCTTTCTTCCTATGCCTTGACCATCAATGCCAATGTCGAAAACCTGACCTTCATCGGCACCGGCGATTTTACCGGGACTGGAACCAGCATCGCCAATACGATCACCGGCGGCGCTGGCAACGATGTTCTGGACGGCGGCGCCGGCAATGACACGCTGAATGGCGGCGGCGGCAACGACATCTATATGGTCGACAGTGCGGGCGACGTGATCAACGAGGCGGTCAGCGCCGGCACCGACGAAATCCGCACGGCGCTTGCAGCCTACTCGATCGCCGCCTTGGTCAATGTCGAGAACCTCACCTACACTGGATCCGCCAGCTTCACCGGCACCGGCAATGCGCTCGCCAACACGATCACCGGCGACGCCGGCAACGATACGCTGAATGGCGGAGTCGGTGCGGACAGCTTGATCGGCGGTGCAGGCGATGACACCTACATCGTCGACAATGTCGGCGACAGCGTCACCGAAGCCGCCAATGAGGGAACCGACACGGTTCGCACGACATTGGCAAGCTATACGCTTGGCGGCGATGTCGAGAACCTCACCTATATCGGCATCGGCACGGTAGCCTTTGCCGGAACGGGCAATGATCTCGACAACACCATTCTGGGCGGGGCAGGTGCCGATACCCTGGATGGGAAGGCCGGTGCGGACAGCTTGATCGGCGGTGCGGGCAACGACACCTATCTTGTCGATGACGTTGGCGACGTGGTCACCGAAGGGCTGAATGCAGGAACCGATCTGATCAAGACGGCGCTTTCAAGCTATACGCTCGGCAACAATGTCGAGAACCTGCTCTATACGGGATCCGGCAGCTTCACCGGCACCGGCAATGCGCTCGTCAACACGATCATCGGCGGCGCCGGCAACGACACGCTTGACGGCGGCANAGCTATACGCTCGGCAACAATGTCGAGAACCTGCTCTATACGGGATCCGGCAGCTTCACCGGCACCGGCAATGCGCTCGTCAACACGATCATCGGCGGCGCCGGCAACGACACGCTTGACGGCGGCATCGGCAATGACACGTTGAACGGCGGCGCCGGCACCGACACATTGATCGGCGGCGTCGGTTCCGACACGATGTCGGGCGGAACGGGCGACGACATCTATGTGGTCGATATCGCAACCGACGTGGTGATCGAGAATGTCAATGAAGGGACGGACACGATCCGGACGGCGCTTGCCGGCTATACGCTCGGCAACAATGTCGAGAACCTGCTCTTTACCGGCTCCGCCAGCTTCACCGGCACCGGCAACGCGCTTGATAATACGATCACCGGCGGCGCCTTCAATGACACGCTGAATGGTGGGGCAGGTGCGGACACCTTGATCGGCGGTGCGGGCGATGACACCTATATCGTCGACCATGCCGGTGACATCGTCACCGAAGCTGCCGACGAGGGAACCGACACGGTTCGCACGACATTGGCAAGCTATACGCTTGGCAGCGATGTCGAGAACCTGACCTATATCGGTACGGTAGCCTTTGCCGGAACGGGCAATGATCTCGACAACGTGATCACGGGTGGCGCTGCCGCCGATACGCTTTCGGGCGGCGTCGGCAACGATACGCTGAATGGCGGGGGCGGGGCCGATCGTTTGATCGGTGGTGTTGGCGACGACACCTATATCGTCGACAATGCCGGCGACCTCGTCACCGAGAACGCCAATGAGGGGATCGACACGGTTCGCACGACCCTGAGTGCCCACACATTGGCGGCCAATGTCGAGAACCTCACCTATATCGGAACGGCAGCCTTTACCGGGGCAGGGAATCTGCTCGACAACGTCATCACAGGTGGTGTCGCCGCCGACAAGCTTATAGGCGCTGCGGGCAATGACACATTGATCGGCGGGGCTGGCTCCGACACGATGCTGGGTGGGATTGGCGACGACATCTATGTGGTCGATATCGCAACCGACGTGGTGATCGAGAATGTCAATGAAGGGACGGATACGGTCCGGACGGCGCTTGCCAGCTATACGCTCGGCAACAATGTCGAGAACCTGACCTATACCGGGTCCGCCAGCTTCACCGGCGCCGGCAACGCGCTTGATAATACGATCACCGGCGGCGCCTTCAATGACACGCTGAATGGCGCAGCAGGTGCGGACACCTTGATCGGTGGTGCGGGCAACGACACCTACATCGTCGACAATGCCGGCGACATCGTCACCGAAGCCGCCGACGCCGGGACCGATACGGTTCGCACGACACTGGCGAGCTATACGCTTGCTGCCAATGTCGAGAACCTCACCTTTATCGGATCTGGGACGTCTATCGTCGGAACAGGGAATGCGCTGGACAACATTATCGTCGGCGGCAGTGGTTCGAATACGCTAACGGGGGGTGCCGGCAATGATACCCTCACTGGCGGAGCGGCAACCGACGTCTTCATTTACTCGCCGAACTGGGGCCATGATACGATCACAAACTTCGTCGCAACCGGCTCAGCAAGTGACGTGATCTCGATCGATGACAGCATTTTCGCCAACTGGGAATCGCTTTTTGCGGCAACTGAGCAGTCCGGGAATGATACAATTATCAGAGCCGATGCCGACAACACCATAACGCTAACAAATGTTGCTCTTTCAAGCCTGCATTCGTGGGACTTCTTCTTTGCGTGATCCTTGCTCGGACCTCGCGGCGCATTTTTTTCGGGAAGGGGCTGAACCCGTAACGGCGTGAATCAAGTCCGGCGGATATTGACGGACGTCGGTGCGGGCGTAGCTCTTTCGATCAACGGTAGGCACGGCAGCGGGGTTAGAGAGCATGTCGCGCAAAAGTGCAGCGTGCAATCTGCAGGTGCAGGCTCGAAACCAGGATCCTGTCGATTAAATGGAACCCATGCCATCCCTCACCGTTCTCCAAGCTGACGGGAGAATACGCATGTCGAAAACGCTGCTCTACGGCGCGACCAAGATCGACGAGACGAACGGCGCCTATTCGCCGATCGAAAGCCTGGCCGCATTCCAGTGGAAGAATCGCGTCTTCATTCTTTTCGCCGACAGGGACAATGCCCGCGCGGCGCGCCAGGAAAACCAGCTGCTGGCCGACCGCAGCGCGGTCGATGAGCGCGATATGGTGGTGCTGAAGGTCTCGGGCGGCAAGGTGCGGGCGCTTTTCGGCGCCGCCGATGGCCTCGACGGCGAAGTGATCCGCCGCGATCTCGATGCGCCGGAGACCGGTGAATTCGCCGCCTTCCTTGTCGGCAAGGACGGCACCGTCAAGCTCAAGGTCAGCGAGCCGATCACCAATGGCGAGCTCTTCGCCATCATCGACAGCATGCCGATGCGCGCTGCCGAGACGCTGAAGTCGGACAAATAGTCCCGACGAACATCGCAAACATAAAGGGAGGCGGTCATGTCCGTGCCCAACGAACCCATTCCCGATCAGCCGCCGATGCCGGCGCCCGGCTGGAAGCCGGTGCCGCCGATCACCGAACCGGAGCCGGACCGACTCCCCGACGAAGCTCCTGTTCCCAACCCCGATGAGAACGACGAGCCGGCCAAGCACGTTTCGGGAATTTAAAGGAAGATGTGGCGCTCGGCACGGACGAGTTCCTGTAGGAAGTCGACGACACTGCGGACGCGGACGAGGTCGCGCGCGGTTTCGTGATAGGTCGTCCAATAAGCCCGTCGGATCGAAATGTCAGGCAGGATGCGCTGCAGTTCCGGATATTGTCGGGCGATATAATCGTGCAGGATGCCGATACCCGCGCCTGATCGCACCGCCTCCGTCTGGCCAATCGCCGTCGAGATTTCAAAGCCGGCGTCCCAGCTGCGCATTACCTCGCCGGAGAAATTCAGCGAGGCGGTGAAGATCAGATCCTCGACATAGCCGATGCGCGGATGCGCCTTCAGCGCTTCGACATCGCCGGGTCTGCCGTTCGAGGCGATGTAGTCGCGCGAGGCATAGAGGCCGAGTGTATAGTCCGTCAGCTTGGAGGAGACGAGCCGGCCCTGTTCGGGACGTTCCAGCGTGATGGCGATATCGGCCTCACGCTGCGACAGCGAGAAAGAGCGCGGCACCGGCACGAGCTGGATCTTCAGCTCCGGATGGCGCTCGATCAGCCTGCCCATGCGGGGTGCCAGGAAGGAGACGCCGAAACCATCGGGTGCGCCGACGCGCACCGTCCCGGCAATCGCCGTGTCGGTGTGGCCGAGATTGGCCTGCGCCGCGAGCATTTCGGTTTCCATCCGCTCGGCGGCATTAAGGAAGATGCCGCCTTCAGCCGTCAGCTCGCAGCCATTCGTCCGGCGCACGAAGAGCCGCGTCTTCAGCGCCTCTTCGAGTGAGGTCAGCCGACGTGAAAGCGTGGCGTGGTTAAGCCCCAATCGCTTTGACGCGGCGAGGATCTGGCCGGTTCGGGCGATGGCGAGGAAGATGCGAACGTCGTCCCAGTTCATCACTTGGCCCGCATTGCAATCGGATCGACATCGATCAGCGTCAGCGACGTCACCATGCCGGCCGTCTCGCTCTTATATTTGAGGAAATGCGGTGTCCGCAGATGCGCCTCATAGGCCTCCTGGTCGGCGTAGACTTCGAGAATACGAACGCGGTTTGGAGCCTCTCGGATGGAAACAGCGCTGAGTGAAAGGACACCCTCTTCCAGCGTGACCGAAGCCTCGATCTCCTCCGTCAGCAATGCCCGATAGGCGTCGAGCCTGTCGGCGGCGATCGCCACATCCGCCATTCGCACGACCGGATTTTGGCTCATCGATTGACCCTCCCTGAGTTTGACTTGTCCGCATGCCGCTCCAAGTTTGGGAGCAGCAGCGCCTGCATCAGAACTATAAATTGTGCACAACGGTTGCTTATATCATCGCGTTGATTTGTGCAAATTGAAGTGCGAATGTAGGCCATCCAAACAGGAGGAACATTCATGCGTGAGATCGGACATTTCATCGGCGGCAAGCAGGTCGCCGGCACCAGCGGCCGGGTCAGCAACGTCTACAATCCGGCGACCGGCGAAGTGCAGGCGACCGTCGCCCTCGCCAGCGTCGAGGAGCTTCGCGCCGCCGTCGAGAACGCCAAGGCCGCGCAGCCGAAATGGGCTGCCACCAACCCGCAGCGCCGCGCTCGCGTCTTCTTCAAGTTCGTCGAGCTCCTGAACAAGCATATGGACGAACTTGCCGAATTGATTTCGAAGGAACACGGCAAAACGATCGAAGACGCCAAGGGCGACGTCATTCGCGGCCTCGAAGTCTGCGAATTCGTCTGCGGCATCCCGCATCTCGCCAAGGGTGAGTTCACCGAGGGCGCGGGTCCGGCGATCGACATGTATTCGATCCGCCAGCCGGTCGGCATCGGCGCCGGCATCACTCCTTTCAATTTCCCCGGCATGATCCCGATGTGGATGTTCGCGCCGGCGATCGCCTGCGGCAATGCCTTCATCCTGAAGCCTTCCGAGCGTGATCCCTCCCTGCCGATCCGTCTTGCCGAACTGATGATCGAGGCCGGTCTTCCGGCGGGCATCCTCAATGTCGTCAACGGCGACAAGGGCGCCGTCGACGCCATCCTCACCGATCCGGATATCGGCGCCGTTTCCTTCGTCGGCTCCACGCCAATCGCCCGCTACGTCTACGGCACGGCGGCGATGAACGGCAAACGCGCCCAGTGCTTCGGCGGCGCCAAGAACCACATGATCATCATGCCGGATGCCGATATGGACCAGGCCGTCAACGCGCTGATGGGCGCGGGCTACGGTTCGGCCGGTGAGCGCTGCATGGCGATCTCGGTTGCCGTTCCGGTCGGCGAAGAGACTGCCAACCGCCTCGTCGAGAAGCTGACGCCGAAGATCGAGTCGCTGCGCATCGGCCCCTATACCGACGACAAGGCCGACATGGGCCCGCTCGTCACCAAGGAAGCCTATAACCGCGTTCGCGGCCTCATCGACCGTGGCGTCGAGGAAGGCGCCAAGCTCGTGGTCGATGGCCGCGCCTTCAAGCTCCAGGGTTATGAAGACGGCTATTTCGTCGGCGGCTGCCTGTTCGATCACGTCACGCCTGAGATGGACATCTACAAGACCGAGATCTTCGGACCCGTCCTCTCCGTCGTTCGCGCCCAGAACTACGAGGAAGCGCTGTCGCTGCCGATGAAGCACGAATACGGCAACGGCGTCGCGATCTATACCCGCGACGGCGACGCCGCCCGCGATTTCGCCTCGCGCATCAATATCGGCATGATCGGCATCAACGTTCCGATCCCGGTTCCGCTCGCCTATCACTCCTTCGGCGGCTGGAAGGCATCGAGCTTCGGCGACCTCAACCAGCACGGCACGGATTCGATCAAGTTCTGGACGAAGACCAAGACCGTCACCGCCCGCTGGCCGTCCGGCATCAAGAGCGGCGCCGAATTCGTCATGCCGACGATGAAGTGACCGGACACATCGATCTGCAATTCGGGGGCCTTTCGGCCCCCGTTTTCGATTTAAGGTTGTTGATTTCTGCGCCTCTTTGCTTTTCAGATAATGCGTCCACCGCGATTCCCATCAAGGGTGGTTGGGCAAGTGTGCTGGGGGAAGCAAAGATCATGGATAACAGAGTGTCCGCGGGCTCCGCGGCAAATGCGTTCGAGCGTGCCCGGTTCACCGGCACGGCGTCCGAATATTTCGGCATCTGGATTGTCAATGTCCTGCTGACGATCGTAACGCTCGGGATTTATTCCGCCTGGGCGAAAGTGCGGCGAAACCGTTACTTCTACGGCAACACCGTCCTGCTCGGCCGCGCTTTCGAATATCACGCCACCGGCAAGCAGATCCTCATTGGCCGCCTCATCGTCTTCGCTTTCATTGTTGTGGCCAACATTCTCGCGACGATCCATCCGCTGTTCTCACTTGTAACCACGATCCTGGTGCTCATCGCTCTGCCCTGGCTGATCGCCAGAGGCCTTCGTTTCAACGCCCGCGTGACGAGTTACCGCAACGTACGGTTTGATTTCACCGGCACCGCCGGCGGTGCCTTCGTCTCTGTGTTGCTCGGAGGATTCGTCGCTTTCCTGTCGCTAGGCCTGCTTGCGCCCGTCGCCAGCCGTTGGCTCAACCGCTATATCCTGAACAATCTGCGCTACGGAAACCGGCCGTTCCAAACCGATCCTAGGGTCGGAGCGCTTTATGGTGCGCTCGTTGTCCCGGCGCTGATAGTCGTGGTGGGAGCGGTCCTTGTCTCTACGCTTGGTTCGACGATGATTGGATGGCTTCAGGCCTATAACGCAGATGGAGTCAGGAGCGAACTCGGTGATGCCTTAACGGCGGTCGGACTATACGCAATCTTCTTCACTGTCTTCATCGTGTATGGTCTTGCGAGCATCATCTATCGGGCTGACGTCCATAACATGGTGTGGTCGTCGACGTGGATTGATGGCCGGCACAAATTGCGAAGCGATCTTTCTCCAGTGCGCTATGCCTGGATAGCCATATCAAATGTCTTTGTCACAGTGCTCACCCTCGGCTTGATGCGTCCCTGGGCGGCGGTCCGCCTGGCGCGTTATGTTGCCGAGCACACGGCAATCCGCATCGACGGCGAAATCGGGGAAGTTTTCACGCAGATTCAAACGACAGGTGCGGCCATCGGTGCGGAATATATGAGCATGGAAGGGATCGATTTTGGTTTCTGACACAGAGACCATTGCCAAGGGGGAATGGTTTCCGCCGCATTCGAGCGGCGCCGTTCCCGCGCGCCTGCGGTCGCGCGGCGGCCGCCTGGTCGCCATGACCGAAGAAGACGCAATTCTTTCTGACGGCGATGCTGGGCAAGTCTCCTTCACGCCGCGTGTCGGGTCGATCCCGCGGCGCGCCGTCTTTGCCAATGGCTCGGTTTTCGAAAGCGCGGACAACGATGCCATCGATGCTTTCCTTCGCGGCGCGGGCAGAAGCGGCTGGGTGCATCGGCTGGAAGAATTTCATCCGCGCATCTTCGTCTTCGTGATCGCCGTCCTTCTGCTTGCCGTTGGAATCTACCGTTATGCACTGCCGGCCCTGGTCGAAGTCGCCATCTTCGTGACGCCACCTGTCGTCTCCGGGGCGATATCGTACGGCGCTCTCAACACGCTGGATAATACCGCGATGAAGCCGAGTCGCCTGACGGACCTCCGGCAGGCGGAAATTGCCGGTCTCTTTCGGCAGGTGGCCGCCAATGCCGAGGGCGGCGCCGAGCGTTACGTGCTGAATTTCCGCGATGGCGGCCTGATCGGTGCCAATGCTTTCGCGCTTCCGGACGGCAACATCATCATCACCGATCAACTGGTGGACCTGGCGGGTGGCGACGATGAGATGATATCAGGCGTTCTCGCTCATGAGATCGGCCATGTCGAATATAAACATAGCCTCAGGCAGCTCTATCGCGCGGCGGGCGTCGCCGGTCTCGTCATGCTGATTGCCGGCGATATCGGTTCCGGGGTCGAGGATATCCTGACCCAGGGCGGTGGCCTGCTCGCATTATCCTATTCCCGCAACGCCGAAGCCGAAGCCGACCGGCGCTCCGTCGAACTGATGGGCGAGGCCGGCATGAACCCGGCCTCGATCGCCCGGTTTTTCGACCTGCTGGAGGAAGAACTCGGCGATCGCTCCGGCACCAGCATGCTGTCCAGCCACCCCGGCACGCCCGAGCGCAAGCAGGCAATCCTGGATTATGCCGGCGCTCTGAAGCAGGATTGATCTCGCGGCAAATGGCCTCATAAGCTGAATGCGAATTTCATATTTTGGAATTGTTCAAAACTACCAAACCGCCTATATACGTCTGAACAGGCACGAGTCAGGAGATCGGCATGCGGTTGACGAAGCAGACCAACTATGCGGTTCGCATGTTGATGTATTGTGCTGCCAACGAAGGGCAGCTGAGCCGGATTCCGGAAATTGCCAAGGCCTACGGGGTTTCCGAACTCTTTCTTTTCAAGATCCTGCAGCCGCTGAACAAGGCCGGTCTGGTCGAAACCGTGCGCGGCCGCAACGGCGGTGTGCGCCTGGGCAAGCCGGCACCCGAGATCACGCTCTTCGACGTCGTCCGGGTCACGGAAGACAGTTTCGCCATGGCCGAATGCTTCGAGGATGACGGCATGGTCGAATGCCCGCTGGTCGACAGCTGTGGCCTGAACTCGGCGCTGCGCAAGGCGTTGAACGCCTTCTTCGGCGTGCTCTCGGAATATTCGATCGATGACCTCGTCAAAGCCCGACCCCAGATCAATTTCCTCCTCGGAATTACCGGCGAGCACCACTACCGCAAGCCGGCGGCCGTTGCCCCCGCCGCCTGATTTCAAGAAACAGGTCTGACTTATGAAACCGCGGTTGCCTCGGCGATCGCGGTTTTTGTTTGCGCCATCCGGTTGCACCCAGGGGTGCTGA
This sequence comes from Rhizobium sp. NLR10b, assembly GCF_019685435.1. Lineage (NCBI taxonomy): Bacteria > Pseudomonadati > Pseudomonadota > Alphaproteobacteria > Hyphomicrobiales > Rhizobiaceae > Rhizobium > Rhizobium sp. NLR10b. Next base: position 360,321 of record NZ_JABDWV010000004.1, on the reverse strand, counting down.
AATGTCCAACATGCGCTGCTGAGAGGCGCAATTGTCCAGAATGCGACGAAATCCCGGACATTTTTGTCCGAATATTTCCGAATGAGGCCGATTTTTGACCAAAAATTTCTAAAATTGTCCAGCTGGAAAAATTTTCTCCGTAGGCCGTTGCTTTCAGTAGATAAATGTCGTTCCATCGACCGTCGATCGGGATGCCTACGGGTCTCCAGACATCAAAAAAGAACAACCGGGAAACAATACTATGAAAAAGATCTCTGTCATGCTGGCAGCGACGGCCTTGATTTCGGTCATGGCGACGTCCGCCTGGTCCAAGACCCTTGTTTATTGCTCCGAGGGTTCGCCGGAAGGCTTCGACCCGAGCCTCTATACGGCAGGCACGACCTTCGACGCGTCCTCGCGCACCGTCTACAGCCGCCTCGTCGAATTCAAGCATGGCGGCACCGAGATCGAACCCGGCTTGGCCGACAGCTGGAGCGTTTCGGACGACGGCAAGGAATACACTTTCAAACTTCATCCCGGCGTCAAGTTCCAGACCACCGACTTCTTCACGCCGACGCGCGATTTCAACGCCGACGACGTCGTCTTCTCCTTCGAGCGCCAGCTGAAGTCCGACAATCCTTGGAACAAGTATGTCGAGGGCGGTTCTTACGAATACGCCGCCGGCATGGGCTTCCCGGAACTGATCAAGTCGGTCGAGAAGGTCGATGACCTCACCGTCAAGTTCACGCTTAACCATCCCGAAGCGCCGTTCCTGGCCGACCTCGCCATGGACTTCGCTTCCATCATGTCCAAGGAATATGCCGACAAGCTTGCAGCCGACGGCAAGATGGCACAGCTGAACCAGCAGCCGCTCGGTACCGGCCCCTACACCTTCGTCGCCTACCAGCCGGATGCCGTCATCCGCTACAAGGCCAACGAAAGCTATTTCAAGGGCAAGGAAAAGATCGACGATCTGGTTTTTGCCATTACCTCCGACGCCGCCGTCCGCGCTCAGAAGCTGAAAGCCGGCGAATGCCACCTGATTCCCTATCCGAATGCCGCCGACGTTCCTGAACTGAAGAAGGACGGAAATCTGACGGTTCTGGAGCAGCCCGGCCTCAACGTCAGCTACCTCGCCTACAACACGCAGATGGCGCCCTTCGACAAGCCGGAAGTTCGCCGCGCGCTCAACATGGCAATCAACAAGCAGGCGATCGTCGATGCCGTCTTCCAGGGCGCGGCAACCGTTGCCAAGAATCCGATCCCGCCGACCATGTGGTCCTATAACGATGCCGTTCAGGACGAGAAGTATGATCCGGACGCCGCCAAGAAGGCTCTGGCAGATGCCGGCGTCAAGGATCTCAGCATGAAGGTCTGGGCGATGCCGGTGTCGCGCCCCTACATGCTGAACGCACGCCGCGCTGCCGAACTGATCCAGGCCGACTTCGCCAAGATTGGCGTCAAGGTCGAGATCGTCACGCATGAGTGGGCCGAGTACCTGAAGCTCTCCTCCGATGTGAAGCGTGACGGCGCCGTCATTCTCGGCTGGACCGGTGACAATGGCGATCCCGACAACTTCATGGATACGTTGCTCGGCTGCGATGCCGTCGGCGGCAACAACCGCGCCCAGTGGTGCAACAAGGAGTACGACGACCTGATGACCAAGGCCAAGCTGACGGCCGATGTCGGCGAGCGCACCAAGGCCTATGAGCAGGCGCAGCTGATCTTCAAGAAGGAAGCCCCCTGGGCGACCCTCGACCATTCGCTTGTCTTCGTTCCGACGAGCAAGAAGGTGTCGGGCTTCAAGATGGACCCGCTCGGCATTCACCGTTTCGACGGCGTCGACGTATCCGAATAACAAGAATAATGTAAAAATGCCCGGCAGTGCTGGGCACAGCCGGCGGTCAGGACCCTCCTGACCGCCGGAAACTATTGGACATCTGCCATGTTGCGCTTTTTCATCGGCCGCCTTGCGGTGCTGATTCCGACATTCCTCGGCGTTTCCCTGATTGCCTTTTCTTTCATCCGCCTGCTGCCCGGAGATCCCGTGATGCTGCTCTCGGGTGAACGCGTCATGGCGCCGGAGCGGCACGCCCAGATCATGCACGATCTCGGTTTCGACCGGCCCATGTATATGCAGTATTTCGATTATCTCGGAAAAGTGCTGCAGGGCGATCTCGGCACCTCGATCGTCACCAAGCGGCCCGTTCTCGGCGAATTCCTGACATTGTTTCCGGCAACGCTGGAACTGTCCTTCTGCGCCATCATCCTTGCGGTCTGTCTTGGCGTGCCCGCCGGCGTCTTTGCGGCCGTCAAGCGAGGCACGTGGTTCGATCAGAGCGTGATGGGTGTCGCCCTCGTCGGTTATTCCATGCCGATTTTCTGGTGGGGTCTGCTGCTCATCATCTTCTTCTCCGGCTATCTCGGCTGGACGCCGGTATCCGGCCGCATCTCGCTGATGTATTTCTTCAAGCCGGTGACCGGCTTCATGCTGATCGACAGCCTGCTGTCAGGTCAGAAAGGGGCCTTTGCTTCGGCCGTCAGCTATCTCATTCTGCCGACCATCGTACTGGCGACCATCCCGCTCGCCGTCATCGCCCGCCAGACGCGCTCGGCCATGCTCGAGGTTCTCGGCGAGGACTATGTCCGCACCGCACGCTCGAAAGGTTTGAAGCCGCTGCGCGTCGTGGGCGTGCATGCACTGCGCAATGCAATGATTCCCGTCATCACCACGATCGGCCTGCAGATCGGTGTCCTTCTGGCAGGCGCCATCCTCACCGAGACGATCTTCTCCTGGCCGGGCATCGGCAAATGGATGGTCGATTCGGTGTTCAAACGCGATTACGCGGTGGTGCAGGGCGGCCTTCTGCTGATCGCCGGCGTCATCATGCTGGTCAATCTGATTGTTGACGTCCTCTACGGCTTCATCAATCCGCGCATTCGTCACTAGGAGCGGTCCATGAGCACGGTCACCGTTAAAACCGGCCAGCCATCCGCTCTTGCGGAATTCTGGCACTATTTCTCCCGCAACAAGGGCGCCGTCATCGGCCTCGTTGTTTTCGTCATCATCCTCGTCGTTGCGATCTTTGCACCGGTCTTTGCGCCACATGCGCCGAACGAGCAGAACCGGGAGGTGCTGCTCGCCGTGCCTTCCTGGATGGAGGGAGGCCACGCCTCCTTTCCGCTCGGAACGGATGCCGTCGGCCGCGATATCCTCTCGCGGCTGATCTACGGCGCGCGGTTCTCGCTCTTCATCGGCGTCGTTGTCGTCACACTGTCGGTCATATGTGGTGTCCTGATCGGCCTCGTCGCCGGCTACTTCCGCGGCCGGATCGATACCGCCATCATGCGCTTGATGGACATCATCTTGGCCTTCCCGTCGCTGCTGCTTGCGCTCGTTCTGGTGGCGGTCCTCGGCCCTGGTCTCACCAACGCGATGATCGCGATTTCGCTGGTCAACCAGCCGCATTTCGTGCGGTTGACCCGCGCCTCGGTCATTTCAGAACGTGAGAAGGAATATGTGATCGCCTCGCGTGTTGCCGGCGCGGGCACGCTGCGCTTGATGTTCAAGACGATCCTGCCGAACTGTCTGGGGCCGCTGATCGTTCAGGCGACGCTTGCCTTCTCAGCGGCGATCCTCGATGCCGCCGCCCTCGGCTTTCTCGGCATGGGCGCTCAGCCGCCGACACCCGAATGGGGCACCATGCTCGCCGAGTCCCGCGAATTCATCTCGCGCGCCTGGTGGGTCGTGACATTTCCGGGCCTCGCCATCCTTATCACCGTTCTTGCCATCAACCTGATGGGCGACGGCCTGCGCGATGCGCTTGATCCCAAACTGAAGAGGTCGTGATGCCGCTCCTCGAAATCGAAAATCTGACTGTCGAATTCCAGACATCATCCGGTCTTTTCCGCGCCGTCGACGGCGTGTCGCTGACTTGCGACAAGGGCGAGATCCTGTCGGTCGTCGGCGAATCCGGCTCGGGCAAATCCGTTGCCATGCTGGCCCTGATGGGGCTGCTGCCCTGGACCGCCAGGATCACCGCCGACCGCATGCAGTTCGATGGTCAGGATCTGCGCGGCATCTCCGCCCGTCAGCGCCGCCGGATCGTCGGCAAGGACATGGCGATGATCTTCCAGGAGCCGATGTCGAGCCTGAACCCGTGCTTCACGGTCGGTTTCCAGCTCGGCGAGACCCTGCGCGTCCATATGGGCCTCAACCGGAAAGAGCGCCGCGAACGTTCGATCGAACTCTTGAGCCTCGTCGGCATTCCGGCGCCGGAAGACCGCCTGTCGAACTTCCCGCACCAGATGTCGGGCGGCATGAGCCAGCGCGTCATGATCGCCATGGCGCTCGCCTGCAATCCGAAGCTTCTGATCGCCGACGAGCCGACGACGGCGCTCGACGTGACGATCCAGGCGCAGATCCTCGATCTGCTTGTGCGCCTGCAGAAGGAGCAGGGCATGGCGCTGGTGCTGATCACTCATGACATGGGTGTCGTCGCCGAAACCGCGGAACGCGTGCAAGTGCAATATGCCGGCCAGAAGGTCGAGGAACAGCCGGTGAAGGCGCTCTTCCGTGATCCGCATCATCCCTATACGGCAGCCCTGCTTGCGGCTCTGCCGGAACGCGCCCAGGTCGGCCATCGTCTCCCCTCGATCGCCGGCGTCGTTCCCGGCCAGCACGGTCGCCCGACAGGCTGTCTTTTCGCGCCGCGCTGCGGCTATGCCACGGTCGAATGCGATCGCGGCGTCGTGCGCCAGGGACCGGAACTCGGGCGGGCGCTGTGTAACTATCCATTGAAGGACGGTAAGCCACTCGGGCATCCCGGTGTCATGCGCGTTGAAACTGCAGGAGACCTGGTATGACGGGCGCTGTTCTCGAGGGCAGGGATCTCGCCCGTTTCTACACCGTCAACCGCGGTCTCTTCAAAGCCGACGCCACGGTCAGGGCGCTGAACGGCGTCAGCTTCAGCCTTCATTCCGGCAAGACGCTCGCCGTCGTCGGTGAATCCGGCTGCGGCAAGTCGACACTCGCCCGTCTGGTCACGATGATCGAGGATCCGACAGCCGGCGAGTTGCTGATCGACGGCAAGCCGGCGCGGGTCGGCGACCGCAGCCTGCGCAGCCAGGTGCAGATCGTCTTCCAGAATCCCTATGGCTCGCTCAACCCGCGCCAGAAGGTTGGTGCAATTCTGGAAGAGCCGCTGAAAATCAATACCGATCTCGACGCGAGCGCCCGCCGCCGCAAGGTGGAGGAGATGATGGCCCGCGTCGGGCTGCGCCCGGAACATCACGGCCGCTACCCCCATATGTTCTCCGGCGGCCAGCGCCAGCGCATCGCAATTGCCCGCGCGCTGATGCTGCGGCCGAAGGTGCTGGTGCTCGACGAACCGGTTTCGGCCCTTGACCTCTCGATCCAGGCGCAGGTGCTGAACTTGCTTATGGACCTGCAGAAGGAGATGGGCCTTGCCTATCTCTTCATCTCGCACGGCCTCTCGGTCGTCCATCACATCGCCGACGAGGTGATGGTGATGTATCTCGGCCGCCCGATCGAAACCGGTCCTGCCGCCGAAGTCTTCGCCCGTCCGCGCCATCCCTATACGGCCGCCTTGCTGTCGGCGACCCCGATCGCCGATCCCGAGCGGGAGAAGAACCGCATCCGCCTGCAGGGCGAACTGCCGTCGCCGCTGAAGCCGCCGTCCGGCTGCCACTTCAATCCGCGCTGCTGGAAGGCGCAGGACTATTGTCGCCAGGTTTCTCCCGAATTAAGTGGGGAAGGCGCACAACAATATGCCTGTCATTTCCCGCTCGACTGAGCGGGAGCCGCCGTTTGAGAGGAAACATGCAGGACCATCGGATCAACAGAGCCCATGCGATCATCGTCATGGGGGTCAGCGGTTGCGGCAAGTCCTCGGTCGGCGAGAAACTCGCTGAGGCCTTGCATCTGGCCTTCCTCGAAGGTGATGCGCTTCATCCGGCCGCCAATGTCGAGAAGATGTCGAAGGGCATTCCGCTGACCGATGAGGATCGGATGCCCTGGCTCGACTTGATCGGCAAACGGATGCAGGCCTCGCTGGAAAAGGGCGAGGGCATCATTGTCTCCTGTTCGGCGCTGAAACGCATCTATCGCGACAGGCTGAGGGCTGCTGCCGGCAGCAATCTGTTCTTCGTTTACCTCGAAGGGTCGAAGGCGTTGCTGACGAAGCGCATGGGCGAGCGCAAGGGGCATTTCATGCCGGTCTCGCTACTCGAAAGTCAGTTGGCGACACTCGAGGTGCCGACGGGCGAACCCGAAGTCGTCACCGTCGACATCGACGATACGATCGACGGCATCACGGCAACGGCCCTCCGGGGTCTCTCCACCCTCGGTGTTATGGCTTGAAGCGCTGCGGCGAATAGGCTGAGATATCGATGAACGGAACCTCGCCGGTGATGAGTTCCGCCAGCACGCGGCCGGTAACGGGCCCGAGCGTCAGTCCATGATGGGCGTGGCCGAAGGCGAACCACAGGCCCTGATGGCGCGGCGCCTTGCCGATGACAGGCAACATGTCCGGCGTGCAGGGGCGCGCGCCCATCCATGGTTCGGGATCGAGCCTTCCTCCGAGAGGGAAGATCGTACGCGCCACGGCTTCGGCCCGGTCGAGCTGCACCGGCGTCTTCGGCGCGTCGAGCATTGCGAACTCCGCCCCTGTCGTCAGGCGGATGCCGCGGTTCATCGGCGCCAGCAAATAACCGCGCTCGGCATCGAGGATCCAGTTGTTGAGCATGGCATTGCCCTTGGCGGCATAATGCATGTGATAGCCGCGCTTGACGCCGAGGGGAAAGGAATAATCGAGCCGGCGCGTCGCGACGGCTGCCCAGGGACCGAGCGCAAGGACCGCATCCTCCGCTTCCATTGCACCTTCGCTGCTCATGATCTTCCAGCCGGCGCCGAACTGGCCGAGCGAGGCGGCGTCGCCTGTGACGAAGCGGCCGCCGAGGCTTTCGAAATAGCGGCGATAGGCCGATGTCAGCGCATGCGGATCGAGCACCGACCAGGGATCGCGCCAGCGGATGCCGCCGGCGAAACGGACGCTCATATCGGGTTCCATGCGTGCGATATCGGCCGACGTCAGGCTGTCATAGTCCACTCCGAATTCATTCTGCCAAAGCGCGGCCTCCGCTAGGGCCTCGTCGCGCTTGGCCTCCGTCCGGAAGATCTTCACCCAGCCGTTCTTGCGGATCAGCGCCTGCGCCTGCGCCGCCTCGATCAGGTCCTTGTGCTCGGCGATCGAATTTTCGATCAGTGGCGCATAGGCCCGGGTGATGACCGCGTGTCGCCGGGCATTCGAATTCCACCAGTAACGGGCGAGAAAGGCGAGCTGTCTCGGCAGCGTACTGAGATGATAATGCGCATCGATGCGGTTGTTGAGCGCATAACGCAGGAGAAGGCCGAGTTGCTGGGGAAAGCCGTAAGGTGCCACCCCCTCGCGCTGGATCAGGCCGGCATTGCCGAAGGAGGTTTCGCTGCCTGGATCCTTGCGGTCGATCAGCGTCACCTGCCGACCGCGCCGCTGAAGATGGATTGCCGTGGACACCCCCACGATACCAGCGCCGAGCACGATTGCGTTCTTCGTCATTCCCCTGCATTCCGCATTGTTCCAGATTGAAAATGCCCCTGCCGATCCCGCCGCGCAAACGAAAATCGCATTCATTTCAAAATCATTGCGCTTTTCAGCGCTGCATTTTCGGCCTTTATGCGCACATGCAGGATTGCGGCATTGAAAAACGAAAAGACGATCGCATAGACCGGCAGGCCGAAAGCAAGGGGAAGGACGGCGATCTCGCAAACGACGATCGTGTAGTTCGGATGCCGGAGAAAGCGATAGGGTCCCGATTTCACGAGCGGCGCGCCGGGCAGGATGATGATGCGCGTCGTCCAGCGATCTTTCAGGGTCGTAAGCACCCAGAGGCGCAGCGCCTGGAGCCCCAGGAACACCAAAAACCAGAAGGGTTGAACCGACCTGCCCGGCGCCAGCAGCCAAAGCCCCATGATCCAGGCGGCATGCAGCGCCACCATGACGCGATAATGCTCCGGGGCGACCTCCCGGCCGCCTCTGGCGAGCAGGGCGGCAGTGTTGCGCCGGGCAAGCACGAGTTCGCCCAACCGCTGCAGCGTCACGAATGTCAGGAGCGCGATCGACGGCCACATTCATGCCGCCCTCCGCAGCGTCACGCAGCTCGCCGAAAACCCTGGTCCCATGGCGATCATCGCTGCCCGCTCCGGCAGCCCGGCGCGGATTACCCGTTCCAGCACGAACAACACGGTCGGCGAAGACATGTTGCCATATTCGGCAAGCACGGCGCGTTCGTGATCGAGCGTGCCGGGTGTCAGTGAAAGCGCGCTCTCCATTGCGGCCAGCACCTTCATGCCGCCGGGATGGCAGATGAAGCGGTCGATATCTGCCGGCCTCAGGCCGTTTCGCGCCAGTATGGCGGTGACCGCCGGGGCGAGCTCTCGTTCGGCGAATGGCGGCAAGGATTGCGCCAGCACGATGCCGAAGCCGCCATCGTCGATCTTCCATCCCATGATATCGAGCGTGTCCGGGAAGAGGTGCTCGCCAGTCGATTCGACTTCCGCCAGGCCGCCGCCGCTCGTGCAGAGCACGCAGGCAGCGGCGCCATCGCCGAAAAGCGCCGTCGCGATGATATTCGGCCGCGTCAGCTCGTCCAGCCGGAAGGCCAGCGTGCAAAGTTCGATTGAGACGAAAAGCACAACGACGCCCGGCCGGTTGCGTGCGAGCCGCGACGCGATCGCAAAGCCGGAGACGCCGGCGGCGCAGCCGAGCCCGAAGACCGGAACACGCTCGATATCGGCCCTGAAGCCCATCCTGCGGCTAAGCTGCGCATCGAGGCTTGGGGTCGTAAAGCCGGTGGAAGAAACGGTAACGACACAGTCGACATCGCCAGCCTCAAGCCCGGCCCGACGAAGCGCCAAGCTGGCTGCCTCGACGAAAAGTTCGCCCGCCACTTCTGCATAGGCCTGCATGCGGTCCTGCCAGCCGTGCGGCTCGTCGAACCAGGCAAGCGGCCGCGCCGCATGGCGCTTGTTAATACCGGCGGTATCGAAGACGCGGGCAAGATGACGGAAATCCTCGAAACGGCCGGCAAACAGCCGAGCTGAAGATTCGGCCGCCTGCTTTTGGAAAATGATATGTTCGGGCGTGGCAGTGGCGAGGCTGGCGAGTTTCACGGTATCGGTCACAGAATTCTCCTTGTCTTCCCGGCGCAACGCTGAAAACACCCGGTTGGGACGGTTTATTCGGCCTCAGGGGCTTCACGAAGCCGTGATGGAGAAAATGGAGCGGCCGGCGAATAAACCACGGGGCAGCGGTGTTTTCTCCCCGCAACGTCACTTTCCAGGAGTTTTCCCATGACGATCATGACAGCCCGTATTGCTGCCGTCCTTCTTGGCGGCTGCCTTGCCGCTTCGCTCTTCTCCGGCCCGGTCTTTGCTGTCGGCAATGACAACAGCACGATGCCGACCTGCAAGAAGGGCGAGATCTACGACCAGAAGACCAAGAAATGCGTCAAGCAGCAGAGCGCTAATGTCTCGGACGAGAACCGTACCGACTATGCCTATTCGCTGGCCAAGGCCGGCCGTTATGAAGAGGCGCTTGCCATGCTCGATACGGTCAGGGACCAGAACAGCGCGGAGGTGCTGAACTATCGCGGTTACGCCACCCGCAAGCTCGGCCGCACCGACGAAGGCATCTCCTATTACCTGCAGTCGGTGAAGATGGATCCGCAGTACGCCAAGGTCCGTGAATATCTCGGCGAAGCCTATGTCATCAAGGGCCGGCTCGATCTCGCAAAGGAGCAATTGAACATGATCAAGACGATCTGCGGCATGGCTTGCGAGGAATATCAGGATCTGAACGCTGTCATCCTCGACCCGTCGAAGATCTGAGATTAGGCCACTGGCGGGAAATGGAGCCGGAAAAGGATATCCGAATGTCGGTCGCGGACGCGCCATTTCCTGCCTATAGTCGCGAGAATGGAATCGCCGGTTTATCAGGCGGTTCCAAGGATGCAGGATCGGCGGAGGCGGCCATCGCGAGCGAAGCGGATATCAGGAGCGGTCTGACGGAAAACCTGGCCAGGCTCTGGCGTTATGGTCTCGTTCTCTCGCATCAGCGCGATGTCGCCGACGACCTAGTGCAGGCGACCTGCCTTCGCGCGCTCGAGCGCGCCGGCCAGTTCGTTCCCGGCACCCGGCTCGACCGCTGGCTGTTTTCGATCCTGCATTCAATCTGGCTGAACGAGATCCGCTCGCGCCGGGTGCGCCAGGGCCAGGGTTTCGTCGATGCCGGCGAGGCGCTGACGTTCGACGGCGCGCACGATACTGAAACGCATGTGATGGCGGGGCAGGTTTTGAAACAGGTAAATGCGTTGCCCGAGGCGCAGCGGACGGCGGTTTTCCTCGCCTATGTGGAAGGACTGTCCTATCGCGAAGTTGCAGGCATATTGGATATTCCGATCGGGACCGTGATGAGCCGGCTGGCGGCCGCCCGCGCCAGGCTCTCCGGCGCCGGACCGGCAGGGGGACGGCCATGAGCATGAAACACACCATTCCCACCGACGAGGACTTGACCGCCTTCATCGACGGCGAGCTGACGGCGGAAGAGGCAGCTCGCATCGAGGCCATCGTCAAGGAAGATGAGAGCGTCGCCGAACGGCTGGAATTCCTGGCGCGCGCCAGTCTGCCGTTCGAGCAGGCTTTCGCTCCGCTCCTCTCGGAAGCCCCGCGGGAAAAACTGGAGGCGATGCTCGCCGCCATTCCTGCGCATGAGAACGCAAAACCCGCCTCCGCGCCTGCGGTCGTCCGCCGTCGCTTCCTCGGCGCGCTCGCCGCCTCGCTTGTGGCCGGCATCGCCATCGACCGCACCGTCATCGGCATCGGCAGGGGCTTTTCCGCAAAGGGCGAAAACAGCGAATGGCGCGCCGTGGTCGCCGATTATATCTCGCTCTATACCGCCGAAACGCTCGCCGGCCCCGTTCCTGGCAGGCAGGACCAGGCCGCCCAGCTCGCCAGTCTTGACGAGAAGCTCGGCCTGTCGCTCTCCCCGGAAGCAGTTTCGCTCCCGGGGATCGATTTCAAAAGCGCCCTGCTGCTGCAATATGACGGTAAGGCGCTCGCCCAGATCGCCTATCTCGATCCCGAAACCGGCCCGATGGCGCTCTGCATCGTGAAATCTGATGCGGGGCCGAAGGCGCCGGATCTGGAAAACCGCAAAGGGATGAATGTCGTCTACTGGTCGAACGAGACGCACGCCTTTATGCTGATCGGCTATGCGGCGGCGGACAGGATGACGGCAATTGCGGATGGGGTGCGGCGGAGGGTGGCGGTGTGACCCGCCACGCCGGCGGCTTTAAGCTGATCAGTCCTGCGATCGATTGCGCATCAGGAACTGGCCTAGCCGGTTCACGATCTTGAAGGCCCAGAACATTGATGTTGAGACCTTGAGGCCGTGGTCGGCAAGGGCGCGCAGCACCTCCTTGTTCTGACGCGATATATTTTGAACGTTCTTGTTCGTGGCGCCCCCTAAGCGCATTCTGACCAAGACTCGCGGAATATAGATCGTTCTGATCCGCGCGACTTCCAAAAATCGCATCATCAGCTCGACGTCGGCTGCAAGCCGATAACGCAGGTCAAACCGCCCGAACCGTTCATAGATGTTGCGCCGAACATAGAATGTTGGGTGCGGCGGGCACCAGCCGCGCGCGAAGAAACCGGGTTTGAACGCGCGGGATTTCCAGTAACGGATCTTGCGATCGATGTGCCGGTTGGAAACATAGACGAGATCGCCATAGCAGCCGTCATAGGCTTTATCGTCCAGCGCTGCCGCCACGGTTTCCAGGGAGTCGCTGCTCTCGAAAGTGTCGTCGGCATTCAGGAATCCGATGATGTCGCCGCTCGCAAGGCCAATCCCCTTGTTCATGGCCTCATAGATACCTCCGTCCACCTCAGAAAGCACACGGCGGTTATCCGCCGGCGCCGAAGCGATGATGGCGAGGGTGGAATCGGTTGAGCCACCATCGACGATGATATGCTCGAAATCGCGGTAGGTTTGCGTGTCGATGGAGCGCAGCGTATCGGTAATGGTCTGTTCGGCGTTCCAGCAAACAGTGATGAGGCTTATCCGAGGAGGGCGTGGATCGGCGGTGTCTACAGCCATTTTGACGAGTATCTTGCTCACATTCTAGGGGCGAAATCTAGCCGACCCGTAGCAGACGGAGAGGCGGCGTCGCAATCCAGTCCTGCAGATTATCCTCGATCAATGTCCGATTGACCGGCGATTGGTCGACTTCCCGTCTTGGTAAGTGCATTGCATGCAGATCAATCTATCTGTAGTGAGCAGTGTCGAACAGCGATGGTCACCACGCCAGGCTCGTGAATGCACGCGGCTTTACCAGGTTTTACAGGAGGTCTCTTGTCTTCGAATAAAAAACTGCGCAAGGGCATCTTGCTCGCCGGTGGCTCGGGCACCCGACTTCATCCCGCGACTCTCGCCATTTCGAAGCAGCTTCTTCCGGTTTTCGACAAGCCGATGATCTACTATCCCCTGTCAACGCTGATGCTTGCAGGCATCCGGGATATCCTGATTATCTCCACGCCGCAGGACACCCCGCGTTTTGAACAGTTGCTGGGTGACGGCGCCCAATGGGGATTAAATCTCCAATATGCCGTGCAGGCTGCACCGGACGGAATTCCCCAGGCATTCTCGATTGGCAGGGAATTCATCGCGCGGGATGCAACCGCCCTCGTGCTGGGAGACAATATCTTCTACGGCAACCTCCTGACTCATGATTTATCCGCGGCTTCCGCGAGGTCGGACGAAGCGACGATCTTCGCGTACAAAGTCCACGATCCCGACCGGTATGGGGTAGTGGAATTTGATGGTCAGGGCAAAGTCCTCAGCCTGGAGGAAAAGCCATCCAGGCCCCGCTCTTCTTATGCAGTAACCGGTTTATATTTCTACGACAATGACGTGGTTGATATTGCTGCCGCCTTGAAACCATCGCCACGCGGTGAAACCGAAATTACCGATATCAATCGTCATTATTTGGCGGCCGGCAGGCTGAATGTTGCCGTCTTGGGCAGAGGACATGCCTGGCTTGATACGGGCACGCACGATTCACTCCTTGAAGCCAGTCAATTCATTGCCACCATCGAGCGGCGCCAGGGGCTGAAGATTGCCTGCCCCGAAGAAATCGCCTTTCATTTGGAATACATAGATGCCGAGCAGTTGCTGAGGCTGGCAGCTCCACTTGAAAAGAGCTCTTACGGTCGATACCTCATCAGCCTGGTGAGGGAACCAACTCCGCATTTCCCGCCCGGCTGACCTGCAAAACTGGAAATCAATCTTGTCTGCTTTTACCCTGCTTAAGTTAAAGACAATGTCCGACTCACGAGGCGCGTTGACCGTCATGGACGGAATACTGCCATTTCCGGTGGTCCGGAGCTTCTGGATCTATGGTGCTGACGGATACACACGCGGCGGTCATCGTCATCACAAGACGCGGCAGGCCTTGGTGGCGATTTCGGGGAGCGTGATGGTTTTGATGGACGATGGAAAAGCCAGGGAAGAGGTCACCTTGTCGTCACCGGACCAGTGCCTGCTGGTAGAGCCAAGGGACTGGCATGAAATGACCTTCGGTCCTGGTTCTATCCTGCTGGTTTTTGCCTCTCACGGATATGATAAGGACGACTACATCGACACCCCCTATGAACGGCTCTGAGATGATTGAGTATGAAAGTCTAGCGCAGGCCAACCGCCCGCTGATGGAAGAGTTGGAGGCGGTTGCATCCCGTGTCATTCGGTCCGGATGGTACATACTTGGCAATGAGGTCTCCGCGTTCGAAGCTGAATTCGCTGCCTTTGCGGAAAGCAAACATTGCATCAGCGTGGCCAATGGTCTGGATGCATTGATCCTGTCGATCGAAGCGCTCGACCTGCCGAAAGGCAGCGAGATCATGGTTGCCTCCAACACCTATATAGCCACTGTTCTGGCGATTCTTCGCGCGGGCCACAAACCCGTTCTGGTGGAGCCCGAGCGCGAAACCTTCAATATCGATCCGGAGCGCCTTCCAGCGGCGCTCACACACAAGACGCAGGCAATCTGCGTGACGCATCTTTTCGGCAAATCCTGCCGGATGACCGAGATCGCGGCGTTTGCAAGCGAGCATGGTCTCAAGGTGATCGAGGATTGCGCGCAGTCTCACGGCGCGCGCTTTGACGGCAAGCTGACCGGCACCTTCGGAATTGCCGGTTGCTTCAGCTTCTATCCGACCAAGAATCTTGGAGCTCTCGGAGATGCGGGCGCCATCGTCACGAACGATGACGAATTTGCCGATCGCCTGAGACATATGCGCAACTACGGCTCGAAGAAAAAATATGAGAACGTCTATATTGGTGTAAATTCGAGGCTTGACGAGATGCAGGCGGCATTCCTGCGGGTTAAACTCCGTCACCTCGACCAGGTGACTGAACATAAGCGGGCACTGGCCGATGTTTATTTTGCCAATTTGCCCAAATGGCTCGCGCAGCCGCTTCGTCGACCTGCCGAGTATGACGTGTTTCATATCTTCGCGATACGTCATCCGGCCCGCGACGAATTGCGTCGGTGGCTGCTCGATAACGGCGTCAAGACCGAGATACATTATCCGATCGCCCCGCATCGGCAGAAGGCAATGCAAGGCATTCTTTCCGGCGACTATCCCATTGCCGATGAGCTGCATGCCACCGAGCTGAGCCTGCCTATTTCGGCTGGGCATCGAAAGGATGAGATCGAGCGCGTCTGCAGCCTTCTTACTGCGCTCCCGGAAAAGCTGAAGTTGGCGGCATGACAGAACAGCTGAAGGGATCGGCCTCCACCCGCGAGGAAGATTGGGATATCGTTATCAAGCCTTCGAAGGGCAGCGCGCCGGATCTCGGACTCGTCTGGCGATATCGCGATCTCGTCTGGATGTTCTTTATGCGGGATTTCACGACATTTTATAAACAGACGGTTCTGGGGCCGGTCTGGTACATTATTCAACCGTCGCTGACGGCAATGACGTATTATATCGTGTTCGGAAAAATCGCCAATCTTTCCACGGATGGCCTGCCACCTTTCCTGTTTTATATGTCGGGAACGATCATCTGGAGTTATTTTTCCGTCTGTCTGGCCAATAACTCCGACGTCTTCTCAAAAAATGCCAACCTGTTCGGAAAGGTTTATTTCCCCAAGCTCGTGGTGCCGCTATCCGTTGCCATGAGCGGGCTTGTCGCATTTGCCATCCAGTTCCTGCTCCTGTTGACGGTTGCGGTTGGGATGAAGATCGCCGCCCCCGATCTGGCATTGAGCTACAGGTTCCTATTTATGACGCCGCTCCTGCTGCTCTATATTGCGGTGCTTGGTATAGGTGCGGGGCTTGTGGTTTCGGCGCTAACAGTCCGTTTTCGTGACTTGGTTTATGCCGTCGGATTCATGACGCAGCTCTGGATGTATGCCACGCCGATTGTCTATCCTTTTAGTCAGATTCCTGAACGGTATCACTGGTTCTTTTATATCAATCCGATGACGACCCCGGTACAGACCTTCCGTTGGGCGCTGCTTGATTCTCCCGCTTTGCCGGTCAGTCTGTGTCTCGCCAATCTGGCTGTGACTGTCGCGATCGCGACGTGCGGCTTGATGCTTTTCGCTCGTGCGGAGGCAACTGCGATGGATACGGTCTGATGAACGATATCGTTATTCGAGCCGAGCACGTCAGCAAGCTATACCGCCTTGGCGTGATCAACCATGGCACGCTTTATCGCGACCTTCAAAGCTGGTGGGCAAAGTGGCGCAACCTTCCCGATCCGAATGTTTCTGTATCCGATTATGCTTCCAACAAGAGTCAGCAGTCGCGAGTGAAGGGCGACATCTTTAAAGCGCTGGATGATGTCTCCTTCGAGGTGGGGAACGGCGAGATCGTCGGGATTATCGGCAGGAATGGTGCCGGCAAATCCACCCTGTTGAAGGTCATGTCACGTATCACCATGCCCAATTCGGGTTTCATAGGTATACGGGGCAGGATTGCCAGCCTGCTTGAGGTCGGCACCGGATTTCATCCGGAGCTCACCGGTCGCGAGAACGTCTATCTCAACGGAGCCATCCTTGGCATGAGCCGCGCCGAGGTCAGGTCCAAATTCGATGAGATCGTCGAGTTTGCTGAAATCGGCGAGTTCATTGACACCCCGGTGAAGCGGTATTCATCTGGAATGTATGTGCGTCTGGCTTTCTCGGTCGCGGCGCATCTCGAGCCGGAGATTCTGCTGGTTGATGAAGTTCTGGCCGTCGGCGACGTCAACTTCCAGAACAAATGCATGGGACGCATGCAGGAAGTCACGAAGGCAGGTCGAACGATCATCTTCGTCAGTCACAACATGACCGCGATCAGCAGCATCTGCCCGAAATCGATTCTGATGGCCGATGGCAAGGTTGCTGCGATGGGCGAGACCGCAGATGTGATCAAGGCCTATCTCAATCGCCCGGAATTCGGCGGTACCGCAAGTTACTCGGTCAATCCCGAGGACATCGACGGAAAGGCGGTGATATGCCGCGTCGCGGTATTGAACGAGAAGGACGAGGTTTCTGAAACCGTGGAACTGTCGAACGGCTTCTCGGTCGAGGTCGAATACGAATTGAGGGAGCCTCTTTCCGGCCTCTCGGTCGGGATGCAGATCAAGATGGAGGACGGCTACACCACGCTCGTCAGCCTTTCCGATCCCGAACTCGACGTCGGGCGCCTGGATACCCGGCCAGCCGGCTATTACAAAGCGCGCGTCAGATTTCCCGGATATCTCCTCAACACCGGCACCTTCTACTTGCGGCTCGGCATATCGAGCCGGTTCTCGATCTATTCCGTCGCCGAGGGTATTCGGTTTGACGTGGAGGACAATGTCGGAATTATCCAGATGCTGGGTCAGCAACGCAAGCCGTCGATTTCGGCGATCCAGTTGCCTTGGGAGGTGGAGAAGCTCTTCCAGCGCGATTCTGAGGGTGTTTTGAAATGAAGAAAGTGCTTGTCACTGGGGCGGATGGATTTATCGGCTCTCACCTTGTCGAGACGCTGGTCAGGTCGGGCGTCGAAGTTCGCGCCCTATGCCAGTACAACTCGTTTTCCAGCTGGGGCTGGCTTGACCAATCCGAACACCGCGGCCAGTTCGAAGTGATCCTCGGAGACGTCCGCGATCCCTCGCAAATGCGCACCGTCGCAAAAGGCGTGGATACGGTTTTCCATCTCGCCGCTCTGATTGCGATTCCCTATTCCTATCAAGCACCCTCAAGCTACATCGATACGAATGTGCATGGGACGCTGAACGTCCTTCAAGGAGCCCTCGACGCTGGGGTGGGAAGGGTGATCCAGACCTCGACCAGCGAAGTCTACGGCACCGCGCGTTTTGTGCCGATCAGCGAAAGCCATCCGCTGCAGGCGCAGTCGCCCTATTCGGCTTCCAAGATCGGTGCGGATGCGATCGCCTACAGCTATTATTCGAGCTTTGATCTGCCGGTGACGATTGCCCGGCCTTTCAACACCTTTGGCCCGAGACAATCTGCAAGGGCGGTTATTCCGACCGTGATTTCACAGCTTCTGAGCGGACGGACGACCCTGAAGCTTGGTGCGCTCTCACCAACGCGGGACTTCAATTTCGTCCAGGATACCTGCGATGGCTTTCTGGCGCTCGCGGCCTGCGACCAAGCGATCGGCCAGACCGTCAATATCGGTTCCGGCAGCGAGATATCGATTGGCGATACCGTTCAGCTCATCGCCGATATCATCGGCGTCAGCGTCGAGATTGAATGCGACGAACAGCGTTTGCGTCCCGCAAACAGTGAAGTGGAACGCTTGTGCTGCGACAACAGCCTGATCAAGTCTCTGACGGGATTT
Source organism: Rhizobium sp. NLR10b (assembly GCF_019685435.1). NCBI lineage: Bacteria > Pseudomonadati > Pseudomonadota > Alphaproteobacteria > Hyphomicrobiales > Rhizobiaceae > Rhizobium > Rhizobium sp. NLR10b. The sequence continues at coordinate 342,386 of NZ_JABDWV010000004.1, read as the reverse complement.
TCGCCGCGTTACAGCGTGGAGGATGGTCTGAAGGCAACGATCGAATGGCTGCGTCAGCCGCAGAATCTGGCGCGGTATAAGGCGGATATTTTCAATGTCTAGACGCGCAGTCATTCTGGCGGGGGGAATGGGCACGAGGTTGCGGCCCTATACCGTCGTCCTTCCAAAGCCTTTGATGCCGATCGGCGATTATCCTATTCTTGAGGTCATCATCCGGCAGCTGATAGCAGGCGGATTTCAGCACATCACGCTTGCCGTCAATCATCAGGCCGAATTGATCAAGGCGTTTTTCCAGGATGGCGACAAGTGGGGCGTACGCATCGACTATTCGCTCGAGGACGAGCCGCTTGGCACGATGGGGCCGCTGCGGTTGATCAAGGATCTTCCTGAGAATTTTCTAGTGATGAACGGCGACATCCTGACGGACCTCAATTATGCCGATTTTCATGATGTCCATGTCCGGGACGGCAATATATTCACGATCTCGTCCAAGACGCGCCAGCATCGCATAGACTACGGCGTTCTTGATACCAACGCCGCAGGACGACTAACGGGCTTCCGGGAGAAGCCCACGGCCGAGTATAAAGTCAGCATGGGCGTCTACATGGTGTCTTCGGCGGCCGTCGAGCACATACCGCAACGCGGCGCTTACGGCTTTGACCAGTTGATGCTCGATCTACTGGCGGCAGGCAAGCCGGCCACGGTTCGCGATTTTCCGGGCTATTGGCTCGATATCGGACGCCCCGACGATTATGCATTGGCGATCGAAGAGTTCGAAACCATGCAATCCAGGTTCTTGAATGGTTGACGCCATCGTCACCGGTGCAGGCGGCTTCCTCGGGAAGCGTCTGGTGGAGCGGCTTGAACAAGCTGGCATCGATGTGCTTGCGCTTGAGCGAACGCATGGGGACATTAGCGAAGAGCGCCTTTGGAAGGAGCTTCCGGCAGCGCGCACGCTGTTTCATCTTGCCGGCAGGACATTCGTTCCGGATAGCTGGACACAAGGCCCGAGTTTCACCGCCGCCAATGTTCTCGGTACACAGCATGCTTTGAACTGGTGCAAGCGGCACAAGGCCAAACTCGTCTTCGCAAGCGCCTATGTTTATGGGGTGCCGGAACGGCTGCCGATCCATGAAAGCGATCCGGTCAAGCCGAACAACCCTTACGCACTTTCCAAATATCTTGCCGAACAGCTCTGTGAGTTCGCTGCTACATACGAGCAAATACCGGTGGTGGTATTGCGCCTTTTCAATATATATGGGATTGGGCAGCGGCCGGAATTTCTGGTACCGACGCTACTGAATCAGGTAAGAACGAAACAGGAAATACAGGTCATGGACCTCGGTCCGCGGCGGGATTATGTCTTCGTCGACGATGTCCTGAGCGCCTTTGCCAAATCAATGGACGTGTCGGAAGGTTACCACTGCATCAATATCGGCTCCGGAATGTCGTATTCGGTGCAGGAAATCATCGACATCTTGCAAGAAGCTGCCGGCACTAATCTACCAGTAGTGTCGTCTTGCGCTGTTCGGCGGAATGAAATACCTGACGTGCGGGCCGATATTACGCGGGCTCGCGCCGTTCTCGGATGGCAGCCGGAGTGGGATCTGCCCGCCGGCATCCGCGTGATGATGAAGGAGTCGTAAAATTGAACGAGCGTTACGTTCCGATCAACAAAGGCAACTACTCGATGGACACGGACGAGCGCGAAGCCACGTTCGACAGATTCCGTGGCGAGGGATGGGAAGCCGAATACGCGGATTACCGTCGCAAATGGTCGGAATATGCCCTGAACCAGCAGGTTTCGGATTACCCGCTGCTCGTCGATCTCGAGCTGGCGTCGATCTGCAACCTGCGCTGCCCCATGTGCTATACGATCAGCGACGAGTTCAAGAAAAACGTCAATACGACGCGGATGGACTGGGACCTCTATTGCCGGATTATCGATGAGATCGGCGGCAAGGTTCCGGCGATCCGCCTCTCGCTGCGCGGCGAGGCGACGTTGCACAAGCGTTTCGCCGACTGTGTGCGCTACGCTAAGGACCATGGGATCAAAGAGGTTTCGACCCTCACGCATGGCTTCAAGCTCAACAGAGACTATTTCGCCCAGCTTGTCGATGCCGGCATCGACTGGATCACCGTTTCGATCGACGGCACCGGTGAGACCTACGAGAAGATCCGCAAGCCGATCAAGTTCGAAGCCCTGCTCGACAAGATCAAGGACATAAAGAAGTACAAGGAAGAGCGCGGTCTCCACCGTCCTGTGATCAAGGTGCAGGGTATCTGGCCGGCAATCCGGGAGAATCCCGATCTCTACTACGAGACCTTTGCACCTCATGTGGATCTGGTCGCTTTCAATCCGTTGATCGATTACCTCGGCAACGATTCCGAGATCGCCTATCTCGATAACTTCACATGCCCGCAGCAGTACCAACGCCTTGTGATTGGTGCCGACGGATTGGTCATGAAGTGCTCGAACGACGAGGAGAACCGCGAGGTTATCGGCAATGCGAACACCGAAACCGTGCACCAGATCTGGCATGGGGAAAAAATGAACGCGGTGCGCGCTCTGCACAAGGAACCGCAAGGCTTCCTGAAGAGCGAGGTCTGCCGCAGATGTTATCTGCCGAGACAGACCAATGATGAGACGGCTGAGATTTGCGGCCGACAGGTCATTGTGCGGAATTACGTCGACCGAAACCAGGAAATCGGGCAGTAATCGGCCGAATTCCACGCGCTACGACCAGACCTCGCCAAGCCTATAGTTTAGGGGCTGCGATCGCCGCGAGAGCGAGGCGGCTTTGCCGGTCGTGAATTACAGGGAGTAACAGGATGTTCCGGAATTACCGGCCTGATCGGTGCTATATCATCGCTGAGATCGGCGGAAACTTCACGACGTTTGATCAGGCAAAGCGCTTGATTGACGAGGCAAAGGCGGCGGGGGTGGATGCCGTCAAGCTCCAGACCTATCGCGCAGAGACTTTGTCGAGCCGCAACGCCATGTTCGACATGGAGAACACCGGCGTTACCTCGCAGTTCGAACTCTTCCGCAAATATGAAATCGGCCACGAGCTTCACGAAGCGGTGTTTCGCTATGCCGAAGAGCACGGGCTGGACTGGTTCTCCTCGCCTTCGCATGAAACGGATGTCGATCTACTGGAGAAGTGTGGAGTCGGCGCCCACAAGGTGGGTTCGGACGACGCGGTCAACATTCCCTTTCTCCGTTATCTGGCAAAAACCGGCAAGCCGATCATCCTGTCGACGGGGATGTCGACGCTCGACGAAGTTCAGGAGTCCGTCGCCGCCATCAAGGAAGCCGGCAACGACAAGCTTATTCTGCTGCATGCCATCACGAGTTATCCGACGCATCCGGAAAATGTGAACCTGCGTGCAATGCAGACGATGATGAAAGCGTTTCCGGATCTCGACATCGGTTATTCCGACCATACGCTGACGCCGGTCGCAAGCCTCTGTGCGGTCGCGATGGGCGCCCGGGTGATCGAGCGTCATTTCACCTACGACAAGTCCGCCGACGGCCCGGACCACATGCTTTCGGCCGATCCGACGGAAATGAAATGGCTCGTCGACGCGATACGAGCGTTCGAGATCATGAAAGGCAGTGGCCGCAAGGAGCCGGCTGCGAGTGAAGCAACGACGAGATTGAACAATCGCAAGAGCGTTGTCGTCAATCGACCGCTCAAGGCCGGCCATGTCATCTCCGCCGGCGACATTTCCGTTAAGCGACCTGGAACAGGAATTGAACCGAAGCATTTCGAAGCTCTCGCAGGACGGCGGGTCGCAAACGACCTCGATGCGGACGCGGTCCTTCAATGGAGCGATCTGGCGTGACGCTTGGAATTATTATTCAGGCGCGGATGGGATCGACGCGGCTGCCGGGAAAAGTGCTTCGCGACATTTGCGGAAAGCCCCTTCTCGGACATGTTCTTGGTCGGCTTCAGATACTGAAGCGCCCGGCAAAGGTTGTCGTTGCGACATCGTCCGCCAGCGAGAACGATATTATCGAAGCCTGCTGCCTTGAGCACGGCGTTAGCTGCTTTCGCGGCGACGAAACCGACGTTCTCGATCGTTATTTTCAGTGTGCGAGATCGCTCGGGATGTCAGATATCGTGCGGTTGACCGCAGATAATCCTTTTACCGACGTCGAGGAGCTTGAGAGGCTGATCGATCTGCACCAAAAGCAGGGATTCGATTACACCCATGCCTTTGGCCAGTTGCCTATTGGCGTCGGCGCCGAGATATTTACCTTCGAAGCTCTATCGCGCAGCCACTGCGAGGGGAAGCTGCCGCACCATCGCGAACACGTGAATGAATACTTCACGGATCGCCCCGAATTGTTCAAGATTGGTCGGCTCGAGGTGCCCCCAGCCAAAATCTCTCCGGAGCTGCGCCTGACGGTGGATACTGAGGAGGACTGGAGACGCGCCTGTGCGCTCGCAGCGCAGGCGGGCGGAACCTGGCTCGGGACGGAAGAGGCGATCAGGCTATGTTCGTCTTCTGCGTAGAAAGTTCGCATGCACGCGGCATGGGGCATCTTTTTCGGTCGCTGACGCTCGCCGCCGAGCTGCGCACCCGCGGTCATTCGGTCCGATTTTTGGCAAACGATCATCCGAATTCCTTGAGAATCATCCGCGAGCGCGGGTTTGCCGTGGCGCTCTATGATCTGGCAGCCGTGACGGGATGGGAGAAGGCTTTCCTCGAAGCCGCTGCTCCGTCTCCGATCTGGATCAACGACCGCCTTAATACGCAGCGATCCCACAGCGAGACGATCAAACGCTTGGACGCCAAGCTTGTTACCTTCGATGATCGTGGTGATGGCGCGGAACTTGCCGACCTGAATATCTGCGCTCTGCTGTTCGAAAACACGAAGGGTCTGAAGGGCAGAGATGTTCGGCTGGGCATAGAGTACATGATACTCAATCCTGAAATCGCCAGGTATCGCCGAGTTCGGGAAAAGCTTGCATCGATACTTGTCACCCTCGGCGGCGCCGACACTTATGGAGTGACGGTCCGCGTCGCTAAATGGCTGAGCAGCAAGCCTTTCCCTGTCACCATCGTGACAGGCCCGAGTTTCCAGCACATGGCGGAGCTTGAAGAGGTCGTCGCGGCGGCTCCGCCGGATCGGTTCAGATTGCTGAACCAGGTGCCGTCGCTTGCGGCGGAGATGTACGGGCACGATCTGGCGATTACCGGGGGCGGTCTTACGCCCTTCGAAGCGTGTGCGGCCGGCCTGCCCTGTGTCGTGGTCGCAAACGAACCGTTTGAAATCCCGGTCGGGCGTGCGCTCGAGGAACTTGGAGGAGCGCTCTTCGCCGGTCATCACTCCGCTTTCGATCTCGGCATCCTGGAAAAGGCAATTCCCATCAGGAGCATGAGCGAGACCGCCATGACCAAGGTCGACCTTGGCGGGGTTGGCCGAGTCGCCGATTTACTGGAAAGATTGGCTGCATGACCCTGACAGCGGTGATCCATCAGCCGGACTTTGCGTCCTATCTCGGCTTTTTTCAGCGATTTCTGAACGCCGACCTCTACGTCGTTCTGGACCACGTCCAGTTTGTCCACGGAACGAGCAAAAGCTGGACGCACCGTGACAAGATAAAGACGGCACAAGGCGACCGCTGGCTCACCGTCGGAATCAGAAAGCCAAGCTTCGGCACACCGATCAACGCGGTGGAGCTGGCACCGGGCACCGGATGGATAGACCAGAACCTTTCGTTGCTTCGTGAAAACTATCGCAAGTCCGCCGGCTGGAGCGAAGTCTTTCCCCGCATCGAAGTCCTCTACGGCAAGCGGTTCGACCTCTTGGCCGATTTCAACATGCATTTCCTGGACGGTATTCTGGATATGCTTGAAATCACCATGCCGACGGTGCGATCGAGCACTCTAAGCCCCGTGGGTCATAGGAACGAGTTGCTTGTCGAATTGCTGGGCAAAGTCGGAGCGACGCGTTATCTCTCGGGTCTCGGCGCTCGCGACTATATGCGGCCGGAACTGTTCGAGGCAGCCGGAATCGAAATCGAGTGGCAGCATTTCGTCCATCCGGTTTATCCACAGCCCTTCGGCGATTTCATTCCCTATCTCAGTATTCTCGACACACTGCTGAATTGTGGTATTGCAGGCACGCGTGACCTGCTCTGGAGTTGCAAATGAATATTCTCGCGATCGGTGCCCATTTTGACGACGTTGAGCTCGGCTGCGGTGGTGCACTGGCGCGCCATACAGCAAATGGCGACACCGTTTACGTCTATGTCGCGACCGTATCCGGCTTTTCCAACCAATATGACCAGTCCGTGCGCAGCAGCCAGGTCGCCAGAGCGGAAGCGGATGCCGCGATGGAAATCCTCGGCGTTCAACAGATGTTTTGCGGCGAGTTCAAAACGCTCCAGATCGAATTCGTCGACCCGCTGAATATCGAGATCCTCAAGCTGGTGCAGGATCTGAAGATCGATATGGTCTATACCCACTGGGTCGGCGATATCCATCATGACCACCTGGCACTGTCGCGCGCATCGCTGCACAGCTGCCGGCACGTGCCCCGCCTGCTGATGTATCGCAGCAACTGGTATCATTCGACCGTCGATTTCAGGGGGAATTTCTACGTCGACATTACCGCCCATTGGGACCAGAAGGAAAAAGCGATCCTTGCCCATGAATCCGAGATGGAGCGCACCGGGCGGAAATGGGTGAGCTTCTTCCGCAATGAAGCCGAGAACGCCGGCCAGCGCATCGGTGTAAAATACGCCGAAGTCTTTGAGGTGGTGAAGTGGCTGCAGCCTTGAGGAAGATTTTGACCTTTGGCTCCATGCTGCTTCCCTATGGTGTGCATGAGCTGAAGCGCAGGCTTAAAAATCGTCACAAGTTATCTGCTGATGTCGCGAGATCGCTGGCAGAAAACAGGCAGCTTGCCGGGCTGCGTGCGGGCCAACGCTGTTTCATTTTAGGAAATGGACCGAGCGTCAAGGGCTTGGATCTGTCGCGGCTTCAAGGCGAAAATGTGATAACCGTTTCCAACGGCTATCTGCATTCCGATTTCGACAAGTTCCAGTCTCGTTATCATTGTGTTCCGCAAATCACCTACGGATTGATGACACCCGAGGACGTGGTCCGCTGGTTCGAGGAGATGCATTCGCACCTGGGCGGCGCGGAACTCTTCCTCAGCTCCACGGAAGCGGAGCTGGTTCGAAAACACGATCTGTTTTCAGGACGAATAGTCCGCTATCTCATGCTCGGCGAAAGCTTCGACGAAAGACCATCGGTAGAAATCGTCGATATCTCCAAACCGGTGCCACGTGTCGATTCAGTCCCGGTGATGGCCTTGATGATAGCGATGTATCTTGGTTTCAAGGAAATCATCCTGCTCGGCGTCGACCATGATCGCTTCCTGTCAGCAACCTATGAATACGCGTTCGACCTCAAGGTGCAAAAGGGAAAAGATTTCACCGTAAATGCGGACGGCACCCCGACAACGAACCGTCACGACGACTTTCAGCAGGCGGCGCGGCTGTGGCGACAATATCGAGCCATCGCGAATATCGCGCGAGCAAATGATATCCGCATCTTCAATTCCACACCCGGTGGGGCACTGGACGAATTTGAGCGCCGGCCGTTCCAAGCCTGGTTTGAAGAATGAGACGGCTTAAATTTGCGCTTCCGGGAATCCACTGTTTGCTTGAGGTGACGCGAGAATCGCCCCAAGCGCGCGAACAGGAGATCTGGGCCGAATTCCGACGGCACAACATCATTTTCGACGGACCTTACGATGATTGGCGTTCGGCAATGGCTGATTCAACCGGCTATGATGCGCCGGCCATTCTTGCAAAAGCCGTCGAAGCGACACGCGCAGTTGTTCAGGGCCGTGCCTCATATGAGCGGGACACTGTAATCTTCAGAGAGAGAATCTACTCGCATCCGCTGCTTGCCTGGCTGCTCTATGTTGCATCCAGATCCGATGGTCGTTTGAGAGTGGTCGACTTTGGAGGCGCGCTCGGAAGTTCCTATTTTCAACACCGGTCAAAACTCGCTCATCTCGCGGAATTGAAATGGTGCGTCGTGGAGCAGCCTCATTTTGCAGAAGCAGGGCGAGCAGAATTTGAAGACGGGCTTCTGAGCTTTTCTCGTAGCCTCGAAGAAGCAATCGAATTTGTGAACCCTCACATCGTTCTGCTCTCGGGCGTGCTCCAGTACCTCGAATATCCCCACGAGCATCTTGAGAGCCTTCTTTCGAAAGGCGTCAAGTTCATCCTTGTTGACAGAACAAGCGCGCAGGTCGATATCCCCGAAGCCCCTTTTGTACAGCATGTGCCGGAACGCATCTATCGCGCGAGCTACCCCGTGTGGTTCTTGAACGCGCATGAATTGCAGAATCGCTTCGCGAGGCATGGCTACGAGGTGCTGGACAGGTTCCAGCCAGCTGGGACATTTGGAATAGCAACACCGCCGCCCTTGCAGGAATTGACGCGTTGGGGCGTTGGCCTTACGCCAGCTCAGGGACAATACGAATGGTCGTATACTGGCTGGTTTCTTGAGAAGCCGGAAATCTAGCGATGCGCGTTAACGTCATTATCCCTGTCTTCAATCGTCTGGAGCACACCCGGAAGGTGCTGGAGGCTCTCAGGAGACAAACTCTCGCCGACGCGCTGACGATCGTCGTTGTCAACGACGGTTCGACCGATGGCACGGCAGAATACCTGCAGTCGCAGGGCGATGTTGTCGAAATCCGAGGCGACGGCAATCTTTGGTGGGGGGGTGCCATCGAGAAGGGGCTGAAATACGTCCTTCCGTCTTGCAAGGCGGAAGATTATATCCTGTTTCTGAATAATGACACCTGGTTCGACGAAGATTATGTTGAAACCCTGGTGCAAACATCCAAGGCGAATGGCGAAGCCGCCGTCGGAAGCGTTATCCATGAAGAGGGGAAAGACCCACCTCTTGTGAGTATAGGACCTCGGATCAACATCAACAGGTTCGCGATCTGGGATGTCCTTTCGGAATTGAGCGAAGCGCAACAACGGTCGCCTGAGAGCCAATACCGCGTGGATGCATTGAGCGGTCGAGGTACTCTATATCCAGCCCTCTTGTTTCGGAGATATGGCGGTATGCGGCCACGCCTGCTGCCGCACTACATGGCCGATTATGAAATCGCGATGCGCTTTTCGCGCGCCGGAGTGCCTCTGATCGTCAGCACAAAAGCAATCGTCTATTCCCCGCCAGTATATGGAAACGACATCTCCAGGCATTCATGGAAAAAACGATTGTTTGGCAGGCGCTCTCCTCACAATGTGTTTCAACGCCTGATCTTCTATTCGCTTGTCGGTTCACCGGTGCAGAGATCGACCGCACCTTTCCGCATGGCCTATTTCTTTTACGCACGTGTCCTTTTGGGAAAGATCACGACCAGCCTTAAGAAATTCGCCTTTTCCCGTATGCGTGCAAGGCAGCTTGGCGAACTGAAACGTCACGGGGTAAGCGTTGGCCGCGATGTTGTGCTCTATGGCGCCCCTTTGTTGCAACGACATCCTGACAGTGAGATTCACCTCGGTGATCGCGTCGTCCTGTGTTCTGATTCCCGATTTACAGCGCTCGCTCTCAATCATCCGGTGAAGATAGCGACCATTCGCGCCGGATCGAAGATCAGCATTGGCGCAGACAGCGGCATCAGTGGTGCAACCATCGTCTCGGCTGTAGGGATTTCAATCGGCGCGGAAGTGCTGATGGGAGCCAACGTCACGATTTTCGACACGGACTTTCATCCGATACGTCCGGAAGGGCGCCGTCATTCGGATGTCGAGGCGGACATCAAGACTGCACCGGTGCACATTGGCGATAATGTGTTCATTGGCACCAATGCCCTGATCTTGCGTGGCACAGAAATAGGACGTGATAGCATTGTCGCTGCGGGTGCGGTCGTCCGCGGAAATTTCCCCGAAGGGGCAATAATTGCCGGGAACCCGGCAAAGCTTGTCGGTAGCGTCTATAGAACGTCACAGGAACGTCCCGGCAGTCAACCAGACGGTGAACATGAAAATAGCAATATTTGACACCTATTACGCGCGGTTTCTGAAGCAATTCTATGCGCGGCGGCCACAGCTCCGAAAATCGACCTCGCTAGAACAGACGAAAGCTCTTTTGGCCGCCGCATTCGGCACGTCCGATTTCTACTCGCGCCACCTGAAGGACCAGGGTTGCGACGTCATTGACATCATCGGCAATTGTGTCCCGCTTCAATCGGCCTGGGCGCAAGAAAACAACGAGCCGTTCAGCGCTTGGGCGATGAAACTGCCGCATCGGTTTTTCAGGCTGCCTTATGTTGGCGCACGCCTGGCGGCGCTCCCTGGCTTGCTGGAGGTCGCAATGGCCCGGGTTCGAACATTCAAGCCGGATGTACTCTACTGTCAGGATCTCAGCTTCTTTCCGCCGCATGCCCTGACGGAGTTGAAGAAGACGGTGCCGTTGATTGTCGGCCAGATCGCTTGTCCGCTGCCGCCGGGTGAGTTTCTGCGACCCTATGACCTTATTCTGACGTCTTTCCCCCATTTCGTACCCCGTTTTCATGAGATGGGGATAAAATCCGAATATTTCAGGATTGGCTTCGACACTCGGGTGCTCGATCTCCTTGGCGACATCAGGCGCGATGTGCCGGTGAGCTTCGTCGGCGGCATAAGCCGTCATCATGGCAAGGCCGTACCCTTGCTCGAACATCTTGCCGATACCACGCCGATACAGTTTTTCGGTTACGGCGCGAAGACGCTCCCGCGCTCTTCTCCGATTCGCAAACGTCACAATGGCGAAGTCTGGGGGCCGGATATGTATCGGGCGCTGGCGCGCAGCCGGATCACCGTCAACCGCCATATCAATGTTGCCGAAAACAACGCCAATAACATGCGGCTCTACGAGGCGACCGGTGTCGGATCGCTGCTGATAACCGACAAGAAGGATAATCTCGGGGAGATTTTCGAGGTTGGAAAGGAAGTGGTTGCCTATTCCAGTGCGGAAGAAGCGACAGAACTCGTCCGCTACTATATAGACCACCCGGACGAGGCCGACGCCATCGCGAAGGCCGGTCAGGCAAGGACGCTGAAGGACCACACCTACAAGTCGAGAATGGAAGAATTGGTGCCGATCCTCGAACGATATCTGGAGAAACAGGGCTGATGTCGTTTCTGCGCACAAGTCTCAATCGCTTTCCGGGGATGAAGAGCCAGTTGAAGCGATTGCATGATCGGCTGTTGCCGACGACGTCGGTATCGTCCCGCTATGTCGAGATAGAGGCGGCTCGTCGAGACAGCGAAAGTTCGCGCCTTGCTGCATCCTGGAAAGCAAGTGATCTGCCCGCCCGCCAGAGAGCCCTCGTCGAGCGCCAGCTGAAGGAATACCGCAATGGCGCTTCCATTGATGTATTCGATGTCTTTACCGCCGCTTTGCGCAGCATCGACGATCTTCCGGCTAATGCTTCGCTGCTCGAAATCGGTTGTTCCAGCGGCTATTATTCCGAAGTGCTTGATGTGAGTGGCTTGCCGCTGCGTTATCGCGGCTGCGATTACTCCGATGCTTTCATCGATATGGCGCGCAGCATTTATCCCGGGCTGTCGTTCGACGTGGAGGATGCGACGCGGCTCAACTATCAGGATGACGCTTTCGATGTCGTCGTCTCAGGATGTTGTCTGCTGCATATCCCCGATTATGACGCGGCGATCGCAGAGAGCGCCCGTGTTGCCAAGGAATACGTGATTTTTCACCGTACGCCTGTTGTCTATGGCGAGCCGACCAAGTATTTCCGCAAACAGGCCTATGGCGTCGAGACCATAGAGATCCATTTTTCCGAGCCGCAGCTATTGGACATCTTTCGAGTTCACGGCCTGCACGTCCTGGCGACGTTCACGCTAACTGAGAACGTGGATCCGCACGACAGTCGTAAGGGCAATGCAATGCGCACCTATTTGTGCAGGAAACAAACCCAATCATGACGAACTATTTCTGTACCCTTTTCGACAACGGCTATCTCATCAAGGGAATGGCCATGATGGAGAGCCTCGTCCAGTGGTGCCCCGATGCGCATGTTTTTGTGCTTTGCATGGACCAGCAGACGCAGGAGATATTGACCGCTCTCAACAGGTCCTACATCACCTGCATTCCACTCGCTGATCTCGAGACGCCGGAACTTCTGGCGGTCAAGAAATCGCGCGGCGTCGCCGAATATTGCTGGACCCTGTCTCCGTGTCTGCCGAGTTTCCTGCTGGAGCAGCATCCCGACATTGATTTCATCACCTACCTCGATTCCGATCTGCTGTTTTATTCACCGCTCGGTCCGATTTTCGACGAAATCGGCAATAGTTCCATCGCCATTATCGAACACCGTTTTGCTCCGCGGCTGCAGAATCGCGAAATTAACGGCCGTTTCTGCGTCGAATGGGTGAGTTTCCGGCGCGACGAAGAGGGAATGCGCTGCCTCACTCGCTGGCGCGAGCAGTGCATCGAATGGTGCTACTATCGCCTGGAAGACGGCAAGATGGGTGATCAGAAGTATTTGGATGAATGGCCGGATCTCTACCCGAATTGCCATATCATCGAGCATCCCGGAGCCGGAATCGCGCCCTGGAACTACGAAAAGCTGCATTTTTCGCAGGATGCATCAGGCAGGATCGAGGTCGATGGTTCGCCGCTGATCTTTTATCACTTCCACCAGTTTCAGTTGCTGACCAATGGCATGTTCGATCGGCTGTCGGCTTTCTACACCGCCGTCTGCGAGGAGCCCGACGCTGCTTACAGGGTCTATGAACGCGCTCTGAGGCAAGCCCTGAAAGCGATCAGGACGGTTTCTCCCGGCTTTTCCGGCGGCATTCGTCCCTTTTTCCGGGTTAAGGCGCGCCGATGGGTGCAAAGCAATGTACCCCGGCCGGTCATAAGCTTCCTGCACAATTTCATCAGGTACTGATGTCACGATTGCGGGGAGGAGCCTCGCTTCTCCTCGCCTCGTTATTGGTACTGCCGATCGATCCACTGTCGATAGCTGCCGCTTGTCACATTCTCTACCCAAGCATCGTTGGCGAGATACCATTCGACGGTCTTGCGAATGCCCGTCTCGAAGGTCTCACTAGGGCGCCAGTCCAGCTCCCTTTCTATCTTTGCCGCATCGATGGCGTAACGACGATCATGACCTGGCCGATCACGCACAAAGGAAATCTGGGCCTTGTAGCTTGCGCCGTTTGGCAGGGGCGTCAATTCATCGAGAATTTCGCAGAGCGTATTGACGACTGACAGGTTCGTCAGTTCATTCCTGCCGCCGACATTGTAGGTTTCCCCGACTTTTCCTCTCTCCAGAACACGCCGGATCGCGCTGCAATGATCTTTGACGAACAGCCAGTCGCGCACCTGCATCCCGTCTCCGTAGATCGGAATCTGTTTCCCCGACAGAGCATTGTGGATGACGAGGGGAATAAGCTTTTCCGGAAAATGATAGGGACCGTAATTGTTCGAACAGTTCGTCGTCAGAACGGGTAGGCCATAGGTGTGATGGTAGGCGCGAACCAGATGGTCACTCGCTGCCTTGCTCGCGGAATAAGGACTATTGGGTTCGTATTTGCGATGTTCGCTGAAAGCGGCCTCGTCGGGAGCAAGCGAACCATAGACCTCGTCCGTCGATACGTGGAGGACGCGGAAGCTCTCCCGGAAGTCTTCACTCTGTGAGGCAAGAAATCCCCGGATTGCCTCCAGCAGACGAAACGTGCCGACAATGTTGGTCTGGATAAATTCTTCTGGCCCATGGATCGATCGATCGACATGACTTTCGGCAGCGAAGTTCAGGATTGCGCGAGGCCGGTGGGAACGGAGCAGTGCGTCGACAAGGTCGTAGTCCGCAATGCTGCCTTTGACGAAGACATGACGCGGGTCACTCCAGATGGAGTTAAGGCTCTCAAGATTGCCGGCATAGGTGAGGGCATCGAGGTTGACGACCGGCTCATCGTGAAGCGCAAGCCAGTCGAGCACGAAATTCGCACCGATAAAGCCGGCACCTCCCGTCACCAAGATCATGTCTTTCCCTTTGGACATCTGATAAATGGAACGCTCTAGTCTCATTGCGCCCATCCGCCGTCAACCGAAGAGATCGACAATGCTGAATTTCGTTTGTCCCCGGTGTCGGTCACATTGGGGTTGCGCTGGTTCGGTCGTTTCCATAAACACCTCCCGAAGATTGCATCGAAAGACGACGTGAAAAATGACGAAAACCGCGCTTATTACTGGGGTGACTGGTCAGGATGGTGCCTATCTGGCCGAATTGCTTCTGAGCAAAGGCTACACGGTGCACGGTATCAAGCGGCGGTCCTCATCTTTTAACACCGGCCGCATCGAACATATCTATCAGGATCCGCATGAGGCCCACCCACGCTTCGTCCTTCACTATGGCGATATGATCGACTCGACCAACCTGCTGCGGATCGTCCAGCAGACTCAGCCTGACGAAATCTACAACCTGGCCGCACAAAGCCATGTCGGCGTCAGTTTCGAAACGCCGGAATATACGGCCGATGCCGATGGTATCGGGACGTTGAGGCTGCTCGAAGCGATCCGCATCCTGGGTCTTGAGAAAAAAAGCCGGTTCTACCAGGCGTCGACGTCGGAACTCTACGGTCTCGTGCAGCAAGTGCCGCAGAACGAGAAGACGCCGTTCTATCCGCGCTCCCCCTATGCCGCAGCCAAGCTCTATGCCTACTGGATCGTCGTTAATTATCGCGAGGCCTACGGCATGCACGCGTCGAACGGCATTCTGTTCAATCATGAAAGCCCGCTTCGCGGCGAGACCTTCGTCACGCGCAAGATCACGATGGCGGTGGCTGCCATCAGCCTCGGCCTTCAGGACAAGCTTTTCCTGGGGAACCTTGACGCCCAGCGTGACTGGGGCCATGCGCGCGAATATGTCGAGGGCATGTGGCTGATGCTGCAGCAGGACAAGCCGGATGACTACGTCTTGGCGACGGGTGAGACGACGCGTGTGCGCCAGTTTGTCGAGTGGGCCTTTGCCGATGTCGGCATCACCTTGGAATGGAAGGGATCCGGTGTCGACGAAAAGGGCTATGATGCCGCCTCCGGCGCTTGCCTTGTGGAAATCGATCCCCGGTATTTCCGCCCGACGGAAGTCGATCTTCTGCTTGGCGACCCGACCAAGGCACGTCAGAATCTGGGCTGGCACCATAAGACCCCGGTTCGTGAACTCGCCGCTGAGATGGTGCGCGAGGATATCAAGCACTGGAAGGCTCAAGGCAGCCGGAAAGAGGTCTGAGTGTACGACTTATCGAACAAGAAGATCTGGGTTGCCGGTCATCGCGGTATGGTCGGCAGTGCTCTTGTGCGCAGGCTTCAATCCGAAAATTGCAGGATCATCACGGCCACGCGCGCCGAGGTCGACTTGAAGCGCCAGGACCAGGTCGGGAAGTTTGTTGAAGCAACCCGGCCGGACGCGATCATAATCGCCGCAGCCAAGGTTGGCGGAATCCTCGCCAATGACAGCTATCCTGCCGAATTCATCTCCGACAATCTGATCATTCAAACCAACATCTTTGAAGCCGCTCACCGGGCGGAGGTGGACCGGCTTCTCTTCCTGGGTTCAAGCTGCATTTATCCCAAGCTCGCTCCCCAGCCGATTCCTGAAGAGGCTCTGTTGACCGGTCCGCTTGAGCCGACCAACGAATGGTACGCCATTGCCAAGATCGCCGGTATCAAGCTCGCGGAAGCCTATCGCAAGCAATATGGCCGTGACTACATTTCGGCGATGCCGACCAACCTGTACGGCCCTGGCGATAATTTCGACCTGAACTCCAGTCATGTCCTGCCCGCGCTGATCCGCAAGGCGCATGCGGCGAAATTGCGCAGAGACCCGCAAATGGTTGTCTGGGGCACCGGAACCCCGCGCCGCGAGTTTCTTCACGTCGACGACTGCGCCGACGCGCTGGTGTTTCTGCTGAAAACCTATTCGGGCACGCAGCACGTCAATGTCGGCTCGGGCACGGATCTTGAAATCATCGAGTTGACGCGTCTGGTTTGCCGCGTCGTCGGTTACGAGGGTGAGATCGTCAATGACCTTTCCAAGCCCGACGGCACGCCGCGAAAGCTGATGAGCAACAAGAAGCTGCAGGACATGGGCTGGAAACCGAGCATTTCGCTTGAGGACGGCATTAGAGCCACTTACGCTTGGTTTCTCGAATGCGAAAACGGATCTGATCCAGCGGCCTGATGCCCGAGTTCCTGCGGGCCGGCACTTTCTCTGTCCCACATTGATTCGCGACACAGCGCTGTCGCCGAGCCTCCGATTGCCTCGTGGTCCTGGCCGGCGGGTCCGGAACGCATTGGTGTCTAAGCTTCACCACGCGTCGGTATAAACGCCAAAGCCGGTCCGAATTACAGTCCACCGGCGAGGAAGAGCAATTCGAACAATATCGGCGACCGGCGGCAAGCCCGATCATTGCGGCGGGGAACCCGATAGGGTTAGCGCGGTGGGTATTGTAGGAGGGGCGAATATACGCATAATTTCCGCTGCTGGCGCTGCCAGGCAAGATCGGTCGAATTTCTTGGGAGGGTTCCATGGAAACGAGCATCGAGCACGCCCATGCCGGCGCAGTGTCGCCCGAACTTGTGGTCGATGCGCTGTTTGCGTGCCGAAAGACGGCAGCGATCAGGGCGGCCATCGAACTTGATCTCTTTACACATATTGGCGAGGGCAAGACGCCGGCAGTCCTGGCGTCGGCAACAGCCGCCTCGGAGCGTGGCGTGCGCATCCTCTGCGATTACCTTGTGGTCCATGGCTTCCTGACCAAGGAGGGCGAACAGTACAAAATGACGCCCTCGACCAGTACGTTCCTCGATCGCAATTCGCCGGCCTATATGGGCTCTGCCGTCGAGTTCGCCGCCGCACCAGAAGTACTCGATAATTTTCTGCGCGATCCGACGTCCGTCGTGCGAAACGGCGGTTCGATGGGCCTTGCGAACATGTCGCCCGACAACCCCATCTGGCTGAAGTTTGCGCGTGGCATGGGCTCTTTCACCGGGCTCAGCGCCAAACTGCTGGCTGGGGAAATCTCCAGCTGGGCGATGTCTCCCAAGAAGGTCCTGGACATCGCTGCAGGCCCAGGCGTCTTCGGCATCGAAATTGCCAGGGCCTTTCCATCCGCGGAGATCGTCGCCGTCGACTGGGGCGCCGTCTTGGAGCTGTCGAGGCAGAATGCGGAAAAATCAGGCGTCGCGGACCGGTACCGGACGATCGCCGGCAGTGCCTTCGAGATCGACTGGGGCGCTGGTTATGACCTCGTCCTGCTTCCGAATTTTCTGCACCATTTCGATTTGCCGACATGTGCCGCGCTGTTGCGAAAGATCATCGCGAGCCTTGCAGCGGATGGTCGGATCGTCGCGGTCGATTTCGTGCCGAATGAAGATGGCGTGTCGCCGCCTTTTCCAGCGGCCTTCTCCTGGGAGATGCTCGTCAGCACACCGGCCGGCCAGGCTTACAAGCAAAGCGAACTGGCCGAGATGGCAAAACTGGCCGGCCTCACCGGCGTCACGGTCAAATCGATGCCGCCAACCCCTGCGAGCCTCATTGTCTTTGAATAGCCGCAGCTCAAGGCTGTCTGTTCTATGTTATCGGCGGAACCGAGCTCATCGGAGATTTGAGGGAAATTGGCTGGGGGTTCGCGCCTGGGCTCAATGGCTTATCGAAGGCGCCTTGAGATCCTTCAGTGTCCCGCCGCCAGCGACCGTGGATGCCCCCTTGTGCCTCGGCGACGGCGAGGGTCACGATGATGGAGACACTTGCGGATCCCGGATATGATGAGCGAAGTCGGCCTTCGCTGCCCTGTAACAGGGTCGATGATCCGCGATGTCGAGTTCGACCCGCGACGCATGAGCGAGAATACCGGCTGCGGAAAGTCTGATGCCGAGCGGCGCCCCAGCCGCTGCGGTCTCATGAGGCCAGCCGCGCTGCCGCGTATGCTACCGTAAGATACGTTTGTCCGGCACCACGCTGCGCCTATGCTGCATGTGCTAAGAGCGTGCATGGCCCACAGCGCGGCCATCATTCACAGAGCGGACGCAGATCAAGAATATGATCATCCAAGTATAAGTCTCTGGCCAAGAGCGGTGAACAGGAGATTTGGCATGCGGCATTCTTCCTATCTTCCCACAGCCGGTTTCGCCACGCAGTTCGGTCCGGCCGGTTACGCCCTCGACTATGTTTTGGATGCCGCCCAGCGCAGCGTGCTGTTCTGGGACGTCATGCGCAAGCGCGGCAACCAGTATCGCGCCCATGCGGAAGCAACCGCGCCGCATGTCCTGAGCTTCACGCCCGAGGTCGTGCTTGACGGACGTTCGCTCGAGAAGCCCGTCAACTACGCGCTGGTTCGGATCGTCCCGCCTGAGGGGGTAGAGATTGATGAAAAGCGCCGGCCTTTCGTCGTGGTCGATCCGAGAGCTGGACACGGGCCGGGCATCGGTGGCTTCAAGGCTGACAGCGAGATCGGCGTTGCACTGAGAGCCGGGCACCCGTGCTATTTTATTGGCTTTCTTCCGCAGCCGATGCCGGGACAGACGATCGAAGACATTGCACTGGCTGAAGCCATCTTTTTGGAGAAGGTGATATCGCTGCATCCGCAGGCCGACGCCAAGCCATGCGTGATCGGCAACTGCCAGGCGGGCTGGGCCGTCATGATGCTGGCCGCCATGCGCTCAGAACTGTTCGGCTCGATCATCATTGCCGGCGCGCCACTTTCCTACTGGGCGGGTGAACGCGGCAAATATCCGATGCGATATACCGGCGGACTGCTTGGCGGTACTTGGATGACCGCACTCACCAGCGACCTCGGACACGGGCAGTTCGACGGCGCATGGCTGGTGCAGAATTTCGAGAACCAGAATCCGGCCAACACGCTATGGACCAAGCAATATAACCTCTATTCGAAGATCGACACCGAGGCACCACGCTATCTCGGTTTCGAGCAGTGGTGGGGTGGTCACGTCAATCTGAACGCGGAGGAAATCCAGTTCATCGTCGACGAACTCTTCGTCGGCAACAATCTTGCCGCGGGCCGCATCAAGACGTCAAAGGGCGAGGCGATCGATCTTCGCAACATCCGCACGCCGATCGTCGTCTTCTGCTCGAAGGGAGACAACGTCACGCCGCCCGCGCAGGCGCTCGGCTGGATTCTGGATCTCTATGACGATGTGAACGAGATACGCTCACACGGCCAGACGATCGTTTACACGGTGCACGAAACGATCGGTCACCTCGGAATTTTCGTGTCCGCGAGCGTTGCCCGCAAGGAGCATGGAGAATTCTCCAGCAATATCGATCTGATCGATGCGCTGCCACCCGGGCTCTACGAGGCGATTTTCGAGGCAAAGACCGCTGAGACAGTAGGCGGGGACCTCGTCGAGGGTGATTGGATCATGCGCTGCGAGGCAAGGACGCTGGACGATATCCGCGCGCTCGGCTGCAATAACGCCGCGGATGACCGGCGTTTTGCGACCGTTGCGAAGGTCTCGGAGATCAACCTGTCCCTCTACCGGACTTTCCTTCAGCCTTTCGTCCGCGCAATGGCGCCGGATTGGGCGGCCAAGCATCTGCGTGAGATGCATCCGCTCCGGCTGCAATACGAGGTGTTTAGCGACGTCAATCCTTGGATGGCGCCGATTGCAGATCTCGCCCTCGATGTGGCGGAAGAGCGCCGTCCCGTTCGTGCCGACAATCCCTTCCTGGCGTTGGAGCAAGCCTTCTCACGCCAGGTCGTTGCGGGGCTGGATGCATGGCGTCAAGGGATCGAGGCGCTGAGCGAGGCGACCTTCCTCTCCGTCTACGGGTCTCCGCTCCTGCAGGCGGCAGTCGGCATCGATCCGTCTGACACTAGGCCGCAGCGCAGAGCAAGCAAGACCGCGCTGCATGCGCAGGTTCTCAAGGAGAGGATCGAGGAACTCAAGGCGCAAATGGAGGACGGCGGACTTCGGGAAGGTCTGGCGCGCAGCCTGCTCTACGTCGCCATGGCCAATGGTGCAGCCGATGAGCGTGGCTTTGCCGCCATTCGCCGGATGCGGCGCACCGAGGACGGCATGCCGGCGATGACGCTCGCGGAATTCAAGGCCTTGATCCGCGACCAGTTCCTCATGCTGCTGATCGACGAAGAGGCTGCCGTGAGCGCTATCCCACGGCTATTGCCGGCGGAGGAGAGTGTTCGCCGCGAGGCCTTGTCTTCCCTGCGTGAGGTCTTGAACGTGCGCGGCGCGCTTTCCGGCGAAGCCGAACAGCGCTGGAAGAGGATTGTCGGGATATTCGGCCTTTCCGGAGAGACGCTGCCGGAACCTGTCTTGTCGCCGGCGAAGGCCATCCCGGGGAAGTCTGTTCGCCGCGCAAGTTAGCCGACAAGATGCTGAAGCCGAGGGACTGAGCCCGCCCTTCAACATGGAGTGTGAAGATGCAGGATTTAGACGACGTTGGGAAAGAGTACGTGCCGCATCAGAAGTATGAGCGGCTGATCGCCAAGGCAAAGCAGGTTCCTGTGATGACGACGGTCGTCGCCCATCCTTGCGACGAGACATCGCTGCGCGGCGCCGTCGAGGCAGCCGAGATAGGACTGATCCGTCCGGTCCTGGTCGGGCCGGCGGGAAAGGTGCGCACAATTGCAGACGCGCATCACATCGATATCTCCCCATTCGAGCTGGTCGACACGCCGCATAGCGACGCGGCGGCGGCGAAGGCGGTGGAGATCATCCGCCAAGGCGGCGCTGATTTGCTGATGAAAGGAAGCCTCCACACGGATGAGCTCATGCGCGCCGTGACGTCATCGGCCACGGGACTGAGGACGGCGCGGCGGATCAGCCATGTCTTCGTGATGGATGTCCCGCACCATTCGGAAACGCTGTTCATTACCGACGCGGCCATCAACATCGCGCCGGATCTCGATGCCAAGCGCGACATCGTTCAGAACGCCATCGATCTCTTCACCCAGGTCGGCCTGGGCACGCCCCGCGTGGCGATCCTTTCGGCGGTTGAGACGGTCACATTGAAGATCCCTTCGACGATCGACGCCGCTGCTCTTTGCAAGATGGCCGAGCGCGGACAGATAACGGGCGGCATTCTCGACGGGCCGCTTGCCTTCGACAATGCGATCGATCCGGAGGCTGCACGGATAAAGGGCATCCAGTCGCCGGTGGCCGGCCACGCCCAGATACTCGTCGTCCCCAATCTCGAATCCGGTAACATGCTGGCGAAGAACCTGACGTTCCTGGCGAAGGCAGATGCAGCAGGCATCGTGCTTGGAGCGCGCGTGCCGATCATCCTGACGTCGCGGGCAGATTCCGTGCTGGCGCGCCTTGCCTCCTGCGCCGTCGGCGTCCTGCTGGCCGATGCGCGCCGCCGCACGGCGCCGATACAGGGGGGATGATGCAATGGACACCATCCTCGTCGTCAATGCCGGCTCCTCCAGCCTGAAGTTCGAGGTCTTCGCGGTCTCGGGTTCGCTCACGCGACTGGTCAAGGGTAAGATGGAAGGCATCGGCACTGCGCCGCGCCTGGCCATCAAGGGTGCTGGCGGCGAGCGGCTGGCGGACGCAAGCTATCCAAACGAGACCGTTGCCGATTTGCCCGCGGCGATGCGCCTTGTGGGCGAATGGCTGCGCGAGCGGCACGACGGCCGTCTGATTGCCGTCGGCCATCGGGTCGTCCATGGCGGCCCGAACCACATGCGCCCGGCGCGCATCGACGAAACCCTGCTGCACGAACTGGAGCGCTATACGCCGCTTGCGCCGTTGCACCAGCCAAGCAATCTCGCGCCGATCCGCGCACTGCTGGAGCGTCAGCCGCAGCTAACGCAGATCGCCTGCTTCGACACGGCCTTCCATCGCGGCCATGATCCGATGGCTGACCACTACGCCATTCCCGCGCGTTATTTCGAAGAGGGTGTCCGGCGCTATGGTTTTCATGGCCTGTCCTACGAATATGTCGCCGGAAGGCTGGCCGAGATCGCGCCGGACGTTGGCCGAGGACGGGTCATTGTCGCCCACCTCGGAAGCGGTGCCTCGATGTGCGCGCTCCGCGGCGGAAAAAGCGTGGAGAGCACACTGGGCTTCACTGCTCTGGATGGCCTGCCGATGGGCACACGATGCGGCCAGATCGATCCGGGCGTGCTTCTCTATCTTCTCCAGCAGCGCGGCATGAGTGCAGCTGAGCTGCAGGACCTTCTTTACAGGGAATCCGGCCTCAAGGGCCTCTCGGGCGCCAGCAACGACGTCCGCGACCTGTTAGCGAGCGAGGAGCCGGGTGCGGCACTCGCGCTCGATCATTTCGTACATCGCATCGGCCTCAATGCCGGCATGCTCGCGGCCGCTCTCGGCGGATTGGACGCTTTCGTGTTCACCGCCGGCGTCGGGGAAAACTCGCCGGTCATGCGTGAGCGGATCTGCAGGAAGCTGGAATGGTTAGGCGCCAAGCTCGACAGCAGGCGAAACGCCGCCGGCGAGCTGTTGATTTCGGGCGACGATAGCAGGCTCGCCATTTATGCCGTGCCGACCGACGAGGAACTGATGATCGCGCGGCATACATACGCATTGCTCGCCGCATGATGGGCAACCCATGACCCGGGAGAGGGGCTGATGATGATCCCTGATGTGAAGGCCAAGCTTCTTGAAGGCAAGCGCGGGCTGGTGGTCGGCATCGCCAATGACCAGTCGATCGCCTGGGGTTGCGCCAGAGCCTTCCGTGCGCTCGGCGCCGAGCTCGCGGTGACCTATCTCAATGACAAGGCCAAGCCCCATGTCGAGCCGCTGGCCGAGGCGCTGGAAGCGCCCATCTTCATGCCGCTCGACGTTTCCCTGCCGGCACAATTGGAGGCGGTGTTCGACCGGATAGCCGAGCAATGGGGCGAGCTCGATTTCCTGGTGCATTCGATTGCCTTTTCGCCAAAGGATACTCTGCAGGGGCGAGTGGTCGACGTGCCTCGTGAAGGATTCCTGAAGACGATGGACATTTCCTGCTGGTCGTTCATTCGCATGGCGCATCTTGCGGAACCGCTGATGAAACGCGGCGGGACGCTGTTCACCATGAGCTACTACGGCAGCCAGATGGTCGTGAAGAACTACAACGTCATGGGTGTCGCCAAGGCGGCGCTCGAAAGCGCCGTGCGCTACATCGCCGCCGAACTCGGGCCGAAGGGCATTCGGGTGCATGCCATCTCGCCAGGCCCGCTGGCGACGCGGGCTGCCTCCGGCATCCCGGAATTCGACGAGCTTCTTAGCAAGGCCGAGGAAAGGGCGCCGACACGCAGCCTTGTGTCGATAGACGATGTCGGCATGGCAACGGCCTTCCTCGCTCATGATGCAGCGCGGCTGATCACCGGCGACACCATCTACATCGACGGCGGCTACCACATCATAGACTAGGGGAACCAGTGGAGTGATTTACAACGCGCCGCGTCTTTGAGATGCCAAAGCATGACGTCCCGCTCGTATTCGAAGCGTGCGTTGCCCTTGCCTGCCCGCTGGGACGCTGGCCGCGCTCACTCGCGTGGGCATCAGCTGCGGGCTGCAGTTCTGGGCATCAGGTCCCCAATGATGCCAACACGATATCCGGCATGACTGGAAAATCACGGAATTAAAGGACTGGGAGAGAATTGGCTGGGGAACCTGGATTCGAACCAAGATCGACGGAGTCAGAGTCCGCTGTTCTACCATTGAACTATTCCCCAGCAAGCGAACCGGCGGGCGGTTCGGCTGGTGTGCGGCGCTTATAAACAAAAGCCCGGCGATTGCAAATACCTGTTTTGAAAAAAATCGGCCTTCTCAGGCCGGCGGTGAAACTCTTCCGCAAAGCCCTCTGTCAAAAAAGAATTTGGTGATTTTGGCGGGCGCTGATATTCTTGCGGCAACGCAAAAATCAAACGAGCGCCTGCTGCATACCTCCGGGACTTGCGCGGCGCGGTGGAAAACAACGTGGAAGACCCCGAAGGCGGCGCGAAGCCGCAATTTGACGGGGCGACGGCGGCAGGGCGCAGGGACGGCAAGAAGTCCAGGCGTCGCAAGGGCAAGCGCGGCGGGCAAACCCGCAGCGTCGCCCATCCCGCTTCGCATGAGTTCCCCGGCAGTGCCGGGCAGCCTGCGCGCCCCATGGAAGATGCGGCCGGACATCCGGCTCGCAAGCGCAAGCGCCGTCGTCGCGGCGGTCAAGGCGCTTCGCAGGATAGTTCAGTTCAAAACCAGAAGGTGGAACAGGACGCGGCAGCCGCCCGGCCCGACAGCGAACAGGCATCGAGCCGGCGCAACCGCCGGAAGCATCGCGGCAAGCGCGGGCTGCAGGGCCGGCCGCTGTCATCGGCAAAGCCTTCCCATGTGCCCCTGCAGGAAAGCCGCGTCGAAGAGACGGTGCGCAGTGCCGTCCCGCGCGAGATGCAGAACGGCGCCGGCGCCGGCCGCAAAGGCCGCCAGGAGAGCCACGGTCACCAGGGGGATCGTCAGGCCGGCGAGCACGCATGGCCGGAAGAACTCTATGCCGCGCTCGATCTCGGCACCAATAATTGCCGTCTGCTGATAGCCCAGCCGACCCGGCCGGGCCAGTTCCGCGTCGTGGATGCCTTTTCCCGCATCGTACGGCTCGGCGAGGGTCTTGCCGCCAGCGGCCGTCTCTCCGACGAGGCGATGGAAAGGGCGATCGAGGCGCTGAGGATCTGCGCCGGCAAGCTGAGGAACCGGGAGATCCGCCGCATGCGGCTGATCGCCACCGAGGCCTGCCGTCAGGCGGTCAACGGCGCGGAGTTCCTCGGCCGCGTTGTCGCCGAAACCGGCCTCGAACTTGAGATCATCGACCGGGAGACCGAGGCACGCCTCGCGGTCTCCGGCTGCTCCTCGCTCGTTGGCCGCGAGACTCGTTCCGTCGTCCTCTTCGATATTGGTGGCGGCTCCTCGGAGATCGCCGTCATCCGCATCGGCGATAGTCGCTTCAGCCGGCTCGCCAATCACATCACCCATTGGACCTCGCTGCCGGTCGGCGTCGTGACGCTGTCGGAGCGTCACGGCGGGCGCGACGTCACGCCGGATGTTTTCGAAGGCATGGTGCGCGAGGTCGAAGCCATGCTCGGATGCTTCGACTGCCCGGAGATCGAGATCGCCCAGACTGGCGATTTCCACCTGATCGGCACGTCGGGCACGGTGACGACGCTTGCCGGTGTCCATCTCGACCTGCCGCGCTATGACCGGCGCAAGGTCGATGGCATCTGGCTCTCGGATGACGAGGTCTCCGCCATGCAGGCGAAGCTTCTCTCCTGGGATTTCGAAAGCCGCGCCGCCAATCCCTGCATCGGGCCGGACCGGGCCGATCTGGTGCTTGCCGGCTGCGCCATTCTGGAGGCGATCCGCCGCCGTTGGCCGAGCCCGCGCATGCGGGTCGCCGATCGCGGCTTGAGGGAAGGCCTGCTCACCGACATGATGGCCGATGACGGCGTGTGGCGGCGCCATCGCAACCGCCGCGGCCAGCGGGCGAAATAAGGGGAAGGGCATGACAAAGGCACCGATCGCGGGAAACCGCACCGGCCGCAAGCTCGGCCAGCGCGTCAAGAACAAGAAGATGAAGGCGTCCTCCCGCCAATGGCTGCAGCGCCACATCAACGATCCCTATGTGCAGCGCGCCCAGCTCGAAGGCTATCGCGCCCGCGCCGCCTTCAAGCTGTTGGAGATCGACGAGAAATACCACATCCTGCGCGGCGCCAGGCGCATCATCGATCTGGGTGCGGCTCCCGGCAGCTGGTCACAGATCGCCGCCAAGGTCACCGGTTCGACGGATGAGGACGTGCGTGTGGCCGCGATCGATTTCCTCGAAATGGCCCAGCTTCCCGGCGTCAAGATCCTGCAGCTCGACTTCCTCGATCCGAGCGCGCCGGAAAAGCTGATGGAGGCGGTCGGCGGCACGCCCGATCTCGTCATTTCCGATATGGCCGCGCCGACCACGGGCCACCACAGAACCGATCATCTGCGCACCATGCATTTGTGCGAGGTTGCGGCCCATTTCGCCGTCGAGGTGCTGGGAGAGGGCGGGCATTTCCTCACCAAGACCTTCCAGGGCGGCACCGAGCGTGATCTGCTCGCCATGCTGAAGCAGAATTTCCGCCAGGTCGTCCATGTCAAGCCGAACTCGTCACGCGCCGAATCGGTGGAGATGTTCCTGCTGGCCAAGGGCTTCAAAGGCCGCAAGGCGGAAGCTGACGCAGAGCAAGCTTGATCTCGGGTCCATCCCGGTTGATGATGATCCCATGCTTCTCTACATCACGCTCGGAACCAACGATCTTCATCGCGCAGGTCATTTCTATGACGCCGTGCTGGGTGCGCTCGGCTATCGTCGCCAGCGTCATACAGAAGAGGAGATCGGCTATTCCGCCGAAGGCGACACGCGCTGCCGCTTCTGGGTGGTGACGCCGTTCAATCGCCACCGGGCGACTGCCGGTAACGGCGCCATGGTGGCGCTTGCGGCCGAAACGCGGGCGGCTGTCGATGCCTTCCACGCAGCCGCGATTGCGGCGGGCGCGGCGGATGAAGGCGGGCCTGGCCTGCGCTCCTACCATGCCCATTTCTATGCGGCCTACGTCCGCGACCTCGACGGCAACAAGCTTAGTGCAGTCTGCGAACGTCCCGAATAAAGCCCGGCCTATTTCACCATCGATTGTTCGGCTTCGATGGCCGACGGCTTCACGCCTCTCGAGCGATGGCCGGAAACGAGGGCGCCAGCGTTGCGATCCATCCGGACGAAGGGAATGGTCGCAATCACCGTCAGTCCGGCAAAGATGTAGAAAGCCAGATGGAAATCGGCCACATCAAGCGCCTCGCCCCTGATATAGATCGAGGTCTCCAATATTGCGGCCGCCACCGCGACGCCGAGCGCCAGGCTGACCTGCTGCATGACGGAGCTCATCGATGTCGCCTGGCTGGCTTCGGCATCATCGATATCGGCGAAGGCAAGCGCATTGACGCCGGTGAACATGAAGGAGCGGGAGAAACCGCCGAGAAGCAGCACGCCGATGATGACGAGGTGCGGCGTTGCCGGCGTGAAGAAGCCGGTGATGACGGTCACAAGCGTCGTCACCATGGCGGCGCCGACGAGTGTCGTGCGAAAGCCGGTGGCGGCGAAAACGCGCTTGGCCATGAACTTTGTGGTGATCGCCCCGATCGCCCCGGCAAAGGTGATGAGGCCGGATTGGAACGGCGTCAGCCCGAAGCCGAGCTGCAGCATCAGCGGTGTCAGGAACGGCATGGCGCCGACGCAGATTCGAAAGAGATTGCCGCCCATGGTCGAAGCCCGGAACGTCGGATTTTTGAACAGGTTGAGGTTGAGGATCGGCGCTGGGTGGCGCTTCGCATGGCTGATGTAGAGGACGCCGCAGGCAAGGCCGATAAAGGTCGCGGTGATGCCGATGATCGGCGGCAGGGCCGGCAGGCTGACCACCGACAGGCCGAAGACGACGCCGGCGGCTGAAAGCGAGGTGAGCACGAAGCCGGTGAAATCGAGCTTCGGCGGCGCGATCGCTTCCACCTCCGGCAGGAAGATCGTTGCAAGCCAGATGCCGATGATGCCGACCGGCACGTTGATCAGGAAGATCCAATGCCAACTGAAATAGGTAGTGATGAAGCCGCCGAGCGGCGGGCCCGTGAGCGGGCCGACCAGCGCCGGGATCGTCAGCAGCGCCATGGCGGAAACCAGATCGCTGCGCTTCGTCGTGCGCACCAGCACCAGGCGGCCGACCGGCGTCATCATCGCGCCGCCCATGCCCTGCAGGAAGCGGGCAAACACGAATTCGACGAGATTGGACGAGAAGGCGCAGAAAATCGAGCCGATGACGAAGACGGAGATGGCAAGCCGGAAAATCTTCTTGGCGCCGAACCTGTCGGCCATCCAGCCGCTGACCGGGATGAACACCGCCAGCGCCACCATGTAGGAGGTCAGCGCCAGCTTCAGCGTAATCGGCCCGACATTGAGATCCCCGGCGATTGCGGGCAACGCCGTCGAAATCACGGTGGAGTCCATCTGCTCCATGAAGAGAGCGACGGCAAGGATCAGCGGGACGATGCGGTTCATAGGCGGGAGCCTTGATAGGCTGCGGATTGGAGCAGGAAAGGCATTTGCTGTGTAGACTCACTTCCCGGGCCTGCCAATCCTTCAATCCGCTTCGATGGAACGTTCGGTTCACGTCTGCGTGAGATGGCTTGCCCGACATCCTTCCCTATCAACATTGACCTATGTTCACCTACCCGGGCAGGAAATACGGCCAGATCGTCGGGTCGGCGCGATGGCGCGCCGCGCATCAAAGGGGAGTGGACATGGCAATCTCAACGCCAATAAGGCGGCGCACGTTTTTTGCCACAGGCCTCGGGCTGCTGGCTGCGCCGGTGATTTTAAGAGAGAAGGCCGTGGCGGCCGCGACTGGAGAAAGCAGCAATATGAATGCAATGCCTTTGCCCGAGATCGATCAATTCAAGCTCGGTTCCTATAAATTCACAGTGGTGCGCGATGGCATCAACATCTCCGAAAAACCCTATGAAACCTACGGCACCAATCAGGATCCCGAGACGGTCAAGGCATTGCTGACTGCAAACTTCCTGCCGGCCGACAAGCTCCTGAGCGGCTATACGCCTGCCCTCATCGATACCGGCGCGGATGTCATTCTTGTCGATACCGGCTTCGGTGCAGCGGGGCGGGCGCGTGGCGCCGGCCGGCTTGCCGAAGGCTTGAAAGCCGCAGGATACTCGGCCGACGACGTCACCCTCGTGGCGCTCACCCATCTGCACGGCGATCATATCGGCGGTCTCATGGAAAATGGCGCAGCCGCCTTCAAGAATGCCCGCTATGTCATCGGTCAGGCCGAATATGATTTCTGGTCGAACAAATCACGCGAAGGCACGCCCGCCGAAGGCGGCCACAAGGCCGTGCTTGCCAACCTGACGCCGCTCGTCGAAAAAGCCACCTTCATCAAGGACGGTGACAGCATTGCGCCCGGCATGACGGCGATGCTGGCCGCCGGTCACAGCCCGGGCCACATGGTGTTCCATGTGGAATCCGAGGGCAAGCGCCTGGTGCTGACAGGCGATACGGCCAACCACTATATTCTGTCGCTGCTGCGCCCGGATTGGGAAGTGCGCTTCGATATGGACAAGGCGCAGGCGGCGGCCAGCCGCCGTAAGGTTTTCGACATGATCGCCACCGACAAGATCGCCTTCCTCGGTTACCACATGCCGTTCCCCGCGGTCGGTTTCGCCGAAAGGCAGGATGGCGGCTATCGCTTCGTGGCGAAGACCTATCAGTTCGACATTTGATCTACCGCATGTCGTCCGGAAGTGTGTAGCGGTTCCGGGATAACGACATGCGTAAAAACAAAGAGCTAAAGCGCATCGCATGAATGAAGTTTGACGCGATGCGCTTTCCCGCGCCGCGCGTCTTGGCAGACGCGCAAGGGACGCTGTAACACTTTGAATCTACGCATCGTGCTTTCCGAAATCGATTCCGATTTTCGGGCCGATGCGGTAGATGCATGGCTCCCATGACGATCCGGCGGCCACGCCGGGCTTTTTGCTATTTCCTTCCTGTCATAGACGTGTTACCAGCCCTCGCCAACTTCCAAGCAACTCATGCACACCGCCGGGGCGGACGATTCGTTTCCGGGACGGGTTGCATTTTCTTAACTGAAGGAATTTGGCCATGGCCCGCATCATTGAAACGGCAACCGGCGCGGACGCGCTTACCTTCGACGACGTGCTGCTGCAGCCCGGCCATTCCGAGGTCATGCCCGGCCAGACGAATATCGCAACCCGCATCGCCCGCGACTTCGATCTCAACATCCCGATCCTCTCTTCGGCCATGGATACCGTCACCGAGAGCCGGCTGGCGATCGCCATGGCCCAGGCCGGCGGCCTCGGCGTCATCCACCGCAACCTGACGCCGATCGAGCAGGCCGAAGAGGTCCGCCAGGTGAAGAAGTTCGAAAGCGGCATGGTCGTCAATCCGGTCACCATCGGCCCGGAGGCGAAGCTTGCCGAAGCGCTCTCCCTGATGAAATCGCATGGCATCTCCGGCATCCCGGTGGTCGAGAAGTCCGGCCGCCTCGTCGGCATCCTCACCAACCGCGACGTCCGCTTCGCCTCGGATCCGGAGCAGAAGATCCATGAGCTGATGACCAAGGACAATCTGGTCACGGTCAAGGAGAGCGTCGATCAGCAGGAAGCCAAGCGCCTGCTGCACTCGCATCGTATTGAGAAGCTGCTGGTCGTCGACGCCGAAGGCCGCTGCGTCGGCCTCATCACCGTCAAGGATATCGAGAAGTCGCAGCTGAACCCGAACGCCTCCAAGGATGCGCAGGGCAGGCTTCGCGCCGCCGCCGCCATCAGCGTCGGCGATGACGGCTTCGAGCGGGCCGAACGCCTGATCGAGGCCGGCGTCGACCTTTTGGTCGTCGATACCGCCCATGGCCATTCGCAGCGTGTTCTCGATGCTGTCGCCCGGGTCAAGAAGCTTTCCAACTCGGTCAGGATCATGGCCGGCAACGTCGCCACCTATGACGGCACCCGAGCGCTGATCGATGCCGGCGCCGACGCCGTCAAGGTCGGCATCGGCCCGGGTTCGATCTGCACGACGCGCATTGTCGCCGGCGTCGGCGTTCCGCAGCTCGCCGCCATCATGTCGGCCGTCCAGGCCGCCCAGGATCAGGATGTGCCCGTCATCGCCGACGGCGGCATCAAATTCTCCGGCGACCTTGCCAAGGCGATCGCCGCCGGTGCTTCTGCCGTCATGATCGGCTCGCTGCTCGCCGGCACCGACGAGAGCCCAGGCGAGGTTTATCTCTACCAGGGCCGTTCCTTCAAGGCCTATCGTGGCATGGGCTCCGTCGGCGCCATGGCCCGCGGTTCGGCCGATCGTTATTTCCAGGCTGAGGTGCGCGACACGCTGAAGCTCGTGCCCGAAGGCATCGAGGGCCAGGTGCCGTACAAGGGACCGGTCTCGGCCGTCGTCCACCAGCTCGCCGGCGGTCTCAAGGCGGCCATGGGTTATGTTGGCGGCAAGGACCTGAAGGATTTCCAGGAGCGCGCCACCTTTGTGCGCATCTCCGGCGCCGGCCTTCGCGAAAGCCACGCCCATGACGTGACGATCACCCGCGAGAGCCCGAACTATCCTGGCGCCGGCCTCTGATCATGAAGGCGGGCAGCGCAATTCCGCTCTGGATCGTCGCGCTGCTCGCCGCCCTTTGCCTTGCCGTGCTCGCCTGGACGACCTTCGGCTTCGTCGTTCCTTTCAAGCACGAAACCGGGCAGGCGGTGCTCGACACCTACTTCGCCGGCTACGACGAATCGACCGTCTTCCACATGCAGAAGCTGCTCGATGAAAATAAGACGGCGGCCAAACTGCTCAGCGCCATGTATTTCGGGCCGGAGCTGATCTTTCCGGCATTGCTGACGGCGCTGCTGTTCGTCGTCTTCCTCAGGCTTGGTCCCGTCGGCTCGTGGTTCGGCCGGTCACTTCATCCGCTCATAGCCAAGGCGATCTCTCTGCTGCCTTTCATCTACGGCATCTCCGACTACGGCGAGAACATTTCCAGTCTGATTGCCTTCGGCAACAGCGCGTCCGCAGGTCTTGCAATGCACGTGCTGCCGTGGATGACGCGGTTGAAATTCGCAAGCCTCGCTATCTGCTTCATCGTCGCGGCCCGGCTTGCAATTGCCCGTTGGCTGTCGCCACGCCAGGACTGAAGTGGCTATCAGCTCCTTCGCCGCCAAACCGGATTTGACAATCTCGCCATCATGAAATCGGAAAGTACCTCGACCTTCGCTGGCCGGTTCCGCGCGGAAGGTGTGACGAAATACAGTGCGCCGGTCGGCAGTGTCCAGTCGGGAAGAATCGGCTTCAGCCGGCCGTCTATCAGATAGTCATGCGCGAGAAACTCCGGAAGTTCGATGATCCCGAGGCCGCTTAGCGCCATTGGCACCAAGGCTTGCGAATTTGTGGCCTTGAGAGAGCCACTTGGCACGATGACCTCCTCCTTGCCTTCACTGTTGCGCAGGCGCCAGACATCCTGTCGCGCCCTATAGGCGTATCCCAGGCAATGGTGAGCCGCTAGGTCGCGCGGATGTTCCGGCACGCCGTACCGGTCGAGATATGCGGGTGCAGCGAGAATGAAGCGATCCACCGGCGTCAGCCTTCGCGCGACCAAGGACGAATCCGGCAGTACTGCGATTCTGAGCGCGGCATCAAAACCCTCTCCCACGATATCGACGACGGCATCGCTCATGTGCAGGTCGATGGAAATCTCCGGAAAGCGCTCGAAAAAATCAGGCAGGACCGGGGCAAGCCAGCGCGTCCCGAAGGCCATCGGTGCGGCAAGCCTGATGAGACCCTTCGGCCGGGTGGCAATCTCCCGGGCAGCGTCCTCCGCCCTCTCGGCCTCGGCATAGATTCGTGCGGCGCTATCGACCAGTCGCAGGCCGAATTCGGTCAACGCCAGCTGCCGGGACGTCCGGTTGAAGAGCCTGGCGCCGAGTCTGTGCTCAAGACGGCTGACGGCTCGCGAAACGGTCGGCACCGACACGCCGAGCGTCTGCGCAGCCCGAAGGAAGGAACGCTCTTCCGCGACCTTCGCAAACATCGCCAGACCCTCGAAATCGGGAAACTTTGTCATTTCATTCCTGAAACAATGGCTTTCAACTCTTTCTATTCCGCAACGATGCTTTCGTCCATATCTCAGCTTCAGTCGAACCAAGGAGACGACAATGACACAACGACTGAACGCAAAGATTGCGGTTATCACGGGCGCCACTTCGGGCATCGGCCTTGCAACGGCCAAGCGCTTCGTAGCCGAGGGCGCCCGGGTCTTTATCACGGGTCGCCGCAAGGATGTTCTCGATGCAGCAATCGCTGAGATAGGCGGCGAGGTTGTGGGAATTCAGGCGGATTCAGCCAATCTCGCCGACCTCGATCGCCTCTATGAACGGGTGAAGGCAGAATCCGGGAAAATTGACGTGCTCTTCGTCAACGCGGGTGGCGGCTCCATGTTGCCCCTCGGCGAAATCACTGAAGAGCAGTATGACGACACGTTCGATCGGAACGTGAAGGGGGTTCTCTTTACGGTGCAGAAGGCCTTGCCGCTGCTCTCGCCAGGATCATCGATCATCTTGACGGGATCGACCGCAGGCTCGACCGGCACACCCGCCTTCAGCGTTTACGCCGCATCGAAAGCCGCCTTGCGCAGCTTTGCGCGCAACTGGATCCTCGACTTGAAGGATCGCGGCATTCGGATCAACACGCTTAGTCCTGGCCCGACGGAAACGACTGGACTGGTCGAATTGGCGGGCAAGGACCCAACGCAGCAGCAGGGCTTGCTCGACGCCTTGGCAGCCCAGGTGCCTATGGGCAGGGTCGGTCGCGCCGAGGAAGTTGCCGCTGCCGCACTCTTCCTTGCCTCGGAGGATTCCAGCTTCGTCAGCGGTGCCGAACTCTTCGTCGATGGCGGCAGCGCCCAGGTGTGAAGACAATATCGGGTTTGCGGTTGCACAGCGGCGAGCCGCTGGCATCCGCTTATCCTTTCCGCTAATGCTGCCAACGGCATATAAAGCGGAAAGGAAGTGGCGATCATGACCGGCTATGAAATCTTCTGGCCACTCCTTGCCCATGTGGCCCTGGTCTATGGTCTCTACGCGCTTCTTGGCCTGAGACGCGGGAAAATGGTGCGGGTCGGAAAGATCCGCAAACAGGACTATCGCGAAAATCGTGACGAACCCGCCGAAAGCCTTGTCGTCAAGAATTGCCTCGCCAACCAGTTCGAATTGCCTGTACTCTTTTACCCCTGCTGCATTCTTCTCTATATCGCCGAGGCCGACAATCTTGTCGCCCTCGGCCTCGCCTGGCTCTTCGTCGCTCTGCGTTACGCTCATGCCGCCATTCACGTCACCAGCAATGATCTCAGTTACCGCAGCCCGATCTTTGCTGCCGGTTATCTGGTGCTTGCAGCCATGTGGGGTTGGCTCGCCATCTGGATGGCGATGGGCTGACGGCGATGTGCGCAGGCGGCAATCTGCCGGATTTTACAACTATCTGACGTTTTTTGCGCCCTCGTCAATCAGAGCAATGCGGCCTAGGAGCCTGATTTCTCACGCGTTTGCCTATCGTTAAAATCTGAGCGTTTCCATTTACCGCTGATGAAGGCCTGCAATGTCATATCCGCTCGACGCGGTGGTGGTAGATAGCCTGCGGCGCGAAACAATAAGAATGGGAACGACATGGGCGCGGAAAGCATGGATCGCATCGGCTTGCGCAGGAAGCCGAAGCAGGAGCGTAGCATCCAGAGACTGGATCTTATCCTCGCTGCCGCCGCCAAGATAATCGCCCAAAAGGGCGTCAGCGCCATGCGGATGACGGAACTCGCGGTCGCCGCCAAGGTGCCGATCGGCTCGGTTTACCAGTATTTCCCGGAGAAGGCGGCGATCGTCAAAGCCCTGTTCGACCAGCACGCTTCGGCGATTCAGGCGAAGACGGCGGCGATGTTCAGCGACGTGCAGTCCCTCGACCAGGCCCTCGATCTCGTCTGCGCCACCATCGACTGGTATTACGAATCCTATCGCGACGATCCCGTTTATCTCGGCGTCTGGATGGGAACCGAGACCGATCAGGATCTGCTTCGGCTGAATATCGAGCATAGCGGTCGCGTCGCTGGTATCTTCGATGACGCTGTACGCCGGTTGGCTCCCGACCGTTGCGACGAGGAAATGTTCGCGCGCACTTACCTTTTTAGCCACCTGATCGGCGCCGTCATCCGACTTGCGGCCGTCAGCGAAGAGGCCATAGCGCAGCGCATGCTCGGCGAGTGGAAACGCGTCATCCGCGCCTCCCTTTTTGCCGCGAGCGTCGCCTGAGGACTTCTACCAGCTCGGCACCATATTGGCAGCCTTCAGCCGCGGATAAAGGCGCGCCTGGGCGGATTTGACATCCGCTTCCAGCCCGTCGTCGACGACAGCCGGCGTGATGTTGTCGAGGCAGGCAGTGATATGGGCCGTGATTGCGTTCATCAGCGACAGCGAGACGCCAGGCCGTTTCATGATGCCGATCTGCACCGGCGGCAGCGCCGGGAAACCGTCGGCCTGGCTCAGCACCTTCATGCCCGTCCGCAGCGCCGATTCCGGCATCACCGAGACCGCCATACCGGCAAGCACGGCCGCGGCGACGACGGTGCAGGACCAGCTGGTGAACAGGATCTGGTGCTCGCGCCCGACGGCATCGAGCGCCGAGCAGGCAAGCTGGCGCCATTGGCAGTCGCGGCGGCCAACGGCTAGCGGCACCGGCGCATCGTCGCGGATCGGATGGTTGGCCGAGCCGACCCAGCAGAGCGGCTCGGTTCTGACCACATCGGACATGCGCTCGCGCGGATTGTGGGTGACGAGGGCGATATCGAGCTCGCCCTTGTGCATGCGCTCGGCAAGGTCCATCGACGGCTCGCAGACGATGTAAAGCTCGACATTCGGATGCGTCTTGGCAAAACGGCCGATGATCTCAGGCATATAGCGGTCGGCGTAATCGTCCGGCGTGCCGATGCGTAGCGTCCCCTCCAGCCTGTTGTCGTCAAAGGCGGCGATCGCCTCATTGTTGAGGCGGATGATGCGCCGGGCGTAATTGAGCAGTTTTTCACCCTCGACCGTCAGCCGATTGCCGCGGCCGTCCTTGATGAACAGCTGCTTGCCGATGCGCTCTTCGAGACGGCGCATCTGCATGGAGACGGCGGATTGGGTCTTGTAGACCCTGTCGGCGGCCTTGGTGAAGCTGCCGGAATCGACGATGGCGATGAAAGTCTGCAACTGGTCGAGATCAAGAGGCGCGGACATGGGTTCACCTATAAAGATAGCTGATGATAATCATTAGAAACATTCGTTGGACTGATCAATAGGTCTTTGGCATCTTCGGGATGCAAATCAAGCAAAGTGAAGGACAGACACCCTGCCTGTCCGAGCCGAATTCAGCCTGCTCCCTTCCGCACGACCTCGCGGCAGGGGTGGGTTGTTGCGTGCCCCGAAAGAAAGGAGAGTTCGATGCACACGACAGACCGGACACTAGAACTCGACTGCGGCAAGCTTACCCCGACGTTTTCCCAGCGTCTGGCGGCAGGCCTCGCCCCGTTGACCTTCCTCTTTCGCGTGTTTCGCAATCGCATGGAGATCAACGCGCTGCATGATCTGAATGATACGCAGCTGAGAGATATCGGCCTCACCAGGGCCGATCTGACCTCGGCGTTCCTGGCCTCGACGTTTTTCGAGGATCCGTCGGAACATCTGACGCGTTCGGCGCGCAATCGTTGGCGCCTGCAGTTCTTCCGTTCCTGCGACGAGTAGGAGCGCAAGTTTCCCCGCAGGGTGATAGCCAATAGCCCTGCCGCTTGACCCGGCGATCGGCTTTCCCAGCCATCGCCGGGTCTTTTTATGTCTTAGGGTCAGGCGAAGGCTTCGGCCGGTAAGTTTCGAAAATCGCCTCCAGATTCCTCTGGTAGCTCTTCTGCACTTCCAGCCCGCTGTCGAACATGGCGTTCAACATCTCCGCATAGCTGTCGGCATTGACCTTCGCCTCTTCCTTCGGAGCCTCCGGCGTCTTCGCGGTAGGCTGCTGGGCTGCCGGTTGCTGGCCGAGCCCGGCCATCATCTCCTGGAAGGCCTTGGCGAAAGGATTGTCGAGGAATGGGTTCGGGGCAGGCGCCGGTTGCTGTTTCGGCATCGAAAACATCAGTTGCATCGCCTGCGTGAAGGGATTGTCGAAAATGCTGGACTCCGGGGCTGCCTTCGGCTTCGGCGCAAAGCCCGTACTCTCAAGCCATTTTTGAATGCTCTCGCCCATCGCCGTGTTGGCGAAGGGGTTGACAGGAGAGGCCATCTGGCCGGTCGTCTGCTTGAAGAGCCCGCCCATCAGCGTGTCGGCCAGCACCGGCAGCATCTGTTTGTAGATGTCCTGTCCGATCCCGGTCATCTGGGCGGCCTGGGCTGCGATCGCCCTCGAAACCTCCTTGGAGCCGAACAACTGGGCAAGGATGTTGTTGCCGTCGGAAATGCCCTCCGGCGTGAAGGCCCGGCTCATATCCTCGAAATATCGCGCGTAATTGCCGGAGGCGACGGCCTGCATCAGCCCGACGAAATCGTAAGGATTGCCGGTGCTGCGCTTCAGGCCGGCGGAAAAGGCCGGCATCAGCGCCGCCATGGCCTTCGTCGCCTGTTCCTGCGCCAGGTTGAATTGCCGGGCGATCGCTTCCATCGCCGCGCCGTTCTGCGCCTGCATCATCATATCGAAGAGTGGCAGCATGGAGGTCCCTTTCCCCGAGTCGTGACGCGTTGTGACGTCACTATATCCGGAAATGGTAATACGCAAACGGCTTTTTGTCAGAGGGGCTTAGGACGATCTCAGTACTGATAATCCTCGAAGACCGGTTCGACGGAACCCTGCCAGCGGCCGTGATAGAGCGACAGCAGATCCTCGGCGAGCGTCGCCTTCTTGGCAAGCACC
Organism: Rhizobium sp. NLR10b; assembly: GCF_019685435.1. Taxonomy (NCBI): domain Bacteria; kingdom Pseudomonadati; phylum Pseudomonadota; class Alphaproteobacteria; order Hyphomicrobiales; family Rhizobiaceae; genus Rhizobium; species Rhizobium sp. NLR10b. Next base: position 304,849 of record NZ_JABDWV010000004.1, on the reverse strand, counting down.
TCGTCGAGCGGCGCCAGGAAGATGCTTTCGTCCTGGCCTTCGCCGTTAAGCCTGCCGCGCGCCTTGAGGCCGGCCCTTGAGATGCCGACGACCTCGCGCGCCGCCTCGAGCAGCGCATGCCCGCGAAACTCGGCCTTCAACCCTTGCGCCGGAACGGCATTGCGCAGGGCGCCGATCTCGGCAAAGCTCCAATCCTTCGTCAGCTCGTCGGCGGCCTGAAGGGCCGCATCGTCGTAGAGCAGGCCGACCCAGAAAGCGGGCAACGCACAGATGCGCCGCCATGGGCCGCCGTCGGCGCCGCGCATTTCGAGGAAGCGTTTCATTCGCACGTCCGGGAAGAGCGTGGAAAGATGGTTTGTCCAGTCACCCATCGTCGGCGCCGGATCGGCGACCTCGCCCTTCAACGCGCCGTTCATGAACTGGCGGAAGGTCACATGGGTACAGTCGTGATAGTGCCCGTCGCGGACGATGAAATACATCGGCACGTCGAGCGCCCATTCGGCATAATCGCGGAAGCCGAAATCGTCGCGGAACGTGAAATCGAGCAGGCCCGAGCGCTGGTTGTCGACATCGCGCCAGATATCGCCGCGCCAGGAGAGCAGCCCGTTCGGCTTGCCCTCGGTGAAGGGCGAGGATGCAAACAGCGCGGTCGCCAGCGATTGCAGCTTCATCGAGACGCGCATCTTCTGGCGCATGTCGGCTTCCGAGGAGAAATCGAGATTCACCTGGATCGTGCAGGTGCGATACATCATGTCTAGGCCCTTGGTGCCGACCTTCGGCATATAGCGGGTCATGATCTCGTAGCGCGATTTCGGCATTTGCGGGGTTTCGGCATAGGTCCATTTCGGACTGCCGCCGATGCCGAGGAAACGGATGCCCATCGGTTCGGCGATCTCGCGCAGCGTCGCCAGGTGCTGGTTCGATTCCCTGCAGGTCTGGTGGATTGTCTCCAGCGGCGCGCCTGACAGTTCGAACTGGCCGCCGGGCTCGATCGAGATCGCCCCCATGCCGTGCTGCTCGGCAAGGCCGATGATGTTGCCGCCGTCCATGATCGGCTCCCAGCCGCTCTTTTTCTGCAGGCCGGTAAGCAGGGCCGAGATGCTGGCATCGCCGAAGTAGGGAACCGGGCTGTTGTCGGCGCGGAAGAAGGCGAACTTCTCATGTTCGGTGCCGATCCGGAAGCGCTCCCGCGGCTTGTTGCCCGCGGCGATGTAATCGGTCAATTCCTGAACGGAAGAGAGCGGTGTCTGGTCGGTAGTGTCGCGGGCCATGCGGGGTACCTGTATTCAAAAGGCGCCCAGGGGGCCGGGCAATTGGAAGGTGATTAGGACCCAAGCCACGTATGTTGCAAGTGAAATTCTTTCAACGACGCATCAAAAAAACAGCAGTGATTTCCGCGTCAACCCGTTTTCCCGGTCATGTCCAGTCGCCGATCGCCGCCTGGACCACTGCCAGCGCCGCAACAGCGGCCGTATCGGCCCGGAGGATGCGAGGTCCGAGCGGAATGGCAGTGACGAAATCGAGGCTTCGAAGCCGCGCCCGCTCATCCTCCGAAAAGCCGCCTTCCGGCCCGACGAGCAGAGCGAGATGCCTTTCTTGGATGGCTGCCAGCACCGGCAGCGGGTTTTGCCCGGCGTCACCCTCGTCGCAATAGATGATGCGGCGCTCGCTCGGCCAATGGTCGAGCAGGTCGGAAAGCCTCACCGGCTCGGCCACGGCAGGGATGCCGAGAATACCGCATTGCTCCGCCGCCTCGACGACATTGGCGCGCAGCTTGTCGAGATTGGTGATCTTCCCCTGCACATGCTGGGTCATGACAGGCTGCAGCAGCCCGGCGCCCATTTCCACCGCTTTCTGCACGAGATAATCCATGCGGCCGACTTTGAGCGGGGCAAAGAGATAGTGCAGGTCCGTGGCCGCCGGCTGCGGCCGCGTCTCTTCGGTTGCCGTCAGCAGGATGCGTTTGCGCGTCGGGAAGGACAGCGTCGCCCGCCACTCGCCGTCGCGGCCGTTGAAGAGCAGGATGTCTGTGCCGTCCTCCATCCTCAGCACGTTGGCGAGATAGTTGAAATGGTCGGCATTCGCCTCCACGACGGCGCCGCTGGAAAGCGGCGCGTCGACGAAAAGTCGTTGCATGCGGAAATTGGCGCGCATTGGAAAAAACTCGGGATCTCAAACGAAGAGCGCGAACATAACCCAATAAATCATCGCCGCAAGCGCTGCCGAAACCGGCACGGTGATGATCCAGGCGGCGATGATCGTCATGAAATGCGAGCGCCGCACCAGATAGCGTCGCCGCCTCTCGTGGATATTCGGCTCCTCCGGCTCGTCGATATCGAAGCTCTCCGTCTTGCGCCTGATATAGGCGATGCGGCGCTTCGAATGGCGCGTATACCATTCGCGGAAGAAGCCGACGCCGAAGACGGAGCCGACGGCGATATGGGTCGTGCTGACCGGCAGGCCGAGCCAAGAGGCGACGATGACGGTGAAAGCGGTCGACAGCGCGACGCAATAGGCGCGCATCGGATTGAGCTTGGTGATCTCCTCGCCGACGAGGCGGATGAGCCGTGGCCCGAAGAGCAGCAGGCCGACGGAGATGCCGAAGGCGCCGATCAGCATCACCCAGAGGGGCGAATGGCCGACGCCGCCAACGCCGCCGATGCCGACCGAATGGACGATCGCCGAAAGCGGCCCGACCGCGTTCGAAACGTCGTTTGCGCCATGCGCGAAGGATAGCAGCGCCGCCGAGCCGATCAGCGGCAGCCGGAACAGCGCCCGCAGTGAACTGTTGCGGTTTTCAAGATCCCGCGCCTGGACGAGGACGAGCGGCCGGGCGATAAGCCAGGTCACCAGCCCGATGGCGATCCCGATCAGAATGACGGTGAAGGGCGGAAATCTACCGATCGGCGACAGCTGCAGCACCATATAGGCCATGAAGGCGCCAGCCATCGTCGCGACCAGCACCGGTACCCAACGCCGCGCCGCCGCGATCTTGTCGTCGCGATAGATGATGAGCGTCTTGACGAGATAGAGCAGGCCGGCCGCGATCAGTCCGCCAAGGAGCGGCGAGGTGATCCAGCTCGAGGCGATCTCGAACATTACCCGCCAATTCACCGGCTCCGGCCCCACAGCTGAGATGCCGGCCCCGATCACCGCCCCGACGATCGCATGCGTGGTGGAAACGGGCGCGTTCATCCAGGTTGCAAGGTTGATCCAAAGGGCGGCTGCGGTCAGCGCCGCCATCATGATCCAGCCGAGCACCGCCGGCGACACCTGGCCAGCATCGACGATGTCGGAGGAAATCGTCTTGACCACTTCGCCGCCCGCGATCGTGGCGCCCAAGACCTCGAAGATCGCAGCAATGACCAGCGCCTGGCCCATCGTCATGGCGCGTGCACCGACGGCCGCACCGACGTTGTTGGTCACGTCGTTGGCGCCGATATTCATCGCCATGTAGCCGGCAAGGGCCGCTGCCGCCACGACGAGTACGGCGCCCGGACGGTCGAAGACATAGACGCCGGCAAAGAGCATGACCAGGCCGACGAAAATCAGCCCGAGCCCGGGTGCCACCAGCAGTCGCGCAACGTGCTTTGCCGCGTCCTCGACATAGGTGATTTTATCGAGGTCTTTATCGAGCGTGCGTTTGGTAAGAACTGCGGGACGGGGCGGCATTCTTTTTCCTGAGGGATGAAGCTGCTTCTACGCTGCTTTCCTAGCAGTGCAAGATGGCAGGATTCATTCCGCTGGAATTTGCTTGGCCGCCGGACCTTTTTTGGCCACCGGAATTCGCTTCGCCGGTCTGACTGAAAGCTTGTCGGTCATCTTTTGTTTGAAGGCGAGGAAGAGGTTGCGAAGCTCCGGTTCGCGCACGCGGCTCACCGCCTCGTCGACCGAGACCCACTCGATGGTGCGTTCGCCTTTTTCCTTGAAGTTCTTCGCCATGTCGGTGACCTCAAGCGCATAGACCTGCACTTTGCAAACCACCTGCACACCGTCGCGCAGCACTTTCGGATAGGTGTAGGAACCGAGCGTTTCCGCCTCGACGGAGCCGCGAACGCCGGCTTCCTCCAGAGCTTCCTGCAGGGCGACCTCATGGGCGCACTTGCCGTTCATCGGCCAGCCCTTGGGAATGACCCAGCGGCCGGTGTCGCGGCTCGTCATCAGGAGTACCTCGACTTCACCGCTCTTCTTCTTCAACCGGTAGCAGAGCGCACCATATTGCTGTCGCGGCGGGCGCCGGAACATCAGTCGCACATCGGAGGCCAATCGGGCGAGAAGAGTCAATTGTCGGGTCACCTTTACAGTGGTTGTTAGGAATCACTCATATGCGTGTATCACGGAACGCTGACACAATCCAAAGCCGCGACGGTCCGAAACATGATTTAACCGCCGTTCATAGGGGAAATCGGGCTGGGGCAGGCTCAAAAAAACCGTCACATCCTGTTTCGAATGCGCCATGTTGCACAGGTGTACAATATGGCTTCGTCCGGACCCCTAATCAATGGCGGGACGAATTGTTCCACCAGGATTTTTGAAAATGTGGTAACCATGCCTCGCTGTCCGACCGCTGCCTTGCTTCGTGCACTTTCGTGCCGCGGTTACGGGCCGCCATCAGCGCTCCCAATAGGGGATCGGCCCGTAAAGCTCGCTCAGATAGTCGATGAACAGCCGCACCTTGGCCGGCAGGAACTGCCGGCTAGGATAGACGGCCGAGAGCGCGACATTGTGCGAGCCCTCATAGGCGGGCAGCACCTGCACCAGACGGCCGGCCTTCAGTTCCTCGCCGATATCCCAGGTGGACCGCAGCGCGATCCCGAGCCCCGCGATGACGGCCTCGCGGATCACCTCGCTGGAATTGGTGATCAGCATGCCGTCTGGCCGCAGGCTGAGGGCTCCGTCCGGCCCGTTCAGCCGCCAGGTGTCGTTATTGTGCGCCGGCAGGCAGCGATGGTGTTTCAGATCGTCGATATGCCTGGGCTCGCTATGCGCGGCCAGGTAATCCGGCGAAGCACAGAGCAGCCGGCGCACGGGCGCCAGCCGTCGGGCGACGAGGCTGGAATCGGTCAGTTCGGCAATCCGGATCGCCAGATCGAAACCGCCGCCGACGATGTCGCTGAATTCGTCGGTCAGCACCAGGTTGATCGCAAGCTCCGGGTGCGCCTGCATGAACGCCTTCAGATGCGGCGCGATATGCATGCGACCGAAGGAGGTCGGCGCCGAGATCTTCAGCGTGCCGTGCATTTGCGCCGAGCGGCCGGAAATGTAGAATTCGGCCTCCTCCAACCCGGCGAGAATGCCGAGAACGCGGTCGTAAAAACCCTGTCCGGCTTCCGTCAGCGAGATCTGCCGCGTCGTGCGCTGCAAAAGCCGGGTACCGAGCCGGTCCTCCAGCCGCTTGATGCGCTTGGAGACGACGGCTGGGGAACAGCCGAGCGCCCGCCCGGCGAGCGACATGCTTCCCGTCGAAACGACCTTGGCAAAAATTTCGAGATCACCCAGATTGGTCATAAGGTTTTCAGACTTTTTCCCCTTTTGGCATAAGTGCTTAGCATTTGCGCCACTTTCGGGAAAGTGCTAAGCCGGTTCACCGGCGACAGAGGCTGGCGGCCCTTCCCGCTGTCATCTTACCGCTGTGACTTCCGGTCGTCAGGGTCAGGGAGGACATCATGTCCGACGCCATTCCGTTTCTCGCCCCGCGCGCCGATGTGCTGGCGCGCCGCGCCCGGATCGTTGCCGATCTCGCCGATCTTCTGCAACCGGAATGCCTGGTTCATGAGGCGCGCGAACTTGTGCCGTTCGAGACAGACGCCTTCGTGTCCTATCGCCGCCTGCCGCTTGCCGTCGCCCTGCCGCGCACCACGGCCGAGGTGGCGGCCGTCATGCGCTATTGCCAACGCTACGGCATTCCCGTGGTGCCGCGCGGCGCCGGCACCTCGCTTTCCGGCGGCGCCATTCCGCAGGAGGATGCCGTTGTGCTCGGCCTGTCGAAGATGAACAGCATTCTCGAAATCGATCTGCCGAACCGTGTCGCCGTGGTTCAGGCGGGTGTCACCAATCTCAACATCTCCGAATCCGTCTCGGCCGACGGCTTTTTCTACGCGCCTGATCCGAGTTCGCAGCTCGCCTGCACGATTGGCGGCAATATCGGCATGAATTCCGGCGGCGCCCACTGCCTGAAATATGGCGTCACCACCAACAATCTGCTCGGCGTCAGAATGGTGCTGGTCGACGGCACGGTGATCGAACTCGGCGGCAAGGCGCTCGACGCGGCCGGTTACGACCTGCTCGGCCTCGTCTGCGGCCACGAAGGCCAGCTCGGCATCGTCACCGAGGCGACCGTGCGGCTGATCGCCAAGCCGGAAGGCGCCCGTCCGGTGCTCTTCGGCTTCGAAAGCTCGGAAGAGGCCGGCGCCTGCGTTGCCGATGTCATCGCCGCCGGAATCATCCCGGTTGCCATCGAGTTCATGGACAAGCCGGCGATCGAGATCTGCGAGGCCTTCGCCCATGCCGGCTATCCCCTCGATGTCGGGGCACTGCTGATTGTCGAGGTCGAGGGTTCGGACGCCGAAATGGACGCCACCCTCAAAGACATCGTCGAGATCGCCCGCCGCCATGCTGTGAAGACCGTGCGCGAATGCCAGTCGGCCACCGAGGCGGCGCTGATCTGGAAGGGGCGCAAATCCGCCTTCGGCGCCACCGGCCGCATCGCCGACTATATCTGCATGGACGGCACCGTGCCGCTCAGCCAGCTTTCCCATGTGCTGAAGAGAACTGCCGAGATCGTCGATCACTACGGCCTGCGGGTCGCCAACGTCTTTCATGCCGGCGACGGCAACATGCATCCGCTGATCCTCTTCAATGCCAACGACCCCGAGGATGCCGCCCGCGCAGAAGCCGCCGGCAACGATATCCTCAAGCTCTGCGTCGATGCCGGCGGCTGCCTCACCGGCGAGCATGGCGTCGGCATCGAAAAGCGCGACCTGATGCGCCATCAATATTCGGAGGCCGATCTCGCCCAGCAGATGGCGGTGCGCGCCGCCTTCGATCCGGGCTGGCTCCTCAACCCGTCGAAGGTCTTCCCGCTCGAAGGGCGCCCTGCCGCATGATCGATCTGATGCCGACAAGCGAGGAACAGGCGGCGGCGATCGTCCTCGCACATGCGGAGACGAACCGGCCGCTCGCTGTCTGTGGCGGTGATACGCGCTCCGGTTTCGGCAATGCCGTTGCATCAGAAGACCGGCTGCGATCGACCAGGCTTTCCGGTATCATCGCCTACAATCCCGGCGAGATGGTCATGACGGTCCGCTCGGGTACGCCGCTTGCCGAGGTCGAGGCGGCACTGTCCGAAGGCGGCCAGATGCTTGCCTTCGAGCCAATGGATCATCGCCCAATCATGCGCAGGTCGGGCGAGCCGACGATCGGCGGCGTCTTCGCCGCCAATGTTTCCGGCCCGCGCCGCCTCGTTGCCGGAGCGGCCCGCGACAGCCTGCTCGGTGTTCGCTTCGTCAACGGCAGGGGCGAGATCATCAAGGCCGGCGGCCGGGTGATGAAGAACGTCACCGGCCTCGATCTCGTCAAGCTGATCGCCGGCTCGCATGGAACGCTGGGTTTTCTCACCGAACTGACCTTCCGCGTGCCGCCGCGCCCGAAGACGGAACAGACGCTGGTTCTCTCCGGCCTCAACGATGCCGAAGCGGCCAATGCCATGGCGGCGGCGATGGCGCTGCCGGTCGAGGTCTCCAGTGCCGCCCATCTGCCGCTGACGGTGACCTGGAAATTCCTTGCCGGCAAATTGCCCGAGGGCGAGGCGACGGTTCTGCGCGTTGAGGGCCTGGCCGGTTCGGTCGGCGTGCGCATGGAAAAGCTTGCGGCGGCGATGTCGGCCTTTGCCACGGTGACGCGGCTGGATGAGCCGGAGAGCCAGAGGCTCTGGCGAGAAATCCGTGATGTATTACCCTATGCCGACGGTACGACACGGCCGGTCTGGCGCGTCTCGGTCGCGCCGGGAGCCGGCCACCAGCTGGTCGCGGCCCTTCGTCTAGAAGCCGGCGTCGACGCCTTCTACGACTGGCAGGGCGGTCTCGTCTGGATGAGGATGGAGGCGGACCCCGAAGCAGATCTGGTCCGCCGCTTCATCAAGGTGCTCGGTGGCGGCCATGCGACGCTGATCCGTGCTTCGGACGCGGCGAGGGCGGCAACGGCGGCCTTCCATCCGGAGCCGGAGGCAGTGGCGATGCTGTCGCGGCGGGTGAAGGAGAAGTTCGATCCGGCGGGGATCTTCAATCCGGGGAAGATGGGGTGAGAAGATGAGTTTGCGCGTGGTCCACCCCCCTCTGTCCTGCCGGACATCTCCCTCACAAGAGGGAAGATTGGCAAGAGGTTGGATCACCGGTCCCTCTCTGCCGTATCGAAGTAATTCCACGGTGGCTGTTTGGGGAAACCGTTGCGCCCATCTGATCTCCCCCCTTGTGGGGGAGATGTCCGGCAGGACAGAGGGGGGTGCCCCAGGCACAGCGCCCCCAAAGCGGAGGTCCCGCTAGATGCAAACCAACTTCACCCCATCGCAACTCGCCGACCCCCATGTCGCCGAATCCGAAAAGATCCTGCGCAAGTGCGTCCATTGCGGCTTCTGCACTGCCACCTGTCCCACCTATGTGACGCTCGGCAACGAGCTCGACAGCCCGCGCGGGCGGATCTACCTGATCAAGGACATGCTGGAAAACGGCCGCCCCGCCGATGCCGAGGTCGTCACCCATATCGACCGCTGTCTCTCCTGCCTTGCCTGCGTCACCACCTGTCCCTCGGGCGTCGACTATATGCATCTGGTCGATCACGCCCGCGCCCATATCGAAAAGACTTACAGACGGCCGTTCACGAACCGGCTGACGCGCGCCATTCTCGCGACCGTACTGCCCTATCCCGGCCGTTTCCGGCTGGCGCTCCATCTCGCCCGTCTCGGCCGCCCCTTTGCCGGCCTGATGCGGGGGGCAGCGCTGAAGCCCTTTGCCGCCATGCTGGCGCTTGCGCCGCGCCGCATCCCGGCGGCTTCAGACTTTTCAAAACCCGGCACCCATCGGCCCGAGGCGGGGCGGCGCGGCCGGGTGGCGATTCTCACCGGCTGCGCCCAGCCGGTGCTCGATCCCGGCATCAACGCGGCGGCGATCCGGCTGCTGACACGGCTCGGCATCGAGGTCGTGGCGCCGGAAGGCGAGGTCTGCTGCGGATCGCTGGTCCACCATATGGGCCGGGCCGAACAGGCGCTCGCAAGCGCCCGCACCAATGTCGATATCTGGACGCGCGAGATCGACAGCCATGGCCTCGATGCGATCCTCATCACCGCATCGGGCTGCGGCACGACGATCAAGGATTACGGTCACATGCTGCGCCTCGACCCCGCCTATGCCGCAAAGGCGGCCAGAGTCTCGGCGCTGGCAAAGGACATTACCGAATATCTGGCGACCCTCGACCTGCCGGCCCATATGCCGAGGGGCATCACGGTCGCTTATCATTCCGCCTGTTCGATGCAGCACGGCCAGCGCATCACCCTTGCGCCGAAGCAACTGCTGAAGGCGGCGGGCTTTACCGTGCGCGATCCGGCCGAAGGCCATCTCTGCTGCGGCTCGGCCGGCACCTACAACATCATGCAGCCGGAGATTTCGGCGGCGCTGAAGGCACGCAAGGTCAAAAACATCGAGGCCACCAAGGCCAACATCATCGCCACCGGCAATATCGGCTGCATCACCCAGATCGCCGCCGGCACCGAGATCCCGATCCTGCATACGGTCGAGCTTCTCGACTGGGCCTATGGCGGCGCTATGCCGGAAAAATTAACCGGTTTGCCGTTAGGCTGACGGGAATGCGGGCCCATTCGGGCCGCTCCCGGGAGGTTGGGCGATGTGGCGGGGAATGATTGTACTTGCGGGACTGCTCGGTGCGGCAGGCGCGGCCCATGCCGACAGCCGCCTATTCTGTTCCGCCGATGACGCGCAGGCGCGCTTCACCCTTGAAAGCGGTTTCGCAAGCGATGCCGGCCATAGGCTCAACCATTTCCGCGGTGCGCTTGTTGTCAAGGATCCCGCGCAAGCGACCTTTGCCAAACGTCTGTTCGAATCGCAGCATCTGAGCAATCACTGGTCGCGCGATGGCGAACTGCTTCTGGAGGTCTTCGACGGCGGCGGTGACGATACTGGCGGCGCAACGCTGGATCTGGTGGTGGTCGCCGGCGTCCGTGGCAAGCCGGCGTCGAATTTCAGCGGCACCTATTCCCTGACCATCGAAGGCGGCAGCAAACCTTATGCTGCCGAGGGCAAGGTCAGCTGCGGCACGAAATAGCGCCGCAGCCGAAATTCAATTCATTACCAGTGGAACGAGACGCCGACGTTGACGGCGTTGGTGAAGATGTTGGTCTTCAGGTCAACGCCGCTGTCGATCGGAACGTCGACGCGCGAATAGGTGCCCTTGTATTCGACAAAGGTCGACCAGCGGTCGGTCACCTTGAAATCGACGCCGGCCTGGGCCTGCAGCGTCACGCCGCCGAATTCGTAGGCCCAGGTCTTGCCCTCGGGACGAATCACCTCGACATGCGGAATGTTCACGCCGATGCCGGCGCCGAGATAAGGCGTCCAGCGGCGGCTCGGATCCTGGAAGCGGTAGAGCCCGTTCACCGTCAGCAGGTTCAGACCGTCGGTGAATTCGAAATGCGACCAGCCGGCCTTGGCGAGCGTGTCGTCGTCGGCATAGACCTTGTCATGGGTGTAATCGAGCGAGATACCCCAGTTCGGCTTGTTGAAATTCTCCAGCCACCAGGTGACGCGGCCGCCGTAATAGGGCGGCGCGCCGAAGGACTTGCCTTCCCAGCCGGCGGTGAAATGCGTGCCGTCGGAAAGATCGACGCCGCTGTGCGGCGCGGTCTGGTAACCGCCGTAAATGGAGAACTGCAGATCTTCCGCCGAGGCGGATGCTGCCGAACAGAATGTGAAAAACGCGATGCCCGCAAGCAGGGAAGCGGAAGAACGCAGCGCATATGTCATTGAATAGCCCCGATATTGCAAATATGTCCACTCCTAGGCACGTCTGCCAGCTTTCAGCCGCAAAGTCCAAGAGAAATAAAAGGCGCCTCTAAAAAGCGCCCTCGTTTTTTGACAAGTGTTGCTCAGCCGCCGAACATGGTGCGCAGCACGTCGATACCCCTGTCCTCGAAAGCCACATTGCCCTGCTTGTTGCCGGGGCCGATGACGATCACCTTGGTGCCGACAGGCGCACGATCGTAAAGATGCATCACGTCCTCGTTCATCATGCGGATACAGCCGGAAGACATATTGAGGCCGATCGTCCAGGGCTGGTTGGTGCCGTGGATGCGGAAGATGGTGTCGCGGCCACCCTGGTAGAGATACATGGCGCGGGCGCCGAGCGGATTGTCCTCGCCGCCTTCCTGGTAAGCGGGGATGATGTGACCCTTGGCGGCTTCGCGGCGGCGCATTTCGGCCGGCGGCGTCCAGGCCGGCCATTCAGCCTTGCGGCCGATCTTGACGATGCCCGACCAGCCGAAGCCGTCCCGGCCGACCCCGATGCCGTAGCGGGTCGCGCGGTTGTTGCCTTCGACCAGGTAGAGATATTTGTTATTGGTATCGATGATGACAGTGCCGGCCACTTCCGTCGTCACCAGGCGCACTTTCTTGCGCTTGAATTGCGGCTTTACATATTTCGGCATCTGCGCCACGCGCATGATCTGCGCCGGATGCCGTGCATTGTCGGAAGCCGGGCCGGCAGGCGCGGCAAAGGCTGATGTAGAAATCAAGGACAGGACAAGTCCGGCCGCGGCCAGTCCCGGCATCACTTTGATCATTAGTCGATTCCCCTCAAGCAAGTCCGCCCGAAGCTACATGATCTTCTGCCCGATTCAAGATCGACATGGCCGGATAAAGCAATTTTGACGAGTGGAGCCACCTGTCCTAGCGGCTTCATAGAGCATTTCCGTATTTCTCCGAAACACGAAAATGCTCCATCTCTTTGTTTTTACTGAATTCTCAACGCAAAACCACTGCACACTCTTGCTGGTGCTCCAGCTTTTGCGTGCGCCGTTACATGACGATGACGCGGGTTCCGACGTTGACGCGGTCGTAGAGATCGACGACGTCCTCGTTGCGCAGGCGGATGCAGCCGGAAGAAACGGCGCTGCCGATCGACCAGGGCGCATTGGTGCCATGGATGCGGTAGAGCGTCGAGCCGAGATACATGGCGCGCGCGCCGAGCGGATTTTCCAGGCCGCCGTCCATGCGCGCCGGCAGATAGTGGCCCTTGGCGGCCTCGCGGCTGATCATTTCGGAAGGCGGCGTCCAATCCGGCCATTCCGTCTTGCGGGTGATCTTGTGGACGCCGGCCCATTCGAAGCCCGGCTTGCCGACACCCACGCCGTAGCGCCGTGCCTTGCCGCCATTCATGACGAGATAGAGAAAGCGGTTGTTGGTATCGATGACGATGGTTCCAGGCTTTTCCGTGGTGTCGTAATCGACCATCTGCGGCAGATATTGCGGCTCGATTGGGTGGCGGATTGCCGGTATGCCGGGATTGATCGCCGAAACCGTCTGAGGGGCCGGCTGCTGCGCCTGGCGGGTGACGCGGCGCTGGAAGAGGCCGCGCTGCTGCGGCTGGACGACCGGGCGCTGATAGACGACCGGCCGGACCTTGCCGCCGAGCTGATTGATCCAAGGTGCGGTCAGATCGGGGCTGAGGATAATAGGCGGGCGGGTGGCGTAGCGGTCGTCTGCAATGGCGGCCGTGGAGAAGATGCCGCAGAAGACTGAGGCAAGAAAAAGGTGTTTCATCATCGGACGAACTCTCTACAAATGACCGAAAATGGACTGGCGGGATGGGTCCGCCTGGCGGAGATGTTCCGCTCGCAAAGACGCTGCCACTCCATCCGCCAGCGAATGGTAAAGATCGATCCATGAAAGACCGACCGGCCGAATAAACTTTTCGTCAGGGTTACCGATCGGTTTGGAAAGACGGTTTGCAAATGGTAAAGCCGGAATCATGACCGGAGAACGACGCGGATCCCGGAGAATGAAGCGGACATGAGCACGACTGGCATCATCATCGGCGAGGACGGCAGGAGCCGCTGCCACTGGCACGCCAACCTGCCGGACTATCTCAAGTATCACGACGAGGAATGGGGCCGCCCCGTCACGGACGATATTCGCCTGTTCGAGAAGATCTGCCTTGAAGGTTTCCAATCCGGTCTTTCCTGGCTGACCATCCTGCGCAAGCGGGAGAATTTCCGCGCCGCCTTCGCCGGCTTCGATTTCGAGAAGGTTGCCCTCTTCGGTGAGAAGGATGTGGCCCGCTGCCTGGCTGATGCCGGCATTATCCGTCATCGCGGCAAGATCGTTTCCACGATCAACAACGCCGGGCGCGCCATCGAGCTTCGGGACGAATTCGGCTCGCTCGCCCGTTATTTCTGGCGCTACGAACCCGGCCACAATGAGCGGCCTGTTGTGGTCGACCGTGAGCACATCGTCGCCAATCCGACGACGCCGACATCGGTGGTCATTTCGAAGGATCTGAAGAAACGCGGCTGGACCTTTGTCGGCCCGACCACAGTTTATGCCTTCATGCAGGCGATGGGCCTCGTCAACGATCATCTGGAGGGCTGCTTCTGTCGGCCCGAGGTGGAGGCGATGCGCGCCGTCCTGGTTCGACCATGAAAGATCTGTCCGTGAAAATATCGATCGCCGCCCTTGCCCTGTTGTTCTTGCCGGCCTTTGCCGCGGCGCAGACGCCGCAGCTCGATCCCGGTGAGAAACTGGAGAAGCTGCAGTTTCCGGCCGTCACCATGCAGCTCAAGGGATGGACGAAATTCGGCAGCGGCCACGTCTACACGCTGCCGGTGCGCGCCGGTCAGCACGTGAAGATCGATTTTTCCACCAAGAGCAAGTTCGCCTTCCTGGCGATCTTCGACCTGTCGAAACCCGACGACGAAGCTTTCTTCGGCACCGATGAGGACGGCATGAGCTTTCAGACGACGGTGAAGGAAAACACCACCTGGCTGCTGCGTCCCTACTACTCCAAGGTCTCGCCGCGCCGCGGCCTCGGGGCCCCCTTCAGCATCCTCATCGAGCCGCTGACCGCCGCCCCGCAGCATCCGCCGGCTGAGCCGGACTCGCCCTCGCTGTTTCCGAAGGCGCCTCCCAAGGCGAAATGAGGCTGGCTTAATGCGTGTCGCCTGGGCCCGCTATGCGAGCCCATCGATCAGCTCGCGCAATTCGCCGAGATGGCCAATCTTTCGGAAGCGCGGCGCTTCTCTCGGCTCGTCCACATGTTCCAGCACCCAGGTGAGTTCGTGCGGCACGAAAACGCCGTAACTGCCGGCTGCGATCGCCGGCACGATATCCGATTTCAGCGAATTGCCGACCATCATTGCCCGCTCCGGCCCGTCTCCGACCTTGGCGAAGATGCGGCGATAGGTGACGGCCGTCTTGTCGGATACGATCTCGACGGCATCGAAGAAGTCGCCGAGCCCGGATTGGGCAAGCTTGCGCTCCTGGTCGAAGAGATCGCCCTTGGTGATTACGACAAGCAGATATTTGCCGGCAAGCGCCTCCAACGTGTCGCGCGCATGCGGCATGATCTCGACCGGATGGCTGAGAAGGTCGCGGCCGGTATCGAGGATCTTGGCGATGACGCTCGCCGGCACTTTGCCCTCGGTGATCTCGATCGCCGTCTCGATCATCGACAGCGTGAAGCCCTTGATGCCGAAGCCGTAATGGCGAAGATTGCGTTTCTCGGCTTCCAGCAGCCGCTCGGAAATCTTCGGGCCTTCAGCGAAATCGGCAAGAAGCTCAGTAAAATAGGCCTCGGTCAGTCGGTAATGTTGTTCGTTCTGCCAAAGCGTGTCGTCGGCATCGAAGCCGATCGTCGTCAGTGCTCGCGTCGTCACATGCGCACCTCTTCAATTATGGCCGTCAATCTATCGGCCGCCTGTGTCGAGACAAGGGCTATGTCGAGACAAGGGCGTCAGCCTCCGATGCGACAGGGCTTGGCGTTGAAAAGCGTCGCCGTCGCACTACATCGAATGGGCCTCACCCAGCAGCCAGCCACGGCTGTGCCTGTCGCGCGCAGGCCAATAATCAAAAGATGAAGTTCTTCCGTTCGCAAGTCCCTCTTGCGGCAGACACAAAGGATTTTTTCGACCATGCGTTACAATCAACTCGGAAATACCGGACTTTTCGTCTCGGAAATCTGCCTGGGCACGATGACCTTCGGCGACGCCAAAGAAGGCAGCATGTGGGGCGCCATCGCCGATGTCGACCAGAATGCCGCCGACCGGATCGTCGAGCGCTCGCTGGCAGCAGGCGTCAATTTCATCGACACGGCCGATGTCTATTCATCCGGCGAATCCGAAAGGCTGCTCGGCCAGGCGCTGAAGAACCTGGATGTGCCGCGCAAGGACGTCGTCATCGCCACCAAGGTCTATGGCATCATG
The DNA here is from genome assembly GCF_019685435.1 of Rhizobium sp. NLR10b. Lineage (NCBI taxonomy): Bacteria > Pseudomonadati > Pseudomonadota > Alphaproteobacteria > Hyphomicrobiales > Rhizobiaceae > Rhizobium > Rhizobium sp. NLR10b. The sequence continues at coordinate 289,368 of NZ_JABDWV010000004.1, read as the reverse complement.
GGCGACAAGCCGAACGACCGCGGCGCCTCGCGCGGCCATATCATGGATTCGGTCGAGGCGAGCCTCAAGCGCCTGCAGACCGATCATATCGACCTCTATCAGATCCACGCGACCGATACGGTGACGCCGATCGAGGAAACGCTGCGCGCCTTCGACGATCTCGTTTCGCGCGGCCTCGTTCGTTATATCGGTGTTTCCAACTGGCAGGCCTGGCGTATTTCCAAGGCGCTCGGTGTCTCCGAACGCCGCGGCTTTGCCCGTTTCGAGACGGTGCAGGCCTATTATTCCATCGCTGGCCGCGATCTCGAACGGGACATCGTGCCGATGATGCAGGAGGAAAAGCTCGGCCTGATGGTTTGGTCGCCGCTCGCCGGCGGCCTGCTCTCCGGCAAATATGGTCCGGGCGCGCCTGGCAATGGCGAAGGCCGCCGCGCCAGTTTCGATTTCCCGCCGGTCGACAGGGACAGGGCTTGGGCCTGCGTCGCCGTCATGCGCGAGATCGCCGAGAAGCATGGTGTCGGCGTCGCGACCGTCGCGCTCGCCTATATCCTCGCCAAGCCTTTCGTCACCTCGGTCATCATCGGCGCCAAGCGTGTCGATCAGCTCGACCAGAACCTTGCCGCCGTCCGGCTGAAACTCGACGAAGGTGATATGCAGAGGCTCGACGAGGTGAGCGCACTTGCCCCAGAATATCCGGGCTGGATGCTGTCGCGACAAGGCGCCGGTCGCCGCCCGGCCGACTTCGAGCCGAAGGACTGACCTCACCACTCTAAGGTCCGGGGAACGCCTGTCCTATCGGGCGTTCCCCTTCAGCAACGGCTGACTACTTGCCGTGGGCCTTCAACCAGGCGTTCATTTCCGCGATCTCGGCCTCCTGCGCCTTGATCACCGCTTCGGCGAGCTTGCGGATTTCGGGATCCTTGCCGTATTGGAGCTCGACCTTGGCCATGTCGATCGCGCCCTGATGGTGCGGAATCATGCCGTGGACGAAATCGACGTCGGCGTCGCCGCTATACTTGATCATCATATTCTTGTGCATTTTGTCGTTCGCCTCGCTGAAGGCGTGGCTGGCCGCGTCGTGGTTGCCCATTGGCTCGCTCATATCCATGGGCTTGTCTTCGGCGAAAGCGGGTGCGGCAAAAGCGGCAAGCATGGCGGTAAGGGCGATGATTTTCAAAGACATGAGAGTTCCTTCCTCTGTCTGACAATAGAGTTCCCGGGCAGCCGAAGCCGCCCATCTGCATGGAAAATGCGGGTATCAGACCAGTCGGGGAGGCGGTGCCTGTGGAGCAGGCCTGTTGTCATCAAGGGCGCGGGCAAGCGGCGGCGCCGGATAGCCGAAATTGGATTTTCCGCCCGCCACGGTCATCACTGCCGCCGGCAGCATAAGACAGGCGGCGCAAAGCGGCATATGCGCGAAGTTTCCGCTGGCGCAAGGGTCTTTCAAGGAACCGGCCTTGCCTGCTTCTTTCGGCATCGGCATGCCAGCCATTTCATGGTGCATGCTGCCGCCGGCGGCCGGCGCATTCATCGACGCGCATGTCGGACAGCCAGCCCATGCGGACATGGCGCCGTAGACCAGCCAGCCGAGAAACATTGTGATGAGGGCGATCATGCGCATGGTGTTTCATATAGGTGAATGCCTGCTGCACGCCAAGTGCTGCCCGACGGCCCCATCCGGATCACCAGCCGGCAATGACCTTGTGTTCGATCCGGTAATCCCTGCTCTCCTCGCCGAGCGGAGCGACCGGCCATGTCCAGACCGCTTTCGCCGGCGGCGGGGTGACGCCGTGCAGCAGGTCGGTCTCCTCATGTGTTTTGCCGTTGCGGTCGATGACGGCATAGGCGATGTCGGTCACAAGGCAATGCCGGCAGGAAAGTTCGGAAAGCCCGCTGAGATGCGCGGTGATCAGCCTCTCCACCGTGTCTTCAGGCATTCGACCGGCCGCCTCGGCCTCATGGCGTCGCTTCACGCCGCGGCCGATCTGGGACAAGAGATTGGCGGAAACCACGAAATCGAGATAGGGCACGCCACGCAGGAAGGCGAGCGGTTCGGGCTCCTGACCGGCGGCGAAATCGTCGTAGCCGGAGAGATCGCGCTCGATCAGCCGGACGTTGCGATAGCCCTTGGCCGCAAGCCACAGCCGCACCGAGGCGAGATGAATGAGATCGACGAGCACGACGGTGTCGAAATCGCGTGCCAGCTCATCGATCGGCACATCCCGCAACAGACCGGAGCCGAGCACGACGGCGGTCCGCCTCTGCCTGAGGCCGGCCGCTGCTGCACGGATTGCGTTGCGGCTCTTCTCTTCGTGGTCGGCCCAATCCCCGGCGCAACGTCCGGCCCGCGACCAGAGATTGACGGAATTGCGGATGAACTTCCGATGGCGCTTGCCGGTCAGTGGCAATGTCGCGGCATAGAGGAGCGCCTCGGTGATCATGATCATATCCGCATTCTGAACAATGCCTCATCGTTCAATCGATTCTGGCAGCGCCATCAAGGCCCTCCGCCCTTGCCGCTCCCCGCCCAATCCGCTAGGACACCGCCACTGTCACAGTCAGCGGAATTCCCGGAAATGAACGACAAGCAGAAGAAACCGCAAAAGCTCAAGGCCCGCCTGCCGCGCGGCTTCGTCGACCGGACGGCCGACGATATCCGCGCCGTCAACGAGATGACGGCAAAGATCCGGGAAGTCTATGAGCATTATGGTTTCGATCCTGTCGAAACGCCGCTGTTCGAATATACCGATGCGCTCGGCAAGTTCCTGCCCGATAGCGACCGGCCGAACGAGGGCGTCTTCTCGCTGCAGGACGACGACGAGCAATGGATGTCGCTGCGTTACGACCTGACGGCGCCGCTTGCCCGCCATGTCGCCGAGAATTTCAACGAGATCCAGCTGCCCTACCGCACCTATCGCGCCGGCTACGTCTTCCGCAACGAGAAGCCGGGCCCCGGCCGTTTCCGCCAGTTCATGCAGTTCGACGCCGATACCGTCGGCGCGCCGGGCGTCCAGGCCGATGCCGAAATGTGCATGATGATGGCCGATACGCTCGAGGCGCTCGGCATCAAGCGCGGTGACTATGTCATCCGCGTCAACAACCGCAAGGTTCTGGATGGGGTCTTGGAGGCGATCGGCCTCGGCGGCGGCGACAAGGCCGGCCAGCGCCTCAACGTGCTGCGCGCCATCGACAAGCTCGACAAGTTCGGCCCGGAAGGCGTCTCGCTACTCCTCGGTCCCGGCCGCAAGGATGAATCCGGCGATTTCACCAAGGGCGCCGGGCTCAACCAGGAACAGATCGACAAGGTTCTGTTCTTCGTCGGCATCAAGGATTACGCCGAAAGCGCCGCACGCCTCGCCGGACTCGTCGCCGGAACGTCGAAGGGCGGCGAAGGCGTCGAGGAGCTGAATTTCATCGGTGCGCTCGTCACGAGCGCCGGCTACGGCTCCGATCGAATCAAGATCGACCCTTCCGTCGTGCGCGGCCTCGAATATTATACCGGCCCGGTCTATGAGGCCGAGCTTCTCTTCGACGTCACCAACGAGAAGGGCGACAAGGTCGTTTTCGGCTCGGTCGGCGGCGGTGGTCGTTATGACGGCCTCGTCTCCCGCTTCATGGGCCAGCCGGTGCCGGCAACCGGCTTTTCGATCGGCGTCTCCAGGCTGATGACGGCGCTGAAGAACCTCGGCAAGCTTGGCGCCAGCGAAGTGATCGAGCCGGTGCTGGTCACCGTCATGGACGGCGATGTCGAGGCGATGGGCCGCTACCAGAAGATGACGCAGCAATTGCGCGCCGCCGGTATTCGCGCCGAGATGTTCCAGGGCAACTGGAAGAAATTCGGCAACCAGCTGAAATATGCCGACCGCCGCGGCTGCCCCATCGCCATCATCCAGGGCGGCGACGAGCGCGCTGAAGGCGTCGTGCAGATCAAGGATCTGATCGAGGGCAAGCGCCTTTCCGGCGAGATCGAGGACAATGCCAGCTGGCGCGAAGCCCGCGTGGCGCAGGAGACGGTTATGGAAGCCGATCTCGTCGCCAAGGTGAGGGAAATCCTTGCCGCGCAGGCGGAGGATCGGAAGAGGGCTGGCGGTGATGTCTGAGACATATACGTGCCTTCCGGCACGCCCTTCGCCTGTTGTTCGGAGCGCAGCATGCCCCTGATCAACCTCCCGGAATTCTCCAACGACCTGCTTGCCGAATTCGCTTCGCGAAATTCCGATCGCATCGATACGCCGGTCATACAGCCGGCCGAGCCGTTCCTGGATATCGCCGGCGAGGATCTTCGCCGCCGTATCTTCATGACGGAAAGCGAAACCGGCGCCAGCCTCTGCCTGCGTCCCGAATTCACCATCCCCGTCTGTCTGCGCCACATCGAGACGGCAACCGGCACGCCGAAGCGTTACGCCTACCTCGGCGAAGTCTTCCGCCAGCGCCGCGAAGGCGCCAATGAATTCTACCAGGCCGGCATCGAGGATCTCGGCGACATCAACATACCTGGCGCCGATGCCCGCGCCATTGGTGACGCCACAGGCATTCTCGCCCGCCTGCTGCCGGGCCGGCGCTTAGCCGTGACGTTGGGCGATCAGGCGGTGTTCGAAGCGGTCGTTCAGGCGCTCGGCCTGCCGCTCGGCTGGCAGAAGCGCCTGATCCACGCTTTCGGCAATATGACGCAGCTGGAAGCCTTGCTGGCAAGCCTCGTCAGCCCGCAATTCGTCACCGGCCTTGACGACGATATCGCCAGGCTTGTTGTGTCAGGTGACGAGCAGGCGCTGGTCGCCCATATCGAGCACGAGATGCAGGCGACCGGTTATTCCTCAAATGCCAGCCGCTCGCCGCTGGAGATCGCCCGGCGGCTCAAGGAAAAGCTCATCCTGTCCGAGACGCGTCTCGACGATGCGGCCTTCCATGTGCTGCAAGAGTTCCTGTCTCTGCACGTGCCGCTCGTCAATGCGTCCGCAGCACTTGCCGGCTTTGCCGACGCTGCCGGCCTGAAGCTCGGCAATGCGCTGTCGCGCTTCAACGGCCGCGTCGCCGCCCTTGCCGATGCCGGCGTCGACCTGTCCTGCCTGGATTACCGCGCCGCTTTCGGGCGTCCGCTCGATTATTACACCGGCCTCGTCTTCGAGGTGACGGTGGAAGGCTCGAGCGCGGTCCTGGCCGGCGGCGGCCGCTTCGACCGGCTGTTGACCTTCCTCGGCGCGACGGACCGCATTCCGGCCGTCGGCTTCTCCTTCTGGCTCGACCGCATCGAAACCGAAAGGGCAGCCGCATGACGATCACCATCGCGCTTCCCTCCAAGGGCCGGATGAAGGACGACGCTTCGGCGATCTTCGAGCGGGCCGGCCTGCCGATCTCGGCGGTTGGCAACGACCGCTCCTATCGCGGCCGCGTCGAAGGCTGGGACGATATCGAGATCACCTTCCTGTCGGCGTCGGAAATCTCCCGCGAGCTCGGCAACGGCACCGTCGATTTCGGCGTCACCGGCGAGGATCTGATGCGGGAAGGCTTTGCCGAGGCCGACAAGCGCGTCGAATTCTGCGCCCGGCTCGGCTTCGGCCATGCCGATGTCGTCGTCGCGGTGCCCGAGATTTGGCTCGATGTCGACAGCATGGCCGATCTCGGCGATGTCGCCGCCGATTTCCGCGCCCGCCACGGTCGACGCCTTGCCATCGCCACCAAGTATTGGCGCCTGACCCAGCAGTTCTTTTCGAGCCAGCACGGCATTCAGCTTTATCGCATCGTCGAAAGCCTGGGCGCGACCGAAGGCGCTCCCGCCTCCGGCTCGGCCGATATCATCGTCGATATCACTTCCACCGGCTCGACGCTGCGCGCCAATCATCTGAAGGTGCTCCAGGACGGCATCATCCTGCATTCAGAGGCTTGCCTCGTGCGCGCCCGCAAGGAGAGCCATGCGGGCGAGCCGGCGGTGCAGGCGATCATCGAGGCGGTGCGCGCCGCCCTCTGATCCCGGTCATCAAGGCATAAAATGACCCGCCGTCGGATGACGGCGGGTTTTGCATTTTTGGGAGGATATCAACTGCTATCAGGCGGCTGCGTAGGCACCGCGGCGGGCGTCGAGCGAGTAGGCGCCTGCGCCATTGGTTGCGAGCATGATATAGGCGCCGGCGAGCGTGATGTTCTTCAGGAAGTTGACGAAGTTCAGGCCGTTAATCCAGCCGTTGGCGGCGGCCGGGAAATCGGGAACGTTGACTGGCGCAAGATGGAAGACCACGCCGGTGAAGACGCAGAAGACGGCAAGCAGCCAGCCGACGATGCGGACCTGGAAACCGACGAGCACGGCAATGCCGGTTGCGAGTTCGAAGAGACCGGCGAGATAGGTGAGCGCGGTGGAGGCCGGAAGGCCGGCGCCGGCGATCATGCCGGCAGTGGAAGCCGGATCGGTGACCTTGCCGAAGCCGGCAAAGATGAACATGAAGGAAAGAAGGATCCGGGCGATCAGGATGATGACATTGTTGGCGTTCGACATGGACATTGTCTCCGTTTGAATGGCTCTGGAGATCTTGGTGCCCCGGCACCTGTTGGACCTCTGATGCGTTCTATGTCGCCTTTTTCTGCCGTTATGGAAAGATAAACGGAAGCAGACGCTTCGTTCAATAATATGGAACGATGCCGTCGCTTGCCTTTCTGGAGCATCGTCTTCTATGGTCGCCGCCAAACATGGAGTCCCCTATGGCAGATCTTTCCGCATTTCCGATCACCACGCGCTGGCCGGCGAAAAATCCCGATATCATCCAGCTCTATTCCCTGCAGACGCCGAACGGGGTGAAGGTATCGGTCGCCCTCGAAGAACTTGGGCTCCCCTATGAGCCGCATTATATTTCCTTTGCCGCAAACGAGCAGAAGTCGCCGGAATTCGAATCCCTGAACCCGAACGGCCGCATTCCGGCGATCATCGATCCGGACGGGCCTGGGGGAAAGCCGATCGGCCTGTTCGAATCCGGCGCCATCCTGCTCTACCTCGCCGAAAAGACCGGCAAGCTCATCCCCGCCGATGCCGCCGGCCGCTATGAATGCATCCAGTGGGTGTTTTTCCAGATGGCCGGAATAGGTCCGATGCTCGGCCAGTTCGGCCATTTCCACAAATTCGCCGCCGACAAGGTCGCCAATAATTCCTATCCGGTGGAGCGTTACCGCGATGAATCCAAACGCCTGCTCGGCGTGCTCGAAGGCCGGTTGCAGGGCCGTCAGTGGATCATGGGCGATCAATATACGATCGCCGACATCACCACCTTCACCTGGGTCCGCGGCGCCGACATCTTCTATGGCGGCCGTGAGATTCTCGACTATGCGAAATTCCCCGCAGTCTCCGATTGGCTGGAGCGCTGCATCGCCCGCCCGGCAAGCGCCAGAGGCCTCAACATTCCGGTCAAACCGGAGTAACGGACGATCCGCCGGAAAATGCAAAAGGCCGCCCTGAGGCCCAGCCACTAAGGGGGTATTACTCAAGCTGGAGATTTCGGACACTCAACGCGGCTTCGATTGCCTCTCTCTCCCGGGGAGTGAACGTCAGCTTTTGCAAGAACCCGCATCGCCCGAACTTCGCGATCGCCGCAGATGTGGAGGTTCGGCGCGGTAGTCCGACTGGAAACCGGCAAACCCCGTATCAAGGACGCGATCCGCTTCGGCTGACGACCGCAATCCCGGCGGCATTCGGTCGGAGTCAGGCTTTTTTGACGCCGGCTTCCACAAATCGCAGATGGCGATGACTCTTTTCACCTCCTTGAAGCGTCGTTGTTGCGACCGTCGTCGAGCGGTCGAAACCGACCCGACTAAGGACTGAGAAATGGATCTGGAAGGAAAGCGAATCGTGGTCGTCGGCGGGAGCCGCGGCTTGGGGAGTGGGCTCGCCGAGGCATTCGTTGCTCGCGCGGCCGAAGTCACCGTGGTCGCCCGAGACGCGACGGCTGAGCAGCGGCCGGCTAAGCAACCGGCCGTCACCGCCATATCCGCCGATGCGACCGATGCCGACGCGGCGTGGCGGATCATGGAGCAGACGCGACCTGATATTGTCATCATGAATGCCGGTGCGAAACCGTCCATGGAACGGATCGACCGCATTGGCTGGGAGGCATTCACGACCAACTGGAATGTGGACGTCAAGGCCGCGCTGCATTGGGTACAGGCTGCCCTGACTTTGCCAATGGCGCCGGGCGGGCTCGTCGTCCTGGTCTCCAGCGGAGCCGCCGTGCAGGGGTCGCCGCTATCGGGAGGTTATGCCGGCGCCAAGCGCGCGCAGTGGTTCATTGCAAAATATGCCGAAGACTTGTCGGCCGAACTCGGCCTGGGCTTGCGGTTCCGGGTCATCGTTCCCCGGCAGATGTTCGTTGGAACTGGTGTGGGCGATACCGGAATTGGGGCCTATGCTGCGAAGGCGGGTCGGACATTTGCCGAGCAGGCCGCCACCTGGCCGGACATGACGCCGCGGACTTTCGGTGATACGGTCGCCGAACTGATCGGCGATTCCGGCCTCGCCGAGGCCATGGTCTATGCCGTGCGTGGTGATACAGGTGTGACGGTCATCGAATGACGAAAGACCCAGCTCTCGGGGCCGAAGAGAGGAAAACTCTGCTCGAAGACCTGGCCAGGGAAGCGGACGCGCTTCGCCCCCAACTGCATCGTTATGCTGCTCGTCTGGTGGGTTCGGTGATCGACGGCGAGGACGTGATTCAGGACGCGTTTGTCAGGGTATTTGCGACGGCCGGCTCGATCCCACCGGGCACGCGGCTGCGACCGTGGCTGTTTCGCATCGTCCACAATCGAGCCATAGATGCCCTGCGCCAGCGCAGTACGCGCCGGTCGGAGCCGCTTGAGATGGCCTTTGATCTGGCCGATATCAGCGCCGTCGGCCCGGAGGACGCGCTGATCCGGCGGGACACGGTGAGTATCGCCCTGGGTCATTTTGCAGAATTGCCGGTGCCGCAACGCAGCGCGGTGATCCTCAAGGATGTGCTGGGAGAGTCGCTTGCGGATATCGCAGCGCTGCTGGAACTGAGTGTCGATGCCGTCAAGGCCCATCTGTCGCGCGGTAGGACGCGATTGCGCGCGATCTCCGACGTGCGGTCTGAGGTCGCGCCGTCGCCAAGTCCCGAGGCCCAGAACTTTGCAGCGCTCTTCAACGCCCAAGATTGGGACGCGCTGCGTCGCTTGCTGGCCGATGACGTTCGGCTTCGCCAGGCGCGACGGCCGGAAATCTCGGGTGCCGCCGACGTCGGTCGGTTCTTCACCTACTATGCCCAATATCCGCCGGTCAGGCTCGAACCGGCCTGGCTGGAAGGCCGGGAAATATTGCTGGTATCGGCCGAACCGTCGGGCGGTCCTTCCTATTTCATGCTGCTCGAATGGCGCGGGCAAAAGATAAGCCTGATCCGCGACCATCGCTACGCGACCTATGTCATGGATGGTGCTGATGTCATGCCGGCCGCATCGCGGTGACCGATACTGGTCGAGACGAGCTTTCTCGCGGCCCGCTATGCGCCGAATACCAAATCAGAAGCCAATGCCCGAAAGCCTGCCACGTGAAGTTAGGTTCACGCGATAGGCTTAGGGAACCGCAAATTTAGCGATTCCACGTTTTACGTTAGTGGCTGAGCCCGGAGGCGGCCTTTATCTCGCGTCGCCGGTCTTCACTGCCAGCTTGTGATCTGGGTTGCGTCTTGCAGCTTGAAGCGCGGAAAGATGAAGACGCCGGCCATGCGGCCGCTGTATTTCTCCTCGAGCCCGCTCGACTCCCCCATGCAGAACAGCGGCTGACGGAAACCGTTCCGCGTGATGATCGTCGTCGAAAAACAGAAAGAGGAGCAGTGCGTCGCCGCCTGCTCGAACAGCTCCAGCACGTGGCTGCGATCCTTGGTATCGTAGCAGCGGATCAGGTTCAGCAGGCCGCATTCATCGGCGGAGATGCCGTGCAGCATCGCGCTCCATTTGCCGAGACGGATCAGGCCGGTCGAAAAATCTCCGGTCCAGCTTTCGGAAACTGACAGCTGAGCAAGCATCTGGTGATTTTGATGATTGTCGTTCAGGGAGCCGGTCATCAAGGGCACGGCTGCATTGGCTTTGGCGATCTTAAACAAGGCGTTCCCCAGTTCGGATGCGGCTCCGACGCCGCACGCTCGGCAAACACAAAGAAACAGGATCATGGGACAGGGGCATAATGCCCGCGCCTACACCGGCGATCGTTGCGGCCGTTCGAGTCTCCGGACCGGAGCCTCTCGAGTACGCAACTATGGCATCGCCTTCTCGCGCTCGTCTGATGGCGAAAATCATCGCCGGGCGCGCATCAATTGCAGCGCGGATTTATAGGAGCTTTTGCACAAACGGCAACGGCTTTTTAAGGGCTGTTCGGATCGGCATCAGTTGCGGGAAATGTCGGCATCCCCGCGTCTTCGGCCAGAAGTGATCAGTTTCAGCGCTTTTCGACCCGTTTCGCTGCGCTTGCGGGAGAAAGCCTGCCCCCCGTAAGCAATCTCCCGCGCATAGGAAATGAGCGGCGACATAAGCCTGACGAAAGCTTCGCGAGCGCGGACGCACTGCGCAGCATAAAATAGCGCGCAACGGGTCGAATCATTTTTGGCGAAAAGAAAAGGGCGACCCGAGGGCCGCCCTTCCTGTTCCGGATGTGCCGGAATGGATTTCAGTGACGGCTTTCGCCTATCACATCATGTCCATACCGCCAGTTCAGCGCGCTTTACGCGCTGAACCATTTTGAATGATGGGCGGTTTCATGGACGATGTTGTGACAGGCCGGAGGCCTATCACATCATGTCCATACCGCCCATGCCGCCCATGCCGCCCGGCATAGCCGGAGCGTCCTTCTTCGGCAGCTCGGCGATCATGGCTTCGGTGGTGATCAGCAGCGATGCGACGGAAGCGGCATCCTGCAGGGCGGTGCGAACGACCTTGACAGGGTCGATGATGCCCATGCCGATCATGTCGCCATATTCGCCGGTCTGGGCGTTGTAGCCGTAGTTGTCCTGATCCTTGTCGAGGATCTTGCCAACGACGATCGAAGCTTCGTCACCAGCGTTCTCAGCGATCTGGCGGGCCGGAGCCTGCAGAGCGCGACGAACTATGTTGATGCCGGCTTCCTGGTCGTCGTTGACGCCCTTGGCGGAGATCTTGACGGAAGAACGGAGCAGGGCAACGCCGCCGCCCGGTACGATGCCTTCCTGAACGGCAGCGCGCGTCGCGTTGAGGGCGTCGTCGATGCGGTCCTTCTTCTCCTTGACTTCGACTTCGGTCGAGCCCCCGACGCGGATGACGGCAACGCCACCAGCGAGCTTGGCAAGGCGTTCCTGCAGCTTCTCGCGGTCGTAGTCGGAGGTGGTTTCTTCGATCTGCGCCTTGATCTGGGCAACACGGCCTTCGATGTCGGACTTGGCGCCCGAACCGTCGACGATCGTGGTGTTTTCCTTGGAGATCGAAACCTTCTTGGCACGGCCGAGCATGTCGAGCGTGACGCTTTCGAGCTTGATGCCGAGGTCCTCGGAGATGACGGTGCCGCCGGTCAGGATGGCGATGTCTTCGAGCATGGCCTTGCGGCGGTCGCCGAAGCCAGGCGCCTTGACGGCAGCAATCTTCAGGCCGCCGCGCAGCTTGTTGACGACGAGCGTTGCAAGGGCTTCGCCTTCGACGTCTTCAGCGATGATGAGGAGCGGCTTGCCGGTCTGGACGACGGCTTCGAGAACCGGGAGCATCGACTGCAGGTTCGAGAGCTTCTTCTCGTGGAGGAGAATGAAGACGTCTTCGAGGTCGGCGACCATCTTTTCCGGGTTGGTGACGAAGTAGGGGCTGAGATAGCCGCGGTCGAACTGCATGCCTTCGACGACTTCGAGTTCGGTTTCGGCGGTCTTGGCTTCTTCAACCGTGATGACGCCTTCGTTGCCGACCTTCTGCATGGCTTCGGCAATGTCGAGACCGACCTGACGTTCGCCGTTTGCGGAGATCGTGCCGACTTGGGCGACTTCCTCCGAAGTGTTGATCTTCTTGGCCTTGGCCTGGAGATCCTTGACGACTTCAGCAACGGCGAGATCGATGCCGCGCTTCAGGTCCATCGGGTTCATGCCGGCGGCAACGGCCTTGGCGCCTTCGCGAACGATCGCCTGGGCAAGAACGGTTGCAGTCGTGGTGCCGTCGCCGGCGATGTCGTTGGTCTTCGAAGCGACTTCGCGGACCATCTGGGCGCCCATGTTTTCGAACTTGTCTTCGAGTTCGATTTCCTTGGCGACGGAAACGCCGTCCTTGGTGATGCGCGGAGCGCCGAACGACTTGTCGATGATGACGTTACGACCCTTCGGGCCGAGCGTGACCTTCACTGCATCGGCGAGAATGTCGACGCCGCGCAGCATCTTTTCGCGCGCGGTGCGGCCAAACTTGATTTCTTTAGCTGCCATGTTTGTGACTCCTGAATTCGATTTGTTCGGGCGAAACGCCCGTCAGCCATTTCGGGAAAGCGGATCGGCCGATCAGCCGATGATGCCCATGATGTCGGCTTCCTTCATGATCAGAAGGTCTTCGCCGTTGATCTTGACTTCAGTGCCGGACCACTTGCCGAACAGAACGCGGTCGCCAGCCTTGACGTCGAGAGCCACGACCTTGCCGGACTCGTCACGTGCGCCGGAGCCGACGGCGACGATTTCGCCTTCCTGCGGCTTTTCCTTGGCGGTGTCGGGAATGATGATGCCGCCCTTGGTCTTCTCTTCGGACTCGACGCGACGAACGACGACGCGGTCGTGAAGCGGACGGAAATTGGTGCTTGCCATTGTCTAATCCCTCGATCGAATGACATTCGCGGACCGGAGCGGTCCACATGGATAAGTGTTAGCACTCCTCTAAGGTGAGTGCTAGCGCTCGAGCATTTAGGGATGGCTCCGAGAGGAGTCAATGAGAGCAATCACGAATTTTTGTGCCGGAATTGTGAAGAGGCGGTGAATTATCGGAGATTGTCGTTGAAATGTTCTCTAACCGTTGCGTTCGGCAACGTCGCCCGACCTTGCCATTCGCTCTGGCCGGGATTGCCGGCGCTCTTGTCTGCCAAGGTGAAGAAAATGCCTTGCCATCGCCTTGCGCCTTTGCAATGTCACCGGTGACTGAAGCAAATCGGGAAATCGGCATGGCCAGGCGGATAGAAAACTTCTCGCAGATATCGGCGCATTACGACGTGGTGCTCTGCGACGTCTGGGGGGTGGTTCACAACGGCGTCGATCCGTTTCCGAAGGCCGCCGCCGCCCTTCAAGCCGCGCGTGAGAGCGGCGTCGCCGTCGTCCTCATCACCAATTCGCCGCGCCTTTCCTGGCAGGTGGTTGAGCAGTTGCGCCATATCGGAGTCCCCGACAGCGCCTATGACCGGATCGTCACCTCGGGCGACGTCACTCGCGGGCTGATTTCAGAAGGGCCGAAGACGGTCTTTCTGCTCGGCCCCGAGCGCGACAAGGCGCTTCTCGAAGGCATTGGCGTCGAACGTCGGCCGGCGGGCGAAGCGCAATCGCTCGTCTGCACCGGCTTTTTCGACGACGAGACGGAGAAGCCCGAGGATTACACCGACATGCTTCTGGATTTTCAGGCACGCGACGTGCCGATGATCTGCGCCAATCCCGACCTCGTCGTCGAACGTGGCCATCGCATCATCCCCTGCGCCGGCGCCATGGCCGCCTATTACGAGCAATTAGGCGGCAAAACCCGCATTGCCGGCAAGCCGCACCAGCCGATCTACGAAGCGACGCTTGCGGCCGCCCGCGAGCTTCGCGGCGATTTTTCCATTGACCGCGTGCTGGCGATCGGAGACGGCATGCCGACGGATGTGCGCGGCGCCTTGAATTTCGGTCTCGATCTTCTCTACATCAGCGGCGGTATTCACGCGAAGGAATACACCTTGAACGGCGAGACCGACGAAGCGATCCTCAACGCCTATCTCGATCGGGAGAAGGCGGCGCCGAAGTGGTGGATGCCGCGTCTTGCATGAAGAGAAGCCAGCCGATGACCGTCTTCCACCGCAATGAAACCCGCGAACCCTTGCCCGCCCATCTCAAGGGCGGGGTGATCGCCATCGGCAATTTCGACGGCGTGCATCGCGGCCATCAGTCGGTGCTGAACCGTGCGCTCGAAATCGCCAAGGCGCGCGGCATTCCTGCCCTGGTGCTGACCTTCGAGCCGCATCCGCGCACGGTGTTCCGGCCGCAGACACCGGTCTTCCGTCTGACGCCCGCGCCGCTCAAGGCCCGCATCCTGGAAACCCTTGGTTTCAATGCGGTCATCGAATATCCCTTCGACTATGAATTTTCGCAGCGCTCGGCCGACGATTTCATCCATTCGATCCTGAAGGATTGGCTCGGCGCCTCCGAGGTCGTCACCGGCTTCGATTTCCATTTCGGTCGCGGTCGCGAAGGTGGTCCTGCCTTTCTGATGAATGCCGGCCAGACCTATGGTTTCGGCGTCACTCTGATCGATGCCTTCCGCGACGAGAACGCCGACGTCGTCTCTTCGAGCCACATCCGGGCGCTCCTGAAGGACGGCAATGTCAGCGAAGCGGCCGGCATGCTGGGCTACCGCTACACTGTCGAAGCCGAGGTGATCGACGGCGAAAAGCTCGGCCGCCAGCTCGGTTTTCCCACCGCCAACATGCGCCTGCCGCCCGAGGCCGAACTCGCCGCCGGCATCTACGCCGTCCGCTTCCGCCGCCAGGACGGAATGCTCCACGATGCCGTCGCCAGCTATGGCCGCCGACCGACCGTCACGGAAAACGGCGCGCCGCTGCTCGAAACCTATCTCTTCGATTTCAGCGGCGATCTCTACGGCCAGCGCTGCGCCGTCTCCTTCTTCGGCTATATCAGGCCCGAGCTGAAATTCGACGGCCTCGATGCGCTCGTCGCCCAGATCAAACGCGACGAGGAGGAGGCGAGGGCGCTGTTGGCGGGCGTCGTGCCGCTCGGCGAACTTGATCGGAAACTGTGTTTCGCCTGAGTTCGTCACGGCTCGGGATATTCCGCATGGTGGAATCGGCCCTGACCTGGGTTGCCAGGCCTGCGATTTCTTCTCTTCCTTTTCCCGGCAAAAACGCCTATGAACCGGCGCTATGACGAAATTTCGGCTGGCGACCACGATACGAATTATCGGCCCGGCCTTCCGCGCGCGCTAAGCGGCCGGGAGGTCCGGGTTTTTGGCGCTTGCGAGCAGGCGCTTCCGCCGCCACCTATTTTCACGTCCGTTGCGCCCCTCCCTGGGCCGCCAAAAACGATTGTCGAACATGACCGAAACCGCCGAAAAGATCGATTACTCGAAGACCCTCTATTTGCCCGAAACCGATTTCCCGATGCGCGCCGGTCTGCCGCAGAAGGAGCCGGAGCTCGTTGCCCGCTGGCAGCAGATGGATCTCTACAAGAAACTGCGCGCCTCCGCCGCCGGCCGCGAGAAATTCGTCCTGCACGACGGCCCGCCCTACGCCAATGGCAACATCCATATCGGCCATGCGCTGAACAAGATCCTCAAGGACGTCATCAACCGTTCGTTCCAGATGCGCGGCTATGACGCCAACTACGTGCCCGGCTGGGATTGCCACGGCCTGCCGATCGAATGGAAGATCGAGGAGGAGAACTATCGCGCCAAGGGCAAGGCCAAGCCCGACCTGAGCGAGCCGGCGGCGATGATCGGGTTCCGCCGCGAGTGTCGCGCCTATGCCGAGAAGTGGATCAAGGTCCAGGGCGACGAGTTCCAGCGCCTCGGCATCGTCGGCGACTTCGAAAACCCGTATCTGACGATGAACTTCCATGCGGAAAGCCGTATCGCCGGTGAACTGCTGAAGATCGCCGCAAGCGGCCAGCTCTACCGCGGCTCCAAGCCGATCATGTGGTCGGTCGTCGAGCGCACCGCGCTTGCCGAAGCCGAGGTCGAATACCACGATTATGAAAGCGACACGATCTGGGTGAAGTTCCCGGTCGCGAAGGGCTCGGAGAGCCTCAAGGATGCCTTCGTCGTCATCTGGACGACCACGCCCTGGACGATCCCCGGCAACCGCGCGATCGCCTATTCCTCACGTGTCGCCTACGGTCTTTACGAAGTCACGGCCGCCGAGAACGATTTCGGCCCGCGCCCGGGTGAAAGGTTGATCTTCGCCGACAAGCTGGCTGAAGAATCTTTTGCCAAGGCAAAGCTGCAGTACAAGCGTCTCGCCGACGTCACGGCTGCCGATCTCGCCGGCATCACCTGCGCGCATCCGCTTAGAGGCCTCGACGGCGGTTACGAGTTCGAAGTCCCGCTGCTCGAGGGCGATCATGTCACTGACGATGCCGGTACCGGTTTCGTGCACACGGCGCCGAGCCACGGCCGCGAAGACTTTGACGTCTGGATGGCGCATGCCCGTGAGATCGAGGCGCGCGGCATCGAGACCAAGATCCCGTTTCCGGTCGACGACGGCGGCTTCTACACGGCCGATGCCCCCGGTCTGGAAGGCGCACGCGTGATCGACGACAACGGCAAGAAGGGCGATGCCAATGATCGCGTCATCAAGGCGCTGATCGATCGGAACGCGCTCTTTGCCCGCGGCCGTCTGAAGCACCAATATCCGCATTCCTGGCGCTCCAAAAAACCGGTGATCTTCCGCAACACGCCGCAGTGGTTCGTCTATATGGACAAGACGCTGTCGGATGGGACGACGCTGCGCAATCGGGCGCTGAGCGCGATCGATGACACCCGCTTCGTGCCGGCCGCTGGCCAAAACCGTCTGCGCGCGATGATCGAGCAGCGCCCGGACTGGGTGCTTTCCCGTCAAAGAGCGTGGGGCGTGCCGATCTGCGTCTTCGTGAATGAGCAGGGCGAAGTCCTGAAGGACGAGGCCGTCAACCAGCGCATCCTCAATGCCTTCGACGCAGAGGGCGCAGACGCCTGGTTCGCCGAAGGCGCCAAGGAGCGCTTCCTCGGCAACGAGCATGATCCGGCCAAGTGGACGCAGGTCATGGATATCCTCGACGTCTGGTTCGACTCCGGCTCGACGCACACCTTCACACTGGAAGACCGCCCCGACCTGAAATGGCCGGCCGACCTTTATCTCGAAGGGTCTGATCAGCATCGCGGCTGGTTCCATTCCTCGCTCCTGGAATCGGCCGCCACCCGCGGCCGCGCGCCCTATAACGCCGTCCTCACCCATGGTTTCACCATGGACGAGAAGGGCGAGAAGATGTCGAAGTCGAAGGGCAACGTCACCGCCCCGCAGGAAGTGATGAAGGATGCCGGCGCCGATATCCTGCGTCTCTGGGTGATGACCTCGGACTATGCCGATGATCTCCGCGTCGGCAAGACGATCATCCAGACCAATGTCGACGCCTATCGCAAACTGCGCAACACCATCCGCTGGATGCTCGGCACGCTCGCCCACGACAAGGGCGAGGTCATTGCGCTTGCCGATCTGCCGGAGCTGGAGCAACTGATGCTGCACCGTCTCTCCGAGCTCGACCAACTCGTGCGCGAGAACTATGATGCCTTCGACTTCAAGAAGATCGCCCGCGCATTGATCGACTTTGCCAATGTCGAGCTCTCGGCCTTCTACTTCGACGTTCGCAAGGATGCGCTCTATTGCGATGCGCCCTCCAGCCTTCGCCGCCGCTCGGCGCTTTATGTCATCCGCATGATTTTCGATTGCGTGGTGACCTGGCTTGCGCCGATGCTGCCCTTCACCATGGAAGAGGCATGGCTCTCGCGCAATCCCTCGGCCATCTCGGTGCATCTGGAGCAGTTCGCTCCGGTCGCAAAGGAATGGCGCAACGATGCGTTGGCCGAGAAGTGGAGAAAGATCCGCGCAATCCGCAGCGTCGTGACCGGCGCGCTCGAAATCGAGCGCAAGGACAAGCGCATCGGTTCCTCGCTCGAGGCGGCTCCGGTCGTGCATGTCGCCGACGCGGCGCTTTGCAAGGCGCTCGAGGGCCAGGACTTCAGCGAAGTCTGCATCACCTCTGGCATCACGATCAAGACGGATGCTGGCCCGGCTGACGCTTTCCGTCTTGCCGAGGTGCCTGATGTTGCCGTCGTGCCGAGGCTTGCCGAAGGCGTCAAATGCGCGCGTTCCTGGCGCATCACCACCGATGTCGGTTCCGATCCGGAGTATCCCGACGTCTCAGCGCGCGACGCCGCCGCATTGCGCGAACTCGGCATCCGCGCCCTGAAGATATTTGCCGGGTGAATTGCCTTCGAGGCGTTCATCCGGTAAAAGCTGCCTGAAAATGGCCGGATTTTTGCGTCAGGGGGACGGTTGTCCGGTAGGGCGACGATTGCACCGGTGGCTGGAAGGGTTTTCATGTTCGCAACGCATTGGTTCCGTGTAGGCGCCTGCCTGTCTGTTGTCATGGTGGGATGCTCCCTGGTGTCCGGCTGCGCCAGCAGCCCGACCTACGGCACCGACAAGACGGCCATGGAGCAGCTGACCGACGATCTCGGCCAGTCCGTGTCGCTGACCGGGCCCGACCCGAAGAACAAGGGCGTCAAATATACGCCGCGTCCGACGCTGGTGCTGCCGGCTGAGGGGCAGCGCGAGACCCTTATCGCGCCGCAGCCGACGGTGGCCAACAAGGACAATCCGCAATGGCTTGAATCGCCGGAGGAGACCCGCGCCCGCCTCGTTTCCGAGGCTGACGCCAATTCGGACAACCCGAATTACCGCTCGCCGCTGGCGAGCTCCGCCATCGAAGGCGGCCGGCGCACGACCGAAGCCCAGACCCAGGCCTATCGCGAGGCCCGCGCCCTGCAGAAGGGCTCATACCTCGATCAGCGCCGCTATATTTCCGATCCGCCGCCCGGTTACCGCACCGTCGACGACCCGGCAAAGCTCGACGACGTCGGCGAGCCCGAGCTCAAGAAGCAGAAGAAGCGCAAGAAGGATGCGGCAATCGCCAATTCCGGCAAGCAGTGGTGGAACTTCCTGCAGTAGGGGTTTTCCGAGCGCTTAGCGCCGCCGCAGGAGATCGGTGATGGCAGCCCCTCATCCGGCTGCCGCCACCGACCGGCGTCGAGCCACGGGCCTCGCCCGTCTTTCGGACCCCGCTCGCGGGGCGAACGGACATGCCACACCGTCTCCGTTCCTCACCAGCGTCTCGCAGGGCACGTCCCCTCGCCCCGCGAGCGGGGAAAGGGTTAGGGTGAGGGGCAGCTATCAGCGCAAAAGCCGAAGATGGCGGCGGGCACTGAGCACTACGGCGCCTCTCTCCGTTCCACAAAGAATCGCCGCAAGATCTCGGCCGACTGCACCTCGTTGATGCCGGAATAGACCTCGGGAGCGTGATGGCAGGTCGGTTGTGCATAGAATCGCACGCCATTGTCGACGGCGCCGCCCTTCGGATCCTCGGCGCCGTAATAGAGCCGGCGGATGCGCGCAAACGAGATGGCTGCCGCGCACATGGTGCAAGGCTCGAGCGTCACATAGAGATCGGCGCCGACAAGGCGCTCCTGCCCAAGCGTCTCGCAGGCGAGCCGGATTGCGGCGATTTCGGCATGCGCGGTGACGTCTTTGAGTTCGCGCGTGCGGTTTCCCGAGCGTGAAACGGCGATATCGTCGACAACGACGACCGCGCCGATCGGCACCTCGCCGCGTACTCCTGCGGCGCGCGCTTCTTCAAGCGCCATCTCCATGAAACGATTTGTCTTCACGATCGCAAGAATTTCCACTTAACCGCAGATGCGTGACCTGATAGACAGGCCCAAAAGGCAGGCAAACAGCAAATGACACCCAAAGACAAGCCAAAACGCCCGGGCGCAAAGCCCCTTTCACGGGATATCAGGCCGAAAGCCGGTCCGAAGGCCGCGGCCGCGCGCCCGGCGGCGGCCGAAGCCGAAAGCGACACCAAGGCCGAGCGCATTTCCAAGGTGATGGCGCGCGCAGGCGTCGCCTCCCGCCGCGACATCGAGCGCATGATCATGGAAGGCCGTGTGACGCTGAACGGCACGGTTCTCGAAACCCCCGTCGTCAACGTCACACTTGCCGACCGCATCGAGGTCGACGGTGTACCGATCCGTGGCATCGAGCGCACTAGGCTCTGGCTCTATCACAAGCCGGCGGGCCTCGTGACCACCAATGCCGATCCGGAAGGCCGTCCGACCGTCTTCGACAACCTGCCGGAAGAGCTGCCGCGCGTCATGTCGATCGGCCGGCTCGACATCAACACCGAAGGCCTGCTGCTGCTCACCAATGACGGCGGCCTCGCCCGCGCCCTCGAACTGCCGGCGACCGGTTGGTTGAGGCGCTACCGCGTCCGCGCGCATGGCGAGATCGATCAGGAAGCGCTCGACAAGTTGAAGGACGGCATCGCCGTTGACGGCGTGCTCTATGGATCGATCGAGGCAACCCTCGACCGCACCCAGGGCTCAAACGTCTGGATCACCATGGGCCTTCGCGAAGGCAAGAACCGCGAAATCAAGAATGTGCTCGGCGCTCTCGGTCTCGACGTCAACCGTCTGATCCGCATTTCCTATGGGCCGTTCCAGCTCGGCGATTTGCCGGAAGGCCAGGTCGTCGAGGTGCGCGGCCGCACATTGCGTGACCAGCTCGGCCCGCGCCTGATCGAGGAAGCCAAGGCGAATTTCGACGCGCCGATCTACAACGCCCCGGCTGTCGCCGCCGAGGAAGAGGAACAGGCCGCGGCACCGGCGGCGCCGGAAAAGCGCGAACGGCCGCGGCGCCAGGAGGACAAGCGTGAGCGGGCGCTGAGCCGCCTCGACACCAAACGTGACGACCGCCACGGCGGGCGCAGAGACGACGATCGCCGCGACGGCGGCCGCAGGGATGAAGACAAGCCGAAGCGCGCCCAGCCGCTCGGCCAGCGCCGCAGCGCCAATGTCTGGATGGCGCCCGGCGCCCGGCCTCTCGGCGAGAAGGCGGCGGCCAAGGCCGCCAAGAATGCGCAGACTGCGCGCCGGCGCGGCGAGCAGCCGGCGGCAAAGACCAATGCTTTCGATCGCATCGAGGATCGCCCGCGCACGCCGATCAACCGTGTGCGGGAAGAGGACGGTGAATGGATCCGTTCGAGCGAGCAGCCCCGCCGCAAGGATGAGGTCGAAGGCTTCGGCCGCCAGCGCTCGTTCGGGGATCGTCCCGCTCGCGAAGACCGCGGCTTCGGCGATCGCCCATCGCGCGGCGACCGGCCTTTCGGCGACAAGCCGCGCGGCGATCGCAAGCCCCGTGCGGATGGTGACGAACGTCCTCGTGCCGCCAGAGTCTCCACCGGCGAGGGCCGTTCTGAGCGTCCGCGCAGCGACCGCCCCTTCGGCGATCGTCCATCGCGGGGCGATCGACCTTTCGCCGGCAAGCCGCGTGGCGATCGCAAGCCGCGCGAGGAGGGTGACGAGCGCCCGCGGACAGCCAGAAGCTTCGCCGGCGAGGGTCGCTCCGAGCGTCCGCGCGGCGAACGGTCGTTCGGCGACAAGGCTGTGAGCGGCAAGCCTTCGGGCGATAAGCCGCGCGGCAAGAGCTTTGGCGCCGGGTCCGGCGGACCCAAGAATTTTTCCGGCAAACCGAAGGGCGCCAAGCCAGGCGGTGAAAGGCCGGGCGGTGACAGGCCCGCGGGCGGTCCGTCCAGAGGTGGTGCTCGAGGAAAGGGAATGACGCGCGGTGCGGATCGTCGGCGGTGAGTTTCGCGGACGGCCTCTCGCCGTGCCAAAATCCAACGAGATCCGGCCGACCGCCGACCGGACACGCGAGAGCCTGTTCAATATATTGAGCCATGCCTATCCGGAATGCGTCGACGGCACCCGGATCCTCGATCTTTTCGCCGGCACCGGCGCCGTCGGCCTCGAAGCCGTCTCGCGCGGCTGTCGCCACGCGCTCTTCGTCGAAAACAGCATCCAGGGCAGGGCGCTGCTCTGGGAAAACATCGATGCGCTCGGCCTGCATGGACGCACCCGCATCCTGCGCCGCGATGCGACCAATCTCGGCAGCGTCGGCAATCTCGAGCCTTTCGATGTGCTCTTTGCCGACCCGCCCTATGGCAAAGGCCTCGGCGAGAAGGCGATGGCGGCGGCCGCCATCGGCGGCTGGCTGCGGCCGGGGGCGATCGCGGTGCTCGAAGAGCGCGCCGACATTGTCGTTTCGGTCCACCCTTCCTATGTTTTCCTCGAAAGCCGCATCTTTGGCGATACGAGGGTGCATTTCTTCCGATATCAGCCGCAATAGGCGCAGGGGCGGGGCGTGCAGCAGGCAGAGATCATCAGTCCGAAACTGCCTGCGATCAGCGATTTGCCGACAGTCGCGGTTGCCTTCGGCGGCGGCGGCGCGCGCGGCCTGTCCCATATCCATGTCATTGAAACCCTTGACGAACTCGGGATCCGCCCGGTTGCGATTGCGGGTTCGTCGATCGGCGCCATCATGGGGGCCGGCATGGCCGCCGGCATGTCCGGCGCCGAAATCCGCGAACATGCGCTGGCAACCGTCGGCAACAAGACGGCCGTCGTTGCCCGCATCTGGGGGATGCGACCGACAACGGTGCGCGATGCGGTGGCCAAGGGCATCCGCATCGGCCAGTTCAATCTGGAACGGATACTGAAAGCCTTCCTGCCCTCCGAGCTGCCGGCCCGATTTGAAGATCTGCTGGTGCCGATGAAGGTCATCACGACAGATTATTACGGTCAGAACGAGGTGATCATCAAAGAGGGCGAGCTGTTTCCGGCACTCGCCGCCTCGTCTTCCATCCCCGCCGTTTTCATGCCGGTGCGCCTGCGCGGCCGCGTAATGATCGATGGTGGCATCAGCAATCCGGTCCCTTATGAATGCCTGATGGATCTTGCCGACATCGTCGTCGGCATCGACGTCGTCGGCGCCCCGGAAGGCGACGGCACCCATATCCCGAACCGCATGGAAAGCATCTTCGGTTCCGGCCAGTTGATGATGCAGACGGCGATCTCCCTGAAGCTGAAGCTTTGCCAGCCGCATATCTTCCTGCGCCCGACGGTCGGCCGCACCGGCGTCATGGATTTCCTCAAAGCCCGCGAAGTGCTTGCCATGTCCGTCGGCGTCAAGGACGACCTGAAATTCGCCCTCGACCGCGAGATCGAAGCGCGGCTAAAACGCTAAAGAACCTTGCATGGGCACCGTTGTTCGCGTCCGCGCGACATGAGCGAGCGGTTCAGAGAACATTGCTTCGGCTATGAGCTCGGCATCATCATTGTCGATTTCGAAGAGACCAAAGCGCAGTCGATATCCCCAGCCAGCCCGATCGCTGGTGAAAGATAGCCGACCGAGCAGCGGCCGGATGGGTGCTTCCGTGGCTCGCCACCAGGCGACATCCCGTCTCCAGGGGCGGAAGCCCGGGTGAACCTCCACCTGATATGCCTCCTTTTCCTCGATCATGCCAATGGCCGTGAACGCCTGCAGGCGATCGGTGCCGCCAAAGGTTTCGGTCGGCGAATAGTAGATGACGCGGTCGCCTGGCGCGCTCCGCTTAAGCGGAGCGGCCTTGCCGTGACAGACTTGCATGAACCCGGCTTTGCGTCCGATGCGGACATGGTTTGCTGATGCGACAGCGATCCAGCTGCGCGACATGGCTCAGTCCTCCGCCACGTTGTAGACGCGCAGACGATGCCCGTCGGGATCGGCCGCGACAAAGCTACGGCCGAAATCGAGGTTGGTCGGCGGCAGAAGGATCGGCGCGCTCTTGTCCTGCCATTCGGTGTGGAGCCTATCAACCATGTCTGCTGTCGCAACCTTGAAACCGACCTCGCAGCCGCCACCCGCCGCAGCCGGAGCAGGCTCGACGCCCGCCTTGCCCCACAGTCCGAGTGCCAGCCCCGAAGGCAGAATGAACATGGCGAAGGTCGGGCTGGCTTCGACGGGATCCTGCCCGAGCAGCCGCGCATAAAAGCTGGCGCTCTTCGGCGCGTCGATTACGAAAAGCAGAATGCTGTTGCTGTCGATCATGTTAGCCTCCTGTGTGTCAGTCAGGAGGACCCTAGAGAGGCATGCTGACAGATTCTGGCAGTAACCTCCGTGCCTTCCGCTTGTCGATCCGCTCGAGCGTCGCGCCTGCGGATTTGATTTATGCGTCCGCCGTCGCATCCGTGATTCCGGCCAGCGGATCATCCTCGAAAGGATCGGCGGCGCGCTTCGGCTTGACTAGCGGTTCGGGACGGACAGGGTGGGAAAACAGCATGTCGCGCCCCGCCTGGAGCCCCTCGGAGACCTGCAGGGCGAGCCGCGCCTCGTCGCGCTTGCGGATGTCCTCGCCGATTTCATAAGCGTCGGTTTCGGAGACGCCGAGCGCCTCCAGCGTCCGCCTTCCGAACAGCAGGCCCGATTCCAGTGTCTCGCGCAGCTCGTAATCGATCCCCTTGTTGCGCAGTTCGATCGAATGGATGCGGTCGTAGGAGCGTACGTAGAGGCGCGTCTGCGGATAATCGGCCTGCACCAGCTCCACCACCTTGTCGGTGATCTCCTTCTTCTGGGTGCAGACGAGCACGATCTTCGCGCGGTCGATGCCCGCCGAGCGCAGCACGTCCTTGCGGGTGCCGTCGCCGAAATAGATGCGAAAGCCGAAGGAGGAAGCCTGGCGGATACGGTCGGCGGAAAAATCGATGACGGTGACGCTGCGCCCGCCGGCAAGCAGGATCTGGGCGGCGATCTGGCCGAAACGCGAGAAGCCGACCATCAGCACGTCGGCGCCGGCACCTTCGAAATCCTCGGCCAGCTCCTCCTGTTCATCGCCGTTGAGCAGCCGCTTCGACAGCGCCGCGCCGATCGGCGTCAGCGCCATGGACAGCGTGACGATCGCCACCAGCAGCGATGCGGTGCTCGTCGACATCAATCCGACGACGCCCGCGGTGGTAAAGAGCACGAAGCCGAATTCGCCGCCTTGCGGCAACAGGAAAGCAATGCGGATTGCGTCATTGTGCGGCGATCCTGACATCCGGCAGAGCCCGTAGATAATGATCGCCTTGACGGCCATGACGATCGGCACAGTGACGATAACAAAGAGCGCGTTGTCGACGAGAACGCCGAGCTGCAGCGACAGGCCGACGGCGATGAAGAAAATGGCGAGCAGTACGCCGCGAAAAGGCTCGATATCGGCCTCGAGTTCGTGCCGGTAGGAGGATTCGGCCAGCATCACCCCGGACAGGAAGGCCCCCATCGCCATCGACAGCCCGGCAAGCTGCATCAGGCTTGCCGATCCCATGACGACAAAGAGCGCCGCCGCGATCATCGCCTCGCGCGCGCCGGTGCGGGCGATGATCTGGAAGAGCGGCGTCAGCAGGTAGCGCCCCATGACGATCATCGCCGCCACCGCACCGACGGCCACGGCAAAATCGGTGAGCGGCGTATTGCTGCCCTTGCCGCTGCCGTCGAGAACGGTGATCAGCGCCAAGAGCGGCACGATCGCCAGGTCCTGGAACAGCAGCATCGAGAAGGAACGCTGCCCGTATCGCGTGTTGACGTCGCCGTCGCCCTCGAGGATCTGCATGGCGAAGGCCGTCGAGGACAGCGCCAGCCCGAAACCGGCGACGATGCTGCCGCGCCAATCCAGAACTTCGGAAAACCAGGCGAGCGCGGTCAGCGCCAGCCCTGTTACCACCACCTGCGCCGTGCCGAGACCGAAGATATCGCGCCGCATCTGCCAGAGCCGGCTTGGCTTCAACTCCAGGCCGATGATGAAGAGCAGGAAGACGACGCCGAGCTCGGCCACGGCAAGGATCTGTTCGCCATCGGTGATGCCGTGGAAGACGGGGCCGATGACGATGCCGGCGGCGAGGTAACCCAGCACCGTTCCGAGCCCGAGCTTCTTGAAGATCGGCGCGGCGACCACCGCGCCGCCGAGCAGCAGGATCGTTTCGGAAAAAAGGTCGTTGGGCGCTGACATGCTGGCAATTTCTTTCGACGGCGGGAAACATCCTGGCAGCCCTGACAAAGAATCGGCGGCGGCGGCCTTGATGCCAGGGAGAGTGCACAATAAATGGATGCCGAAGGAAAGGCCAAATCATGTCCTCTGAAATCGATTCCTCGACACTTCTTTCCCGCGCAAGTCAATTGATCGATCTGGCAAGGAAGGCGGGCGCCGACGCTGCCGACGCCGTCGTCGTTCGCTCTCGCTCGCAATCGGTCAGCGTCCGGCTTGGCAAGGTCGAGGGGACAGAATCGTCGGAAAGCGACGATTTTTCGCTCCGCGTCTTCATCGGCAAGCGCGTCGCCAGCGTTTCGGCCAATCCGGGCTTCGATCTCCAGGCGCTGGCCGAACGGGCCGTCGCCATGGCCAAGGTTTCCCCGGAAGACCCGTATGCGTGCCTGGCGGACGAGGCGAACCTTGCCAAGTCCTATCCCGACCTGCAGTTGCTCGATGCCACCGAAGTCTCCTCGGAGATGTTGCGCGAGGCGGCTCTTGCCGCCGAGACGGCAGCTCTTGAAGTCACGGGCGTCACCAATTCCTCCGGCGCCGGCGCGTCGGCCGGCATGGGCGGCCTCGTTCTCGCCACATCGCACGGTTTCCAAGGCAGTTACATGGCCTCCCGTTTCGGCAACTCCGTCAGCGTCATCGCAGGCGAAGGCACCGGCATGGAGCGCGACTATGATTTCGACAGCCGGCTTTATTACGCCGAACTCGACGATCCCGCCGAAATCGGCCGCCGGGCCGGCGAACGGGTGGTCAAGCGTGTCAATCCGCGCCAGGTGCCGACCGGCAAGAATGTCACGGTCGTCTTTGATCCGCGCGTCGCCCGCGGTTTCGTCGGCCATATCGCCGGTGCGATCAACGGTGCCGCCGTCGCCCGAAAGACCAGCTTCCTGCGCGACAGGATGGGTCAGCAGGTGCTGAAGTCAGGGCTGTCGATCACCGACGATCCGCTGATCGTGCGCGGGCCTTCCTCGCGTCCCTTCGACGGTGAGGGCGTGTCCGGCGAGCGGCTTGTCATGATCGAAGACGGTGTCCTGAAGCACTGGTTCCTCTCGACCTCGACGGCCCGCGAACTCGGCCTGCGGACCAATGGCCGCGGCGTGCGCGGCGGCAGCGCCGTCACGCCGTCTTCCACCAACCTTGCCCTTGAGCCGGGCGAGATCTCGCCGGAGGAGCTGATCCGCAGCACCGGCAACGGTTTTTACGTCACCGAACTGATCGGCCACGGCGTCAACATGATCACCGGCGAATACAGCCGCGGCGCCACCGGCTTCTGGATCGAGAACGGCGAACTTACGTTCCCGGTGTCCGAGGTGACGATTGCCTCGAACCTCAAGGACATGTTCATGCGCCTGACGCCGGCAAATGACATCGACCGCAAGTTCGGCGTCGCGGCTCCGACCTTCGCGATCGAAGGCATGACGCTCGCCGGACAGTGAGAAGCGGGCGGCAGGAAATGGGTTGACGGATGAGCGATAGCGAAAAGCTGCGTTGGCAGAGCGATCTCGCCTTGATCGCCGATGCTGCCAAGGAGGCCGGCGCGGTCGCCTTCGGCTTCTTCAACCAGTCTCCCGAGGTCTGGTGGAAGAACGGCGACCGCTCTCCCGTCAGCGCCGCCGATTTCGCCGCCAACAAGACGCTTGAAACGATCCTGCGCAAGGCGCGGCCGGATTATGGCTGGCTGTCGGAGGAAACCGAGGACGATGCTGACCGCCTCTCGTGCGAGACGCTGTTCATCGTCGATCCGATCGACGGCACCCGCGCCTTCCTCGGTGGGCAGCTGGTCTGGTGCGTCAGCGTCGCGGTCGTGCATCGCGGTCGCCCGGTCGCCGGTGTGCTCTATGCGCCCGCGCTCGAAGAGCTCTACGAAGCGGTCGATGGCGGCGTGGCGCTGAAGAACGGCGTGCCCTTCACCGTTTCCGCCGCCGGGCCGGACGAGGTGAGCCGGCTTGCGGTCGGCGAAGACCTGTTGAGGACGTTTCCGCCGGCGTTCCGTGACCGCGTGAGGCGCGAAAAATATATTCCATCGCTCGCCTATCGCATCGCCATGGTGGCGGACGGCCGCCTCGAAGCCACCTTCGTCAAGGGCAATTCGCACGACTGGGACCTTGCCGCCGCTGATCTCGTTCTGGCCTGCGCCGGTGGCCGCCTCGTCGATCTCGACGGCAAGCCGATCGTCTATAACAGGGCGGACGTCACCCATAAGGTGCTCTGTGCGGCGCCGACGGCCCGGATCGATGAGTTTCTAACGGCTTTTGCCGGGCGAGGAGACGGTTGACGTTTCCGTCAAAATCCCGCAGATGAGGTGGCGGAGGAATTCGGCAGAAAGAGAACAAGAAAATGACTGACTCCGGTGACAAGAAGCAGCTTTTGCACCTCGTTTTTGGCGGCGAACTGGAAAGCCTCGAAGACGTCCAGTTCCGTGATCTGGACGGTCTCGATATCGTCGGCATTTTTCCCGACTATGCCTCGGCGCTGACGGCCTGGAAGGCGAAGGCGCAGCAGACGGTCGACAATGCGCATATGCGCTATTTCATCGTCCACATGCACCGTCTGCTCGATCCGCATCAAAAGGCTGGGGGCAACTGACCTCGGCAGCCGCCGCCAGCCGAACGGGCCTTCGTGCATCGGGCGCCCGTCGATCCGGATCGTTTGACGCATTCTGAACAAATTGATCGGCCATTCCGGCCGCAACGATAATAAGGGAATGGGTTTGATGTCGATCGTCTTGGGTCGGAGGCTGGCGCGATGAGCTCCCGGATGGCGCGGCTCGGTCTGAGCACATACCGTCTGGCGGGAACCGTGGCCTCACCGGTCGTCGGCCTCTATCTGACCTACCGCACGGCCAAGGGCAAGGAAGACCGGGCGCGCCGCCTGGAACGCTTCGGCTATCCGAGCGCCAACCGGCCGCAAGGCCCGCTCGTCTGGTTCCATGCTGCAAGTGTCGGCGAAACCAATGCCGTCATTCCGCTGATCCGCGAAATCCGCCGCCGCGAGATCCATGTCATCCTGACCACCGGCACCATCACCTCCGCCAGGCTCGCCGCCGAGCGCCTCGGCCAGGAGGCGATCCATCAATATGTGCCGCTGGATCTGAAACCATCCGTCAGCCGCTTCCTCGACTATTGGCAGCCCGATTGCGCCATTATCGCCGAATCCGAGATCTGGCCGGCGACGGTGCTGGAGCTCGGCCGTCGCCGCATCCCGCAGATCCTGGTCAATGCCCGCATGTCGGACCGCTCCTTTGCCCGCTGGCGCCGCCGCCCGTCGATTGCGGAGGCCTTGTTCGAAAACCTCGCCCTCGTCATTGCCCAATCCGATGTCGATGCCGAGCGGTTCCGCAATCTCGGTGCCGTTCCCGTCATCACCTCGGGCAATCTGAAGGTCGATACCGACGCCCCGCCTTATGACAGCGCTGTCTTCTCCCGCTACAGGAAGCAGATCGGCGATCGCAAGACCTGGGCGGCGATCTCCACCTTCGACGGCGAGGAGAATGCCGCCGGCATCGTCCATCGCGCCCTGAAGGAGCGCGATCGTCAATTGACGATCATCGTGCCCCGCCATCCCGAGCGCAGCGACGAGATCGAGGCGGCGCTGGTCAAGCAGGGACTGAAGGTCGCCCGCCGCACCCGTGACGATGTCCTGTCGGCCGATGTCGATGTTTTCCTTGGCGATACGATCGGCGAAATGGGGCTTTATCTCCGTCTGACCGAAATCGCTTTCGTCGGCCGCTCGCTCTTTGCCGAGGGTGGTCAGAACCCGTTGGAGCCTGCCATGCTCGGCTGCGCCATCCTCTCCGGCGGCAATGTGCAGAATTTCCGCGAGGCCTATCAGAAGCTCGCCCGCAGCGGCAGCGCCCGCATGGTGCGCGATACCGAAATGCTGGCCAAGGGCGTGCATTACCTGCTGACCAATGATGAAGCCCGCCGTACCATGATCGAGGCCGGCGTCGCCACCGTGCACGAGATGCGGGGCGCACTATCGGCGACGGTGAAGGGGCTCGAACCCTATATCAATCCGCTGACGGTCAAGGCGCGTTTGTTGCCCAAGGCCGCGGCCCAGGTCTGAGGAGACGCGATGTCGGGCCCGGCGCATATCAAAGGCATCCTCTTCGACAAGGACGGCACGCTGCTCGACTATGACGAGAGCTGGCTGCCGGTCAATCGCGAGCTTGCCCGCATCGCCGCTGAGGGCGACCCACTTCTGGCCGACCGGCTGCTGTCTGCCTGCGGCATGGATCCGGTGAGCGGCCATATCGTTCCCGACAGCCTGCTCGCCGCCG
Organism: Rhizobium sp. NLR10b; assembly: GCF_019685435.1. Classification (NCBI taxonomy): domain Bacteria; kingdom Pseudomonadati; phylum Pseudomonadota; class Alphaproteobacteria; order Hyphomicrobiales; family Rhizobiaceae; genus Rhizobium; species Rhizobium sp. NLR10b. The sequence goes on along the minus strand of NZ_JABDWV010000004.1, from coordinate 259,224 downwards.
GCAATACAAGGCAGATCGCCGAGGGGCTCGTCGCCGCCGGATCGATGATCGATATCGGGGAATTGACGATCCGTCTCGACGACCTCTTTTCCGGCGCCGCTGAATTTTCCGTGCCGGTGACCGACCTTGCCGGCTTTTTCGCAAGGCTGCATCGGCGCGGTTTCAAGCTCGGCGTTGCCTCCAGCGACAATGAGCGCTCCATCCGCCAGACGGCGGAGCGCTTCGGTTTCGCCCGCTATGTCGATTATATCGCCGGCTACGACAGCGGCTTCGGCGTCAAGCCGGAGCCGGGCATGGTGCTCGGCTTCTGCGCTGCGACCGGGCTTTTGCCATCCGAGGTCGCCATGGTCGGCGACAACAACCACGATCTGCACATGGGCCTGAATGCCGGCACGGGACTTAGGATCGCCGTGTTGACGGGAACCGGCTCGCGCGATTCACTTGCCGCGGCGGCCGATCATGTGCTCGACGATATCACCGCCCTTGAGACGTTGCTGCCCGATCTGCAGCCGGCCTGATCGTAAAGGCTTGCATTTTCATCGATTTTAACCTCTCAATCCCGCCGGGAAAACGAATTCTCTGGCCGGGCGGGGAGCGGGACGGCAAAATGATTTCAGAAGCGCCGCCGTTCTGGTGGAGGAAAGCCGATTGGCGCGCCTGGCTGCTGGCGCCGCTGTCCTTTCTCTACGGCCGTATCGCCGGCCATCGCATGGCCCATGCGCGCCGCGCTTCGGTTTCCGTTCCCGTCATCTGTGTCGGCAATTTCACCGTCGGCGGCGCCGGCAAGACGCCGACGGCGCTGACGCTCGCCCGCGCCGCCAAGGCGAAAGGCCTGAAGCCCGGCTTTCTCAGCAGAGGTTACGGCGGCTCGCTCGACGTGACGACGGTGGTCGATCCCCATCATCACCGGGCGGTCGCCGTCGGCGATGAACCGCTTTTGCTCGCCCAGGAGGCGCTAACGGTGATTTCCCGCCGGCGTGTCGACGGCGCTCGGCGCTTGGTCGCGGAAGGCGCCGACCTCATCATCATGGATGACGGGTTTCAGAGCGCCCGGCTGGCGATCGACTATGCGCTGCTCGTCATCGACGCGACGCGCGGCCTTGGCAACGGCCATATCGTGCCGGCCGGCCCGGTCCGCGCGCCGATCCGCCAGCAGCTGAGTTCGGCGACGGCACTGCTGAAGGTAGGCGGCGGTAATGCTGCCGATGGCATCGTCCGCATGGCGGCACGCGCGGCAAAGCCCTATTTCACCGCATCGCTGAAGGTACGCGGCGACAACAGGCTTGCCGGCATCAAGGTGCTTGCCTTCGCCGGTATCGCCGATCCCGCCAAATTCTTCCGCACCGTCGAATCGCGCGGCGCCGAGATCACGGTCGCCAAGACCTTCGGCGACCACGAACACCTGACCGAGGAGGAGATCGACGATATCCTGACGACGGCCGAACGCCAGGACCTCCTGATCGTCACCACCTCAAAGGATTTCGTTCGCCTCTCCGGTCATCACGGCAAGGCGGAGCAATTGGCGCAGAAGGCCAAGGTGATCGAGGTCGACATGGTCTTCGAGGATCATCTCGCCCCGGGTCTGATCATCGACCGGGCAATCATTGCCTGCCGTGATCGGCGCCTCAGGGAATTGAAGGCTGGGGCTAAAGTAACTTCAGGAACGGCCGAGCGGCCGTAACTGGCTGCTGTGAACCACCTGGGCCGCCTAAATCTGCCTGCAACCCGATCATGCGATCGAATGAAGCAAAGTTTCGCGAGCAGACGTCAGATGCAACCGACAGGCGTGATCGATCAACGCGATATTGCGGCTTTCGAGGGCTTCGATGAGCGCAAGATGTTCCCTGATGGCGACCTCGTTCCGCGCCCGTTCATCACGCTTGTTCCACTGATAGTGATAGTGAAACACCATGGCGATCACGTCTTGGAAGCTTTCAATGAATCGGTTTGGTGCAACTGCCGTAATCAGCCGGTGAAACCGGCTGTCCAATTCCGAGAAATCCTGATACCGGGAGTCGATATCGGCGAGCAGTTCCAAATGTGCGCTCCGCGTAGAGTGGAGCTGCTTCCAGACCGGCGAGCTGTCGGGCAGGGCCGCGAACAGCCGCGCCGAACGCATTTCGAACATTTCTCTGATCTCAAACAGTTCGAGTGCGAAACTCGCTGTGAACCCTTTGAAGACCCAGCCTGCGTTGGGGCGTTTCTCGATCAGCCCATATTTCTGAAATCGATTGAGAAACTCACGGACGATCGTTGTTGCGACGCCGAACCTACGAGCTAGTTCCGCCTCGTTGATTTCTGTGCCCGGGCAGGCATCACCGCGCAACATCCAGTCCATGAAGCTTGTTTCGACCTGTTCCGAAATCGCCAAGGTCTCTTCGCGTGGATAGCGTTCTATCGGCAGCGGTTGCTCACGGACGATCCGCCTGTGCGCTTCAGATACGATGATTCCACGTGCGGACATTCCTGCCAGCACCTTTCGCACTGTTGTCCTGCTTACGCCGAGCTGGGCGCGCAGTGCATTTTCGGAGGGTAACTCCTCCCCAAGATCGAACGTGCGGACAATGTCGATCATATCGTTGAACGCCCGCTTGAAAGTCGTATCGGTTCTCATGGCACAACTGCTGATCTGACTAGATATCCATAAAAAACAAGTTGACGTACGTGTATCATATGTTTCTTATGTATAAAAAACCAGGGAGGCTCGGGGAATTTGGAAGACTCCAGGACGCTGCCTCAAAATTCGTCCCGGCCTGGTGGTTCGCAGGACGCAACCTTCCATCCGAGACAATCTGGCATCGCACTGGGACTGAAGCTGTTGAGCCTGGGTCCACTGTTAATCCTCATTATGCTTATCGCCGTGGTCAGTATTGTCACCCCGGCTTTTTTAAAACCGGTAAACCTCGGGAACATCCTCGCGCAGACAGCAGTGATCGCTGTGGTGGCAATGGGCCAACAGCTTGTCATCCTGACGCGCGGCATCGACCTCTCTGTAGGCTCGAACCTTGCACTGGCGACAGTCATTGGCGGACTTGTCTACCAGCAGGTTGACTCATCGTTCATCGTCATCATGGCCATGCTGCTTGCCGGTGCTGCCGTTGGCGCTATAAACGGCCTGGTCTTTGTCTATGGTCGACTGCCACATCCCTTTATCATCACGCTTGCGACTTTGAGCATCTGCCGCGGTCTGGCCCTCGAATTGGCTCCGGGTCACACGACCATACGTGGGATGCCGGATGCAGTTACCGCCATCGGCGGCGGGACGACGCTTGGCGTACCCAATTCTTTTTTTGTCATCGGGATGTTCGGGATCGTTTTTCTGATTCTGACGAAGTCGATGGTCTGCGGCCGATGGATCTATGCCGTCGGCGGCTCGCCGAACGCCGCGACAAGCATGGGCATCCCGGTAAGAGGCGTTCTGCTCTCGACCTACATCGTTTCTGGCTTTTGTGCCGGCGTGGGCGCGGTGCTGCTTGCCGGGCGGACCGGTGCCGCCTCGCCGATCTACGGCAATCTCCTGGAACTTGACACGATTGCTGCTGTGATCATCGGTGGCGCCAGCTTCCTTGGCGGACGAGGCCACCTTGGCCACGCCCTAATGGGCGCCGTGTTGATCGGCGTCATCCGCAATGCGCTTAACCTTCTCGGCGTCGACGTGTTCTTTCAGATGATCGCGATTGGGTTCGTCATCGTCATCGCCGTCGAAGCTGACGTGCTTCGTAACCATCTCGAGTCGCGCGCACGCGTGCTTCAATCGGCGGCAGTGCAATGAACCCGGCATCCACCACACCGGCACTTTCGGTTCGAAATGCCCAAAAGCGCTTTGGCGCAATCCATGCCCTGAAGAATGTAAGTTTCGATGCTTATTCAGGTGAGGTAACGGCTCTCCTGGGTGACAACGGCGCCGGCAAGTCGACACTCGTCAAATGCATCAGCGGGCTCCATAGTCTCGACGAAGGAGAGATCCTTATAGATGGTGCTCCGGTATCGCTTCATTCAACTGCGGCCGCCCGCCGCGCCGGGATTGAAACCGTCTATCAGGATCTGGCGCTTTTCGACAACCTGACCCCCGTGCAGAATTTCTACTGCGGTCGGGAGATCTCTTTCCCCTCCTGGTTGCCGCGTCCGCTCCGCTTTCTCAGCACGGGCGAAATGAAGCGGGAAGCAGCGAACGTCATCGATCGCCTGAAGGTTAAGCTGCCGAAATTCGACGCACCGGTCGCACTGATGTCGGGGGGACAGCGACAGGCGATCGCGGTCGCACGTGCCATTGTTTTTGCGCGCAAACTGGTGATCCTTGACGAACCCACCGCGGCGCTCGGCCTTCGCGAGTCTCGCCAGGTTCTTGACATTATCAATCAGCTCAAAGCCGACGGCAATGCCGTGATCATCATCACCCATAACATGGAGCATGTCATTGAGATCGCCGATCGGGCGGTTGTCCTCCGGCAGGGTCGCAAGGTGGGTGAAGTGAAGCCCACAGAGGCGAACAAGCAGGACGTTGTTGCGATGATCGTCGGTGCGGAGGCTTGAGGGGATCGCTGCTTGGTTGGGGCAGCGGAAAACGAGATCGCGCTCTAGAAGAGGGCGGTCGAAACACGGGAGGTGTAATCATGAAACCGCAATCCCTACTGGGAGCTGTTGCGCTCCTGGTCGTCTCTGTAGTCCCGTCCCTGGCGGAGGAGCCAGTGAAGCTCGGGTTTATAACCAAGTTCCCTGTACCGTTCTTCGCAACAATGGAAGACGCAGCGAAAGATTACGCCAAGAGAAATCCGGGCGTCGAGATCATCTACGGCCAGGGTACGTCCGCAACCGACATCGAAGGCCAGATCGCGCAGATTGAGTCGATGGTGACACGAGGGGTGCAGGGCATCGCCCTCACGCCCGTCGATCCCACCGTGTCGACGGCCCTGGACAAGGCGGTAGCGGCCGGTATCAAAGTCGTGCTGATGGACAACAACATTCCGGATTGGAACGGCAGGACAGCGCTTGCCACCACCGACAACCTCGCCGCAGGCAAAATCGCGGGGGAATACCTCAAAACCGTGCTCCATGACGGCGATACGCTCGGGATACTCGAGGGCGTGCCCGGTGTGCCGGCGCTCGATGACCGTGTGAAGGGTATGCTCGAAGGACTGAAGGGCGTTGACGTCAAGATCGTCGGGAAAGGTGCAACCAACTGCACCGAGGAACTCGGGATCAGTGTCGCCGAGGATCTGTTGACGAAAAACCCGGACCTCAAGGCCATTTATGCCGCTTGCGGCCCCCCCGCTGCTGGCGCGGCACGCGCAATCAAGAACGCCGGCATTGCCAGTGACAAGATTGTGCTGGTCGGTTTCGACTTTTGCTGCGGCGAAGAGGAAGCGCTGAAGAATGGAATCGAGGATGCATCAGTGGCGCAGTTTCCCACCAAGATGGCGGAACTCGGCGTGGATGCGCTGGTAAAGTCTATTCGCGGCGAGAAAGTTGAATCATTAATTGACTCCGGCGCGGCGCTCGTGACGGCCGAGAACATGGCGAAATTCAAGTAGCTGCTTCTCTATGCGATTTGTTGAGAGCGCATACGCCGTAGTCGATGCCTTGCGGGCATCTGTTCAAGCAAACGGCTCGTCCTTCGCCGGGCGGGCCTGACATCTGACCGCTCGATTGGCGAAATCGCAGCCCCCGGGCTCGGGATGCAATTGATCGCCGATTCCCTCGGTCAGATGCCTGCGCCGACCACCCATCGGCACACGTCTCCCTAGCGCCGCTGGTTCGGCAGCACGCCGGCGCGTTTGTCGGCTTCGATTGCAGATATAACGTCGGCATAGGGCTCCTGCCGGGCGACGCTCCAGTAGCGCAGCTCGTCGAGCGGGATGTTTTTTCCGGTCATCGCGCAGACCACATAGGAGCCGGGCGAGAGAATCTGGAAATCGCCGTCGAGATAGCGGATCTTCGCCTCGCGGTTTCCGTGCCCTTCGAACAAATTCATGCGCTCCGTTCCCTACAGTCTGTCATCCGTTTGCCATACTCCCGCAAAGGCGGCTTTGCCAGCTTTTTCAGCTTCTGCCGAATAGCCGTTCGATATCGCTGAGCTTCAATTCGATATAGGTCGGCCGGCCGTGATTGCACTGGCCGGAGCCGGGCGTCACTTCCATTTCCCTCAGTAGCGCGTTCATTTCCTCCGGCCGCAGCCGCCGGCCGGAGCGAACCGATCCATGGCAGGCCATGGTCGCCGCCACATATTCGAGCTTGGCCGACAGGCCCGATGCCGTATCCCATTCGGCGATCTCGTCGGCAAGCTGGCGGATCAGGCCATGGGCGTCGACCTCGCCGAGCATGGCCGGTGTTTCGCGCACCGCGATCGCACCGGGACCGAAACGCTCGATCGCCAGACCGAGTTCGGCAAACTCTGCCGCATGCAGCATCAGCCGGTCGCAATCCTCTTCCGGAATGTCGACGATCTCGGGGATGAGCAGCACCTGCGAGGCCAGCCGCTTCGAATGCAGCGCCTTGCGCATCGCCTCGAACACCAGCCGCTCATGCGCCGCATGCTGGTCGACGATGACGAGCCCGTCCTCGGTCTGGGCGACGATATAGTTGGCGTGGATCTGCGCCCGTGCCGCGCCGAGCGGATAACGCCCAACGGTTTCGGGCGCGGCCGGGCTAGGAGAGGCCAGGCCGGGAGACACGGGGTCCGGAAAAAATTGCGGCTCGGCCCGTGCGGTCGGCATCGACAGGCCGTCGAAGGATGCCTGCGGCCGTTCGGAAAAAGCCGGTGCCGGCTGGTAGGGGCGGGAAGGGGAGGTCTCTGCCGACCATGGCGCCTGTGGCTGCTGCCCATAGGGCTGGAAACCGGGGCGGAAGGCGCGCAGCATATCGCTTGCGCCAGTCGTTGCCGCCCGGCTGCCGTCGCGCGCGAGCGCCTCGCGAATGGCGCCGACGATCAGGCCACGCACCAGGCCCGGGTCGCGGAAGCGCACGTCGGATTTGGCCGGATGCACGTTGACGTCGACGAGGGCCGGATCGAGAGCGATCGACAGCACCGCCACCGGATAACGCCCGGACGGGATCGTCTCGGCATAGGCGCCGCGGATCGCCGAGAGGATCAGCTTGTCCTGCACCGGCCGGCCGTTGACGAAGGCATATTGATGCGCGGAGTTACCGCGATTGAAGGTCGGCACGCCGGCAAAGCCGGTCAGCGCGATCTCCTCGCGCTCGGCGTCGAGCGCAATGGCGTTGTCGCTGAAGTCCTTGCCGAGCACCTGCGCCATGCGCGCCAGATGATCGTCGCCCGTCGCCGGAAATTCCAGCGTTGCGCGGTCCGAGCCGGACAGCACGAAGCGCACGGCGGGAAAGGCGATCGCCATGCGTTTGACGATCTCGGTAATGGCGCCGGCTTCAGCCTTTTCTGTCTTCAGGAATTTGAGCCGGGCAGGCGTGGCGAAGAACAGGTCGCGGACTTCGACGATCGTGCCGGGATTGGCGGCGGCGGGCCTGAGATGCAAGACCTTGCCGCCGGCAACGGCGATCTCGTGGCCGCCGGCACTGTCGCGCTTGCGGCTTGCGATGCTGAGCCTCGCCACGGACCCGATCGACGGCAGCGCCTCGCCGCGGAAACCGAGCGTTCTGATATCCTCGAGCGTCTCGGAGATCTTCGAGGTGCAATGGCGCCTGATTGCCAGTTCCAGATCGGCGGCGTCCATGCCGAAGCCGTTGTCGCTGACCCGCAGCAGCGCCTTGCCGCCGCCTGCCGTGGCGATCTCAATGCGCGTCGCCCCCGCATCGAGCGCGTTCTCGATCAATTCCTTGGCAGCGCTCGCCGGCCGTTCGATGACTTCGCCGGCGGCGATCTGGTTGATGAGCGTTTCGGAAAGCTGTCTGATGGCCATGGGCTATTTTCGGGGATTCGCGGGCTGGAGGGAAGGGGTCTCGGATCGCTTGGCGAAACTGTGATCCGCGGCTCCCCCGAATTCGGGGATCGGTAGTGTTAAGCCGGTTTTAACAGAAAAATGGCATTTCTAATCACACACCTCCGGAAGCCGCGAAATCGAACAGATGTGGGACGAAATGGAATGAGTGCCGGCTTCGAAAAGGCGGACACATCATCAGAGACCGACGGGACGCTCGCCGGGGCCGATCTGCAGACGGCGCTCTTCGATGCGGTGTGCGACAGCCTTTCGGCAGCGTTCATCATCTACGACAAGAACGATCATCTGATCTTCGCAAGCCGCCAGATTCTCGAATTCTTCCCCTTGCCGTCCGAGATGCTGAAGCCCGGAATCCGACTGCGCGATTTCCTGGGCGCGATCTACGATACCGGCGTTCGCCAGCAATATGATATCAAGCAGAGCGGCTCGCTCAGTCGCGAGGACTGGCTGTCGCAGAAGATCGCCTCGCATTGGCGCGAGCGCTTCGAATCCGTCGAGCGACATGGCGCCGACAGCTGGGTCCGCTTCGTCAAGCGCAGGCTGCCGGGCGGTTACGGCGTCACCGTCGTTTCCGACATCTCCGAGGACAAGAAGCGCGAGGAGCAGTGGCGCTCGGACCTGGAGCGGGTGCAGCTCACCGAAGACATTCTCGATAACCTGCCGTTCCCGCTTTTCGTCAAGGATCGCAACCTCACCTATGTCGCGGTGAACCTCGCCTTTTGCGAGAAATACCAGAGGAGCGCCGACGAGGTGCTCGGGCGCAAGAGCGGCGACCTCTTCTCACCCGAGATCGCCAAGCGCTTCGAGGAAAGCGATCGTCACGTGCTGGAAACCGGCGAGATGTCGATCTCCCGCCAGCGGCAGATTTCCCGCGACGGCATCGAGCGCGACATCGTCAGCCGCAAGCACCGCATCGGCAAGCCCGGCCGCTATTTCCTGGTGTCGACCATGCAGGACCTGCCGCGCGACGGCGCCGATCTCGAGGAGTTCGACCGCGCCTCGGCGATCACCGCCTCCGCCAACCAGAGTTATCGCCGCGCCTATGTGCCAGTGCCGAGCGCGGTGGAGCGCCGCGAGCCGGCAGCGATGGAGGCGATCGTTCCGGAGAATTTCTCCGGCCGCAAGATCCTCGTCGTCACCGCCGACCTCGCTGCCGAGACCGCCGCTCTGCGGACGCTGACGAAATATGGTTTCGAATCCTGCTCGGTGCGCGGCGAGGATGAAGAAGAGCGGTTCCTGGAAATCGCCACCTCCTCCGGCATTTCGCTCGATCTGCTGATCATCGACAATCAGATGGGCATGCGCTGCCTCGAGCTTGCCGAACAATATGGAATTCCGGCGCTCGTCATGGACGGGTTCCAGATCGCCAACGAACTTACCTTCCAGATCGCCCGCCATTTCAACCGCAACAGCCGCAACAGCGGCGGCGGTGCGGATACGGATTGGGAAATCAGCATTTCCGACGATACGGTCGGCCTGCAGGTTCTTGTCGCCGAGGACAACGATATCAACCAGATCGTGTTTTCACAGATCCTCGAGGGCCTCGGCTATCGTCATATGATCGCGGCGACCGGCGACGAGGTCGTGCGCCTCTGGGCCGAACACCGGCCCGGGGTGGTGCTGATGGACATTTCGTTGCCGGGCTTCAACGGTTTCGAGGCGGCGCGCCTGATTCGCCAGATGGAGGAAGCCGGTGGCGCAGCCCGCACCCCGATCATCGGCGTGCTGACTCAGGCCTTCGAGCGCGATCGCGCCGAATGCGCCAAATCGGGCATGGACGACGTCATCATGAAGCCTGTCAGTCCCGACATGCTGGAGACGATATTTCAGAAATACCTGACGGAAGGGGCTGCGCCGGTTCGAGCGAGCGGATGAGACGCAAGTCCGGTCGACGTCTCCCATAAACCGCAACCTCCCCAAATCTGGGGTAGATCAGTTCGTCAAGGTGGCTGATTACTAGCGAATTGTTAAGAAATGCCGGTCATTCTCTCCCCGGCTGCGGAGGGAAGCTCGGGTTTGGATGATGAAATCGGCGGAAACAGCTTCCTTGACCGTGAGTCACAATGAGCTTCAGGCGATGGCTTATACCGATCCGCTGACCGGGTTGGGAAACCGCAATCGCATGCGCGACAAGGTGCTGCAAATCTCCGCCGAGCGCGCCGGCGATCCCGCGCCCTTCACCATCGGTATCGCCAATCTCGACAGCTTCAAGCCGATCAACGATCTCTTTGGCTCCTCGGCCGGCGACGAGATCCTTTGCCAGGTCGCCCACCGGCTCCGGGCTTGCATTCCGGACGGAGCGCTGGTCACCCGTCACGACGGCGACGAGTTCGCCTTCGTGCTGCCGTTGATTTTCGAGCGGGCAAGCGCCGAGAAATTCGGCCAGATGATCCGCGAGGTGTTGTCGGCGCCCTATGACCTCGGCGACCGCAATGTGCGTCTGTCTGCCTCCTTCGGCTTCGCCATCTATCCCTTCGCCGGAGAGGACTGCGAAGAACTGTTGAAGAGCGCCGAAACCGCCCTCTATCGTTCCAAGCGCCGCGGCCGCGGCCAGATCACCGTCTATTCGCGTGAAATCGCCCAAGAGATGAAGCGCGCGACACAGCTGGAGCAGGCGCTCAGAAATGCCATCATCTCCGACGCGATCGACGTTCATTTCCAGCCGATCGTCTCGCTTGCCAACAATCAGGTCGTCGGCTTCGAGGCGCTTGCCCGCTGGAACGATCCCGATCTCGGTTTCGTGTCCCCCGGCGTCTTCGTACCGCTCGCCGAGGAGCGCGGCTTTATCGATGCGCTGTCGGAGGCCCTGCTTCGCAAGGCCGCCGAAGCAGCCCTGTCCTGGCCGCGCGAACTCTTCCTGTCCTTCAACCTCTCTTCGGCGCAGCTGATGGATCCCGGCACGAGCGGCAGCATCCTGTCGATCCTCGGTCGCGTCGGCTTCGATCCGCACCGCCTGGAACTGGAGATCACCGAGACGGCGGTGATGGGTTCGGCCGATACTGCCCATCGCATCATCGCCGATCTGCGCGCCGCCGGCGTGCGCATCTCGCTCGACGACTTCGGCACCGGCCAGTCGAGTCTCGGGCGTCTGCGCGACTTCATCTTCGACAAGATCAAGATTGACCGCGCCTTCGTCTCGCGCATCAATTCCGACCGCGCCTCCGAACACATCATCAAGGCGATCCTTTCCATGTGCGAAGGCTTGGAGCTTGAAGTCGTGGCCGAAGGCATTGAGGATTATGCCGAAGCGGCGAAGCTGCGCACACTCGGCTGCGGCATGGGCCAGGGCTACCATTTCGGCCGTCCGGCCGATGGCATCGCCACGCTGCGCTTCCTGCACGAGAACTATTACGATATGGCGCCCGCCGAGCGCGTCAGCGCATAAGCAATCCCAGCAAAAGTGCGCAGCGGTTTTGCGTCCGGGATTGCGTAAAGCAAACAGCCAATCCCAGCAAAAGTGCGCAGCGGTTTTGCGTCCGGGATTGCGTAAAGCAAACAGCCAATCCCAGCAAAAGTGCGCAGCGGTTTTGCGTCCGGGATTGCGTAAAGCAAACAGCCAATCCCAGCAAAAGTGCGCAGCGGTTTTGCCCCCGGGATCGCGTCAGGCAAAAGTGCGCAGCGGTTTTGCGTGGTGAATTGCGTGAAACATGCAATCAGAAAAAGCAATGGCGCCCCTAGGAGCGCCATCGCCTACGCTATACTACCGCGCGCGGTTTACTTAGGCGTGGTCGAGCCGGTTGCCGTCGTATCGGTACCGGTTGCGGCCGGGGCCTTTTCTGCAGACTGCATTGCCAGTGTCTTGAACTCGGGCGCAGCCTTCAACGATTCGGCCGTTTCGCTTGTTGTCAGCTTGAGACTGCCGTCCTGGGTGTTCTGGGCAACCGTGATCTTGTCTATCGGAACGGCGACATCCTTTTCGCCGATGCCGAGGAAGCCGCCGACGCCGACGATTGCGGCAACGATTCCGCCGTCCTTCTTGAGGATAAGGTCGTTGATGCTGCCGATGCTTTCATTGTTGCCGTTGTAGACCGACTGGCCGATATAGGTGTTGGCGCTGATCTGGTCCGGAGCCTGCTCCGTCAGATAGGTACCTTGAGCTACATCCGTGGTCGGTTTTGCAGCCGGAGCCTGTGCAGCGTCGCCTGCGGGCTTGGTGACATCAGGGGTGACCGGCTTGGGGGCAGCCGGGTCGGCCGGCGCTGCCTGATTGGTGGCGGCGGGATCGGCAGGCTGCGGCGCCGTCTGCGAGAATGCCGCCGGTGCGAAAGCCGTGGCAAACAGCGCGCCAGCGGCAACGGTCGTCAAAAGTTTGCGTGTCATTTCGAACCTACTTTCATTTCCCTAGAGTGATCGCTGACTCGGCAATGCATCATCCTTGCCGCGCCGGTTCGAAGGGAAAATGAGTGGTGCGCCGATTGGTTCCGGTTGAAAACACGGAAAATTTCTCGATTATCACGGAACTTTTATTAGCGAACGGGGCCGAGAGGAAAAAAGGCGCCCCCGCTTGGGAGCGCCTTGAATGCGGCTGGCCGACGCCGCAATCAGAGCACATAGACGGGATCGAACACGCCCTTGACTTCGATGCCGAGTTCCAGAAGCGCGCCGGCACTCGGCTGAGCCGAACGGGCATCCTCGTCAAGCCCTTCCCAGGCCGTCGTTACCGCCAGCCGGTCGGCATTGGCGCCGATGAAGGCAGGGCAGGAAGGCTGGACGGCGGGAACCTTGTAGCGCGAGATGCGCAAGCCATCGGGATTGTAGCGATCGACGACGCCGGCGCCCCAGCGGGCATTCCAGATATAGCCGTCGGCATCGACCACCGAGCCGTCAATGTCGCCGGGTTCGTTCATGCTGTCGACGAGCACGATCGGCTCGCCCGAGGGCAGGCCGGTCTGCGGATCGACCATGACGCGCATCAGCCGGTTGATGCGGGAATCCGTGTAGTAGCCGATCGTGCCGTCCGGGGAAAAGCAGATCGAATTCGGAATGCTGATGCCGTTGAAGATCTTTGTCACCTTGCCGCCGGCGACATGATAGATGGCGCCGGCCTGGTTCTCCGCCCGCTTGCTCATCGTGCCGATCCAGAGTGCCCCCGACGGATGGGTGCGGCCGTCGTTCGAGCGATTCTCCGGCCTGTCGTTTTCGAGCGCGGCATAGAAGGTGAGGTTGCCGCTCGCCACGTCGCGCACGAAAAGCCCTTGCTCCGTCGCAATCAGCTGCCGTTCGGCGTCGATGCGGGCCAGCACGCTTGCCATTACGGGCAGCGGATGGACCTTTTTCTCCCCTGTTGCGAGTCTGAGCTCGTGCAGCTCCTTGCCGAGGATGTTGAACCACCAGACCGTATTGCTGTCCGGATCATAGGCCGGTCCTTCGCCGAGAACGGAATTGGTGTTGCAAAGGGTCTTGCCTTCGAACTCGTAAATGTCGGTCATGCGTTCACGCTCCCATGGCTGCATCATAGGCGTAAATGGTCGCCTTGGCGCGCTCGGCAACCTCTGCCGCAGTCATTCCGGGCTTATAGAGGCTGGTGCCGAGGCCGAAGGCTGAGATGCCGGCCTTGGTGTAATCGGCGAAATTCTTGTCCGACACGCCGCCGACGGCGGCAATCGTCAGTTCCGGCGGCAGGATCGCCCGGATCGCCGTGATGCCGGAGGGGCCAAGCACGCTCGCCGGGAAGAATTTGAGACCGGTGGCGCCGGCGCGCGCTGCCGCTAAGGCCTCCGTCGGCGTAAAGACGCCGGGCATCGTCACCATACCATAGTCGCGCGCCCGGATGATCACCTCGGGCTCGACATTGGGTGTGACGAGCAGCGTGCCGCCGGCCGCATTCAGGCTGTCGACCGCCTCGACCGTCAGTACCGTGCCGGCGCCGATCAGCACCTCGGCCGGCGCCATCTTCGCGGCGATCTCGATGGATTCGAACGGCTCCGGCGAGTTGAGCGGAATCTCGATCGCCGTCAGGCCGTTTTCGATCAGGGCGCCGACGACGCTCTCGGTCTCGTCGGGCCGGATGCCGCGCAGGATGGCGATCAGCGGACGCTTCATGTCGGGGAAGGGGATACGGTTCATCGTGTCAGCTTTCTCAATTCGGCCAGATGGCTTCGGCGGCTGCCGATAGGCCGCGGCGCACGGCCGCATCGGCGTCGATGGCGGTGAAGGCAAGGGAGAGGGTGTTGAAGGCCTGCTCGTAGAGCGCCTGCAGGCGTCCGGTGGCGACGAGGGTGATGCCAGTGCCGTTGGCGGCATCTTGCAGCGCGCCGGCAATTTCGAGGCCGATCAGCGTGCCGGAAAGCCGGGCCTGCGCGGCCGCGGCGGAGATCCCGTGCAGCAGCTGGCCGGAACGAGCGGTAAACAGCAGATTGGAGGCAAGTGCGGGATGCGCAAAGGCCGCCGATACGGCCGCCTCGAAGGCAGCCGCATCCGCCGGCTGTTGTTCGGCACCTGACACGGCATGCGACAGGATCGTGTTTTTGCTGATCGCGTCGAAAAGTTCGCCGGTCATGAAGGTCGAAAAGCCGGTGACCTTGCCGTCCACGACATGCACCCATTTCGAATGCGTGCCGGGCATGCAGACTGCCTGCGCCGCCGAATTCGCGCGACCGAGCGCGCCGAGGAGCTGGGTTTCCTCGCCGCGCATGACGTCGGGCCTCGCCACATCGCGCTGGGCAAGGCCCGGCAGGATGCGGATGTCGCGGCTTTCACCCGGCACGCGGACCGCCGCGGTGAGGATCGAGGCGAGCGGCGCCGGCACGTCGATATAGCCGGCTTCGACCCAGCCCTGCCTTGCGCCGGCCATGCCGCAGACGATGACAGGCAGGCTTTCCGGCGCTTCGATGGCGGCAAGATGTGCTGATAGCACCTGGGAAAAGCCGGTCTTTGCCGCGCTCGTCATGCCTTCGCCGCTGCGGCGTTCGGCAAGGATGCCGCCGTCCCTGCCGATCAGCCAGAGCCGGAAACTGCTGGTGCCCCAGTCCACCGCGACATAAGCGGGATTAGCCATTACAAAACGCCTCCGTCGACGATCAGGGACTGGGCGGTCATCGCCGCCGCGCAGTCGGATGCAAGAAACAGGCAGGGACCGACGATGGCTTCCGCCTTGAGCGGGAATTTCAGGCATTGCTGCTCGACCGAGCGTGCGATGCTTTCCTCGGTGAGCCAGAGCTGCATCTGCCGCTCGGTGACGATCATACCGGGCAGGATGCAGTTGACCCGGATATTTTCCGGCCCGAGCCGGCCGGCCATGCTCTTCGTCAGTCCGACAACTGCCGCTTTCGCTGCCGCATAGGCGGGAAATCCGCCCATGTTCAGCTTGAAGGCGATCGACGACATATTGACGATCGCGCCGCCGCCGG
This sequence comes from Rhizobium sp. NLR10b, assembly GCF_019685435.1. Classification (NCBI taxonomy): domain Bacteria; kingdom Pseudomonadati; phylum Pseudomonadota; class Alphaproteobacteria; order Hyphomicrobiales; family Rhizobiaceae; genus Rhizobium; species Rhizobium sp. NLR10b. The sequence goes on along the minus strand of NZ_JABDWV010000004.1, from coordinate 243,965 downwards.
CCAACCGCATCGACGGCGCCACCGCCTGCGAGGTGAAGAACACGTGCCGCAGATTGACCGCCTGATTGTTGTCCCAGTAGGCCTCGGTCACAGCGTCGAATTCGTGGCGGTCATCCCAGGCGGCATTGTTGACGAGCACGCGGATCGGCCCGGATGTCTGAACGACGGCATCGACCGTGCGCCGGATCGCCTCGATGTCGCGCAGATCGGCATGGTAGAAGAGCACCGGATGCGCCGTTTCCCGCGACAGTCTTTCCGCGAGTTCCGTGCCGGTCGTCTCGGCAATGTCGATGAAGGCGACCTTGGCGCCTTGACGTGCGAAACCTTCGACGATCGCCGCGCCGATGCCGGATCCGCCGCCGGTCACGAGCACGACGCGATCCTTGAACTCGGGAAATTGTGCTGCCACCGCGCTCACCGTCTCCTCCGGTCTCTGGTGTTCCATTATTTGGAACTTAATTTGACTATGTGGAATTATCGGATTATGCTGGCCTTTCTGTCAAGGGCGCATGCTTGCAAGGGCGGACCGATTCAATGGCACATAGACAATGACTTCGAGCGACGGCATGGCCCAAGCGCGCGAGACCGGCACCCTCGGCAAATTGATGGTTCTCCTCGATCTCGTCACCCACGCGGATGCGCCATTGCGCTTCACCGATATCCTGGCGCTCGCCGGCCAGCCGCGCGGCACGCTGCATCGCCAGCTCAGCCACCTGGTGGAGGAGGGGTTGCTTGAGTTCGATGGCGACGGCCGTTATGCGCCGGGCCTGCGCCTGCTCGATTTTGCCGCGCGCAGCTGGGCGCGCAACGAATTCCGCCTGGTTGCCGAGCCGCACCTGAGCGAACTCCAGCAGGCGACCGGCGAGACGGTGCATCTCGGCGTTCTCCGGGGACAGTCGATCATCTATCTCGACAAGGTCGAAGGCCGTCAGCCGGTGCGCATGTATTCACAGATCGGCAATGCGTCGCCCTGCTACTGCACCGGCGTCGGCAAGGCCGCTCTTTCGCTGCTTCCGCCCGAAACTCTTGTCGATCTCCTCGCCGGCCTGAGCTTCACCCGCTTTACCGCCTCGACCCATGCTTCGGCCGAGACGCTTGCCGCCGAAGTCCGCGAGATTGCCGAACAGGGCTATGCTTTCGACCGCGAGGAGCACGAGGCCGGCATCCGCTGTGTCGCCGCACCCATCTGGTCGGAGGATCGAACCTTCATCGGCGGCATTTCGGTCACCGGCCCGGCCTATCGGCTGTCGATGGAACTTCTGCACCAGTGGGCCGTTCCCGTTCAGCGGGCGGCGAGAAAGATCATGGAAGGCATGCGTGTCCGTCTCGGCCCGCGCCGCTGACGGAACAGGCATCTACCGTACCATTGCTGGACGTGATTTGCGGAGCATGCTTATGACGAGCGCGATATCGAGCCCTAGCGAATCTGGACAACTACTGCGCGAAAATCTACAATCATGCAGCGGTCATGTGCCCAATGTTGAGCATATGGCACATTTTCCTCAAACCGAAGATTGTAATTTCCCGATACAATCCAACCATGCGGCGGCAGAATTCGCATGGAATTTTCCCGATTGCTGTGTCGAAGATGAAGAAATGTGATGGCACCCTTGTCACAGGTATCCACTGAAGAAGACGACTATGTTCAGGAAATAGCTGGGCTGAAGACCCAGTTCGATATCTTCCGTTTCATGAAACGCGTGACGGAAGCGTATCGCAGCCGCGCCTTCATGGTTCTCAACCTGCCGCCGATCACCTCTATGGATCTTCAAGCCAGCACAGTGATCACCAGCTGGCCGGCCGAGCTTCTGGCGATTTACGACCAAGAGGGCTTGATGGTGAACAGCCCGGTTCTGAGGCGGTTGAGGACATCGACGCGGCCGTTCTTTTACGATATGTCGCGTGGGACCTGGTCGCGGGACGACGGCAAGTCCGCCCTGGTCACGGGGTTGTTCGAGCGTTTCAGGATGATGCGCGGCGCCTATTTCCCAACCCATGAGGCCTCCGGCCTGCGCGGCGCCGTCTCCTTCTCGGGCGATCGTGAACCCTTCAGCGCCGCCGAGATGCGCGAGCTTTGCTATATCGCCATCCATGTCTTCGACAGGCTTGCCGAAATCCGCAACCTCGATGCGCGCATGACGGACTCGCTGACCGACCGCGAGATCGACTGCCTCAACTGGACGGCGGCCGGCAAGACCAGCGCCGAAATCGCCGAAATCCTGGCGCTGTCCGAACATACGGTCAATTATTACCTCAATCGCGCCACCAAGAAGCTCGACACGGTCAACCGCACCCAGGCGGTCGCCAAGGCGCTGCGGATCGGCCTGATCAAATAAGTTGCAAAGATGGCGGCGCGCTGTGGCCGGCCGCTCAGTGCTTAGGCAAAACCGGGATGCTGCCCCGGCACTTCTCCGCGCTTTTCCGATTTTTTTCATCTGGCACGCTTTCTGCATCTTTGTTGCCAGAGGTCCAGAGGGGACTTTGATGACCAGCGCCAGGAAATGGCGCGGCCGACACACCGCTGTCCGACGCCGACGCCGCTTCTCTCCCGGCGTTCGGCGTCGGAGGCGGTTGTTGCCTTTCGGCACCGCTTCGTTCGCAGCTGTTCACGAATTCCTCTTCCTGATCACTTTTCTCTGGCCTTTTTTTCGGCTTGCGCTAGTTCGCCCCGCATTGCGCCGGTTCTCGGGGAGAGAGACCGTTGCGGCCATCAGGGCGAAAAGCCCGGCGGACTTGATGGCCGCAACGGATTCGCGGGGTCCCCGCCGGCGTTTTTCGAAGCCCGCGAATTGATTTTCCTCCCGATGATTTTGTTTGGCGAAGGCGGGCGGCTCCACTATCTCTACCGCATGATTTCATGCCTTGGTCGGAATCGGCTAGGACTAAAATCATGTGTGCGCAATGAAAGACGCGCGGCGCCGTAGTCTGCGAGAAGAAGCAATGAGGGTGGAATGACCGACGTCACGAAGGAACAGGTTCTCGAAACTCTGAAGACCGTGCGCGGACCGGATCTCGAACACGACATCGTCGCGCTCGGCATGGTCTCCGATGTCTTCATTTCCGACGGCAAGGTCTATTTCTCCATCACTGTTCCGGCCGAGCGCGCCAAGGAGCTGGAGCCGATGCGGCTTGCCGCCGAGCGCGTCATCAAGGAGATGCCGGGTGTCAAAGGTGCGCTCGTCACGCTGACCGCGGACAGAAAGGCGGCGTCCGCCGCGCCCGCCGCCCGGCCCGTGCCGAATCCGCCTCACGGTCACGCCGGTCATGATCATGGGGGCCACGATCACGGGCACCACGCGCATGCGCCGCAGCAGCAGCCGCCCCGCGCCGGCAAGATCGGCGTCCCCGGCATCGGCGCCATTATTGCCGTCGCCTCCGGCAAGGGCGGGGTCGGCAAGTCGACCACCGCCGTCAACCTGGCGCTCGGCCTGCTCGCCAATGGTCTCCGGGTCGGCATTCTCGATGCCGATATCTACGGCCCCTCCATGCCGCGGCTCTTGAAGATCTCCGGCCGCCCGACGCAGATCGATGGCCGCATCATCAATCCGATGGAGAATTACGGCCTCAAGGTCATGTCGATGGGTTTCCTCGTCGACGAGGAGACGGCGATGATCTGGCGCGGGCCGATGGTCCAGTCGGCCCTGATGCAGATGCTGCGCGAAGTGGCATGGGGCGAGCTCGACGTCCTCGTCGTCGACATGCCGCCCGGCACCGGCGATGCGCAATTGACGATGGCCCAGCAGGTGCCGCTTGCCGGCGCCGTCATCGTTTCCACGCCTCAGGATCTCGCCCTGATCGATGCCCGCAAGGGCCTCAACATGTTCCGCAAGGTCGAGGTGCCGGTGCTCGGCATCGTCGAAAACATGAGCTATTTCATCGCGCCCGACACCGGCACCCGCTACGACATCTTCGGCCACGGCGGCGCCCGCAAGGAGGCTGAGCGCATCGGCGTGCCCTTCCTCGGCGAGGTGCCGCTGACGATGAACATCCGCGAAACCTCCGACGCCGGCACGCCGCTGGTCGCCTCCGATCCGAACGGCGTCGTCGCCGGCATCTATCGCGGCATCGCCGCCAAGGTGTGGCAGCAGCTCGGCGGCCAACCCCAGCGGCCGGCGCCGGCGATCGTCTTCGAATGACGTCTCCGGCTATGGGCACGACTTCCGGGCCAGGGCGCGGATGACAGCAAAGCGCTGAACCGCCGAATCACCGTTGCGATCACTCCGAATTGTGCGGGAAACGTGGTGAAAAGGCGCACTTCACGGAAGATGTCTTGATTATTTCACGGCTTTGCTTCATATGCCGCGGCGCCATGATGGCGTTGCTGCAGATGCTCATGACGGCCGTCTTCGTTTCGAAGGTCCGGCCCGCCTGCAAGGTCGAAGGATGGGTACTGCGATGCGGTTGAGCACAATGGGCATGCTGGCTTCAAGGCCGGATGCAGCCGGAGTTGTATGAACTTTCTTGATCCGCTTCCGTTTGGACCTGGAACGAGCCACCCTCGCATTGCCGCGATGGCGGACGGATGGAAAGGCTTGCAATGAAGATGATGACCACGAAGTGGCGTGAGCATCGGAGACGCTGCCGGTGATCACCGCTTATTGTTCCAATTGCAGATCGGTCGAGATCCGCGATCTCTCGCAGACGGCATCCGTTCCCCAGGATATCGTCTGGATCGACATGATCGAGCCGAGCCGCGAGGAGGAGCTTTATGTCGAAAAGGTCCTCGGTATCGGAGTTCCGACCCGCGACGATCTGAAGGACATCGAACCGTCGGCTCGCCTTTATATCGAGAACGACGCCGTCTTCATGACCGCTTCGCTGGTCTGGAAGGCGGATACCGACGCGCCGACGCTGACCGATGTCGCCTTCATCCTGGCCGGAAACCGTCTGGTCACCATCCGATACGCCCAACCTAAATCCTTTGCGCTGTTCATCGCCGCCCTGCACCGGCTGCCGGAAAACTGGCGCAGCGGTGCGGCCCTTCTCGCCAAGCTCTTGGAGACGATCGTCGACCGGACCGCCGAAATCCTGGAAACCTCAGTCTCGCGCATTGACATCCTGTCGACGCATGTCTTCGGCGACCGGGCTAAAAAGGTCCGTAAGCCGTCGAATTACCTTGAGGAAAAGCTGCGCGATATTGCCGGCCATCATCGTATGATCAGCAAGCTACGCGACAGCCTCGGCTCGCTTTCCCGGCTAATGACATTCTTTCACACCATCCCGGCGATCCAGCAAGACCGCGAGGCGAAGGAACTCTGCCGCACCGTGTCGCGCGATATCCAGTCGCTGTCGGAGCATGCCTCCTTCATCGCTGCCAACATCACCTTCCTGCTCGACGCCTCGCTCGGTCTGATCAACATCGAGCAGAACTCGATCATCAAGATTTTCTCGATCGCCTCGGTCGTGTTCCTGCCGCCGACATTGGTCGCCTCGATCTATGGCATGAATTTTCATGTCATGCCCGAGCTGGCCTGGACGGCGGGTTATCCCTATTCGCTGACTTTGATGGTAATATCGGCCGTCATCCCCTTTTTCTTCTTTCGCTGGAAAGGCTGGCTCTGAGGAGCCTGTTGAAATTTCATGTCCGAAGAGAGCCATCCTCCGCACGAACGCCATATGACGCCGCGCAAGCTGTTCTATCTCGCGCTCGGTTCCGTCGGTGTCGTCTACGGCGATATCGGCACAAGCCCGCTCTACGCGTTTCGGGAAGCGCTGAAGCCCGTCGCCCATGACGGTGTCACCCGTTTCGAGGTCATTAGTCTGATTTCGCTGATGATCTGGGCGCTGACCATCATCGTCACCATCAAATACGTTCTCTTCCTGCTGCGCGCCGACAACGACGGGGAGGGCGGCACGCTGTCGCTGCTCGCCCTTCTGATGAAGACCGCCAACGGCCATACCGCACTGCTGATGCTGCTCGGACTGATGGGCGCTGCCCTGTTCCTCGGCGATGCGATGATCACGCCGGCGCTTTCGGTGCTGTCGGCCGTCGAGGGTCTGAAACTCGTCACGCCCAGCCTGGCGGACTATATCGTGCCCATCTCGGTGGTGATCCTGGCGCTGCTCTTTGTCGTGCAATCGCGCGGCACCGGTGCCGTCGCCAAGTTCTTCGGGCCGATCACCGCCGTCTGGTTCCTCGTCATGGCCGCCGCCGGCATTTCCCACATCTCCGACGATTTCGGCATCCTCGCCGCCTTCAACCCCTATTATGCCGTCAGTTTCCTGCTGCATGAGGGTTTTTACGGCGTCGTCGTTCTCGGTGCGGTCTTCCTGACGGTGACGGGCGCCGAGGCGCTTTATGCCGATCTCGGCCATTTCGGCCGCCGCCCGATTCAGTGGGCTTGGTTCCTGCTGGTCTTCCCGGCGCTGACGCTGAACTATCTCGGGCAGGGCGCACTCGTGCTCGGCAAGCCGGAGACGATGTCCGATCCCTTCTATCTGATGTATCCGCAATGGGCGCTGCTGCCGGTCGTCATCCTCGCCACCGCCGCAACAATCATCGCCAGCCAGGCCGTCATAACCGGCGCCTTTTCGCTGGTGCGCCAGGGCATCAACCTCGGCTTCCTGCCGCGCATGGAAATCCTCTTCACCTCGGAAACCAACACGGGACAGATCTTCTTGCCGTCGGTCAACGCCGTGCTGTTCTTTGGCGTCATCTTCCTGGTGCTGAGCTTCAAGACGTCGGACGCATTGGCGACCGCCTACGGCATCTCCGTCACCGGCGCCATGGTCGTCACCTCGATCATGGCCTTCGAATTCGTCCGCGCCCGCTGGAATTGGTCGCTGCCGGTTGCGGTGATCGCGCTCGCGCCGCTCGTCGTCCTCGAAATGATCTTCCTCGGCGCCAACCTTCTGAAGATCCACGATGGCGGCTATATCCCGATCCTGATCGCCACCGCCTTTACCGTGGTCATGTGGACCTGGCGCCGCGGCACCGCGATCCTGATGGAAAAGACCCGGCACACCGATATTCCGCTCGCTTCCTTCGTCAGTTCGATCGAGCGCAAGAGCGAGCATTCGCCGGCGCAGGTTCCGGGCACGGCGATCTTCCTGACCAGCGATCCGGAATCGGCCCCCGCCGCCCTGCTGCACAATCTCAAGCACAACCACGTGCTTCACGACCGCAACGTCATCCTGACGATCCGCACCGTCAACAAGCCGCGCGTACCGAGCCACGACCGCTACAAGGTCGAGCCGATTTCCGAACGGTTCTCGCGCGTCGAGCTGCTCTTCGGCTTCATGGAATCGCAGAACGTCTCGCAGGCGCTGGCGACGCTGCGCAAGACCGGACTGAAGTTCGACATCATGTCGACCTCCTTCTATCTCGGCCGCCGCAAACTGGTGCCGGATGCCAAGTCGGGCATGCCCTACTGGCAGGACCGTCTTTACATTGCGCTGGCCAACGCCGCCGCCAACCCCTCGGATTACTTCCGTCTGCCGGCCAACCGCGTCGTGGAGCTGGGCTCGCACGTTATTATTTGATGGGTGCGGACGAGATTGCTGACGGGAGTGACCGCGCTTTGAACGGCCCTTCCGCCATCTCAACCTCCGGCATGCTCGGCCTTGAGCCGAGCATCCACACTGGACCTGCCAGCAGCGGCACGGGTCCTCGGCTCAAGGCCGAGGACAACGGAGATTGGGGATGCGTTCCCGTCCAACTCGCTCTGCAGAGCTATAAGGCCAGAAGGAGCGCAGCGGCTCTGGATGGACGAAACTATCCGCCACATTAGAATATCCAAAGGCGCTCATAGTCACTTTCCGGCACACCCCGTTAACCGGACGTCAAGGTTAATGAGTGATTTTCGATGGCATGTTCCCGCGTTCCATGCACGGAGTTCGTGTTGCGTCGAAAGAGCCCTTCCCGTAGCAAGCTGCGTCTTCTTCCCGAGAACTGGGTGTCGCCCGTTATCTTCGGGCTTGCCGGCTGGCTGATCTTCCCGAGCGTTGCTTCCCACGCCGATCTCGCCACCATGCTCGCCGGTCTCGATCGTGAGGGGGAGAGCTGGCGCATGGTGCTGACCAATTCGCCGGCCGGCTCCATCCATCAGGCCGAGCTCGCCTTCGCCGGTCCGGCAGCGACCGGCTCGATCGCCTCAGGCGCCGGCATGGTGCTGCCCGATGGCCGCAAGGTGGCTTTTACGGCCAAGGACAAGGGTCACGAGGACACGCCGGACGAGGATCGCGTCATTCGCGGCACGAAGAAAGGCCGCGTCGTCGCCGTCGAGAAGATGCAGCCGCCGAAGGATTTTTCCGCCGGCTCCATTCTCGAGCGCACCAAGATGCTGTTCACCCCGAACTTCGATCTCAAGGACAGGTCGGCTTTCGTCAGGCCGAAGATCCAGGGCAGGGAAATCGAGATCGCCACCTCTTTTTATAAGAAGCAGCCGGTGATGCCGGAGGTCGGCGTGCCGGCGATGCTCGCAAGCCTTGTCACCAGCAACAAGGCCGACGTGCTGGCCACCGCCTATGCGCCGGCGGCACCGGATTACGCCCGCCAGTCGCCCTTCGATTCGATCTTGACCGAACCCGACAGCGGCCGCTTCGTCCCCCAGATCGGTCCGGGCGATCACGCCTGGGCCGCAAGCGTGCTGCCGCCGAGCGTCTTTTCCGCCCGCGAGCAGCAGTGCCTTGCCTCCGGCATCTATTTCGAGGCGCGCGGGGAATCGGTGAAGGGCCAAGCGGCCGTCGCTCAGGTTATCCTCAACCGCGTTCGAAACCCCGCCTATCCCAAGAGCATTTGCGGCGTCGTCTACCAGAACGAGGATTGGCGCAACCGCTGCCAGTTTTCCTTCGCCTGCGACGCCATCAGGGACCGGGTGAATTCGCAATATCACTGGCGGGTGGCCCGCGACGTGGCCATGGCAGTGACATCAGGCAAGATCTGGCTGCCGCAGGTAGGTTCGGCAACACACTACCATGCCGTCTATGTCAGGCCGAAATGGGCAAAGACCATGGAGAAGGTCGGCCGCATCGGTCTCCACGTCTTCTATCGCACCTATGGTGGCGGCTGGAGCTGAGATAAAGCGCTGGGGCCAGGCCGATTTTTCGCCCCCAAAAGCGGATTCTTTCCGTCGAATTTGCGCGCTCGGCCGGAAATCGACTTATCCCTTTGATTTCACGAATTTATTTTCTGGCTGGACAGAAGCCGTCTACGCCTTGACTATACCAAGCCCTAAAACTATGTTGCGCGCGACTTCAGAACGGGCCGGAAGGGTCTCAACCTTCGCGTCCGGGGTCCGAATGACCGGGGTAGCGGGAGTGCGGGCGACGGGCAGGCGAGGAGAGATCCATGGCGGATGACCGCGAGGAAAGTCTTGAGAAGCGCCGTGCGCAACTGGGAGCGGAACTCGCGACCAAGCGCGCTGAGGCGGGAGTGGAACAAGCAAGCGAGGCCCAAGCCGAGGTAAGCCGCAAAGGTTATGCCCAGGCGATGAAGCTCTCCAGCGAGTTCATTGCCGCAATCGTCGTCGGTGCCGTCCTTGGCTATCTTCTCGACCGTTTTGTTGGCACGGCGCCTTGGGGGTTGATTGTTCTTCTGCTTCTCGGATTCTGTGCTGGCGTTTTGAACGTGCTGCGTTCTGCGGGGGTGGTGGCCCACCCTCTGGACAAGGACGATAAGAAATAGAGGGCCGGTCCCGGTCCAGTGCAATGACCCCGCGTCCTGCGGGCCAAAGAGAGAGAACAAGCGGTGTCTAGCGATCCGACTCATCAGTTCCTGATCCAGAAGATTGTCCCGATCGAAATCGGCGGAATTGATTTTTCGTTCACCAACGCATCGCTCTTCATGGTCGCTTCGGCAGCCGTTGCCGCCGGCTTTCTTTATTTCTCGACCTCGAACCGCGCCATCGTGCCGGGTCGCTCGCAGTCGGTCGCGGAAATGTCCTATGAATTCATCGCCAACATGCTGAAGGAAGGCGCGGGCAAGCAGGGAATGAAGTTCTTCCCGCTGGTCTTCTCGCTATTCATGTTCGTGCTGACAGCGAACTTGCTCGGCATGTTCCCCTATTTCTTCACGATCACCAGCCAGATCATCGTCACCTTCGCGCTGGCGATCCTCGTCATCGGTACGGTGCTCGCCTACGGTTTCTATAAGCACGGCTTCCACTTCCTGAATGTCTTCGTGCCCTCGGGCGTGCCGGGCATATTGCTGCCGTTGGTCGTCGCGATCGAAATCATTTCCTTCCTGTCCCGTCCGATTTCGCTGTCCGTTCGTCTTTTCGCCAACATGCTCGCCGGTCACATCACGCTGAAGGTGTTCGCAGGCTTTGTCGCCTCGCTTGGAACCCTTGGTGCCGTCGGTATCGGCGGCGCCGTTCTTCCCCTCATCATGACCGTCGCCCTGACCGGTCTCGAGTTCCTCGTCGCCTTCCTTCAGGCTTACGTCTTCGCGGTGCTGACTTGCATGTACCTCAACGACGCAATCCATCCGGGCGGGCACTAAGGATAACGACAACGACGTCTCCAGGGCGTCAGTCATTCGCCGCAACAACCATTTCAAAGGAGTTCAACATGGAAGCGGAAGCAGCAAAGTTCATCGGTGCAGGCCTGGCTTGCTTTGGTATGGCCGGTACGGCTCTCGGCCTCGGCAATATCTTCGGCAGCTACCTCTCCGGCGCTCTGCGCAATCCGTCTGCCGCTGACAGCCAGTTCGGCCGTCTGGTATTCGGCTTCGCCGTTACGGAAGCTCTGGGCATCTTCTCGCTGCTCGTCGCTCTCCTCCTCCTCTTCGCTGTCTGATATCGGCGAATAGATGGATCACGGCCTGCGACCGCAAGCCGTGATCCTTTGCATTTGCAGTCCACCTGGAGGTGAGCATGTTTTTTGTGACCCCGGCTTACGCTGAAGAAGCACCGGCGGCAGCGACCGGCACGGATGCGCACGCCGCTCCGGCCGCAGGCGAGGTCCATACCGAGACCGGCGTTGCCGAAGGCGAACACGCCCGCGGCCCGTTCCCGCCTTTCGATTCGACGACCTACGCATCTCAGCTGCTCTGGCTGGTGATTACGTTCGGCGTCTTTTACCTCCTTATGCAAAAGGTCATCGCGCCGCGCATCGGGGCCATCCTCGATCAGCGCCACACGCGCATCTCCCAGGACCTGGAAGAAGCAGGCCGCCTGAAGGCGGAAGCCGACGCCGCCGTCCAGACCTATGAAGGCGAACTGGCCGCTGCCCGCGCCAAGTCCCACGCGATCGGCTCCGCCGCCCGCGACGCTGCCAAGGTCAAGGCCGAAGAGGATCGCCGGACCGTCGAGGCGAGCCTGTCGGAAAAGATCAAGGCTGCCGAAGCCCGTATCGCCGACATCAAGGCCAAGGCTTTCGCCGACGTCGGCACCATTGCCGAGGAAACGGCGGCCGCCGTCGTCGAACAGCTGATCGGCAGCACCGCTGCTCAGGCAGATGTCGCCGCCGCCGTCGCGGCAGCCAAGAAGGAGGCTTGATCGATGGATATTTTTCACCTCGACGCGACTTTCTTCGCCTTTGTCGGCCTCATCCTTTTCCTGGCGCTGGTCGTCTATCTCAAGGTTCCGGGCATGATGGCGCGCTCGCTCGACGACCGAGCCGACCAGATCCGCAATGAACTGGCTGAAGCCAAGCGCCTGCGCGAGGAAGCTCAGCATCTGCTCGCCGAATATCAGCGCAAGCGCAAGGAAGCGGAAGCGGAAGCCGCCCATATCGTTGCCGCCGCGGAGCGCGAAGCCGAGATGCTGACCGCCGAGGCGAAGAAGAAGACGGAAGAATTCGTTGCCAACCGCACGGCGCTCTCCGAGCAGAAGATCAAGCAGGCCGAGGCCGACGCGATGAAGGCGGTGCGTTCCGCCGCCGTCGACCTGGCGATCGCGGCCGCCGAGACGGTGCTCGCCAAGAAGGCCGACGGCAAGGTCCAGTCCGAGCTCTTCGGCAACGCCGTCGGACAGGTCAAGACGCGGCTCAACTGAGCGGTTCTGAATAGAATGAGAAAAAGGCCAGGCATGTCCTGGCCTTTTTCTTGTTGATAGCGCTTGTTTTTTTCCTGGCCGCGTGCGGCGTCCCTGATCGGCAATTGCCGGCCCTTTCTTTTGCAGCCTATTCGGAAATCAACTCGTCCATCTCAGGACCGTCCTCGCCGTTGCGCAGCGGCCGAAAACTCATCCGGTGCAGTGAGCAGGGGCCGTGCTTCTCGATGCCGGCGCGGTGCTGCGCCGTGCCGTAGCCGGCATGCGCGGCAAAACCGTAATCGGGAAACACGTTATGCGCCCTCGCCATCATCCGGTCGCGCGTCACCTTGGCGACGATCGAGGCGGCGGCGATCGAGACCGAGCGGGCATCGCCCTTGACCACCGCCTGTCCGGGGCAATCGAGGCCAGGCGGCACGTCAAGCCCATCTGTCAGCACGTAGCTTGCGGGAATGGCGAGGCTGCAGATGGCGCGACGCATCGCGTCCAGGCTCGCCTTGCGAATGTCCGTCTCGTCGATGCGGGTCGAGCTGGAGGAGGCGATGGAAACCGTCGCGGTCGCCAGGATCTGCACGAAGAGTTCCTCGCGCCGCTGCGCCGAGAGCTGCTTGGAATCGTTGAGGCCCTCAGGGATGCGCTTCGGATCGAGAATGACCGCAGCGGCCACCACAGGCCCCGCCAGCGGCCCGCGGCCTGCCTCGTCGGCGCCGGCGACCGGCCAGTGACCGGCCTTGCGGGCTTTGAGCTCGAGCTTGAAATCCGGCACGAGAGGGACCGTGTCGAAAAGCAGGGGAGAATCGGGTGGCGTGCGACGTTTCATGCGGCTGAACCTCGCACGCCAACCCGATTTCCCGCAAGTCCCCGGATCAGGGCGGCGGCCGGGGACGGTCCGGCGGATGGTGGCGGTCAAGGCCATCCGCAGGAATTGCGCTCGGGGCTCGAAACAGGGCGGTTTTTCTGAGCAGCCGATGCGCAAGCTTAAAAAATCAGAGCAGCGACAACTGCACGCCGCTGCCATCCGGTGGCACGAACAGATCGTCGCGCAGCGGCACGCTGCGCCGCGTCAGCTCGAAGCGTTTCGCCGCCATTTCGAAACGCCGGGCGATCTGCCAGGCATAGGGGCCGGCACCCTTCATGCGCTTGCCGAATTCGGCGTCGTAATCCTTGCCGCCGCGCATCGAGCGCACCAGCGACATCACGTGCCGGTAACGATCGGGATAGTGCTGCAACAGCCAGTCGCGAAAGAGCGGGCTGACTTCGAGCGGCAGTCTGAGGATCACATAACTCGCCTCGGCGGCGCCGGCAGCCTTCGCCGATTCGAGAATGCGCTCGAGCTCGTGATCGTTCAGCGCCGGGATCAGCGGGGCGGCCATGACGGCAGTCTGGATGCCTGCCTCCGAGAGCGCATGAATGGTCTCCAGCCGTCGCGGCGGCGTGGCGGCGCGCGGCTCCATCGCCCGGGCAAGCTTGCGGTCGAGCGTGGTGACCGAGATGCCGACGCGCACCAGGTTCTTGCCGGCCATCTCCTGAAGAATGTCGAGATCGCGCAGGATCATCGCCGACTTGGTGACGATCGACACCGGATGGTTCGCCTTGTTCAGCACCTCGAGGATGCCGCGCATGATGCGCCATTCCTTCTCGATCGGCTGATAGGGGTCGGTATTGGTGCCGATCGCGATCACCCGCACCTTGTAGCCCGGCTTGGCGAGTTCCCGCTCTAGCAGCTTGGCCGCATCGGGCTTGGCGAAGAGCTTCGTCTCAAAATCGAGCCCCGCCGAAAGCCCCATATAGGCGTGCGTCGGCCGGGCGAAACAATAGATGCAGCCATGCTCGCAGCCGCGATAGGGATTGATCGAGCGGTCGAACGAAAGATCCGGAGATTCGTTGCGGGTAATCGCGGTGCGCGGCTTTTCGATCTGCACCTCGGTCCTGAACGGCGGCAGCTCTTCCAGCGTCTGCCAGCCGTCGTCGAACGTCTCCCGCTGCAGCGCTTCGAACCGCCCTGTCGGGTTCAGTCCCGCTCCGCGCCCGCGCCGCCGGTCGCCCTCGACCCTGAGACCGGACGACACGATCATCGCATCGGCAATATCTGCCGTATTGGCAGGCGCGAATGCGGCCTGCCCTGCCAGGGACTGCTCTCTCATCGGATTCTCCCGCAGCGAAAAGCCGTTGCCTCCGCCCGTTTGTGATGATTAAATTCCTATCGGCAAAACGAGAACAATGCAAGAACAAAATCAGGAAAAGGATGCTGGCAAAAAATTGTGCGGCGCATTATGAATAATCGATGTTGACGGTTGTTCTCGAATGCCAGGATCAGGAATCCGAACTGGCGCAGACCTTATCGGTATTGGTGGCAGGCGCGGTGGAAGGGCTCGTCAGCGATGTGATCGTGCTCGATCACGGCTCGCGCGACGGCACCTCGCGGGTCGCCGACGCCGCCGGCTGCCGTTTCCATTCACAATGGGATATCAAGGATATCGTTCGCTCGGCCCGAGGCGAATGGCTGCTCTTCGTCGAGCCGGGCGCCAGGCCGCAGGCCGGCTGGATCGATGAGATCGCCGAGTATGTGGCGCTGAACAAGACGCCGGCGCGCTTTACTGCGTCGCGCGGCTATCGACGCCCCTTCTTCCAGCGCGTCGCCCGCGCCCGGCCGCCGCTGGAGCTTGGGCTGTTGATGCCGAAGAACCAGGCGCTCGCCGCCGCCAGAAGCGGGATGCCTGTTGCCGACTTCGCCAAGGGCCAGAAGCCGCGCAAGCTCGCAAGTGAATTGATTCCTTCCTGGGTGGCGCGTGCCGCGCGGTAGAATGCCCATCCCTGCATCGATGCTGTCCGAAAAAGTGCCCCTCACCCTAACCTGCCCCTTGAAAACGGGGAGAGGGGACGTGCCCGGCGAGAGGTTGGTGGTGATGGCGAGGTTGCGGCATGGTTCCTTCGCTCCGTTTACGGGGTCCGAAGGACGTCGAGACCAGTGGCTCGACCCCGGTCGGTGGCGGCAGCCGGATGAGGGGCTGGTCTCGCCGCAAGCGCGCTTTGGTGATTGCTTCCCATCATCGCGCAAAGATGGCGCCCAATCGGATTTCGCGCTATAATTCGTCCATGGCGCCGCCGAAGCGCCGCGCTTCGCAACGGGTGCCGTGGAATGCCGGTGAACGGCAGAACAGGTCGGCGAAAAATCTCCTCTTCTGCCGGGTTCCCGGCGAAAGGAGGTGCGTCATGCCAGGCGGTAGTATCCACGGCGTACGCAGTATGATCTGCGGCCTGCTGGCCGTCATATTGCCGACATTGGTGATCGCGCATCCGCATTCGGCAGCATCGCAGACGATGCTCAGTTGCGCAGGTCGATCCGACGTCGTCAGTTTCCTCGACCAGAATTTCGGTGAGAAGCTCACCGCCGTCGGGCTGGTCAATCAGAACGCCGTTCTTGAGGTCTATGCCGCCAAAAGCGGCACCTGGACGCTCGTGGTCACGGATATCCACGGCATAAGCTGCATTTTGCTGTCGGGTGATGGCTGGGATTCGATGCCGGCTCTGCCGGGCATTGCCACATGACAAATGCCAGCGCGTCGGCGCCGAAAGTCTGAATCGGATTTTCGACAGCGCGACCGCGGCGCTGGAACGGCAGCTCCAGTCTATTTCTGCGCGCCGCGTTTCAGATGCTCGTCCAGGCGCGGCATGATCTCGACGAAATTGCACGGCATGCTGCGATAGTCGAGCTGTGCTTTCAGTATGCCGTCCCAGGCGTCCCGGCAGGCGCCGGGCGAGCCGGGCAGGGCGAAGATGAAGGTGGAGTTGGCAACACCCGCGGTGGCGCGCGACTGGATCGTCGCCGTGCCGATCTTATCGTAGGAAATACGGTGGAAGACGGCGGAAAAGCCGTCCATGCGCTTTTCGAACAGCGGCTCCACCGCCTCGGGCGTCACGTCTCGGCCGGTAAAACCGGTGCCGCCCGAGGTGATGATGACATCGATCTCCTCCCGCTCGGTCCAGGCTTTGACCTGGGTGGCGATTTTCTCCCGGTCGTCGGGCACGATCGCCCGCTCGACCAGCCTGTGGCCCGCCTCGGCAATCCGCGCCGCCAGCGTATCGCCGGACTTGTCCGTCTCCGGCGTGCGCGTATCCGAGACGGTGAGAACCGCAATGCCGACGGCGATGAAGGGCCGTTTTTCGTCCAAACCTGCCATCACATGCCTCCCGAAACCGTTTCCGTCGCCTGGAAATACCAGTCGGGCCGCGCCTCGTGAAGAGCCGCCGCCGCATCTCGCGCGGCGGCCATGTCGGCAAAGATCCCGAAGCAGGTAGCGCCGGAGCCGGACATACGGGCAAGAAGAGCGCCCTCGGTCCGCAGCATCGCCAAGATCGCCGCGATTTCGGGCACGGCCTCGCGCGCCGGTGGCTCCAGGTCGTTGCGAGCCGCGCCGATCGCCGCAAGCCAGCCTGCGGTCTGTGCGAGCGTCAGGGGTGAATTGTTCTTTGCCTTGAGCCGGCGGAAAACCTCCGGCGTCGAAACCCCCTTCAATGGGTTGGCAAGCACCATGGCGAAGGCCGGCAGATCGGGCACGGCTTCGATCTCCTCGCCGATGCCGCGGGCAATCAGCGGCCGGCTCTCGAGGCACATGGGCACGTCGGCGCCAAGCTTCAGCGCCAGCGCAGCCAGCGTCTCTATCGGCAATCCAGTGCCCCAGAGGCGCATCAGCCCCCGCAGTGTCGCCGCCGCGTCGGCCGAGCCGCCGCCGATGCCCGAGGCGACGGGCAGGTTCTTCTGGAGGTGGATATGAACGGGGAACGCAAGGGCGCCCACGACCTCGCGCAGGAGGTCGCGCGCTCTGATCACCAGGTTGGTGCCGCCGTCGTCGGCAAGCGTCTCGCCGAAACGGCCCGATAGGGTGAAGGCGTCAGCCTGCGCCGGCAGGAAGCCCAGCCGGTCGCCGCAATCTGCGAAGGTCACCAGCATATCGAGCAGGTGATAGCCGTCCGGCCGCTGGCCCGTTACATGCAGGGCGAGATTGATCTTCGCGCGCGCCTCTTCGGTGACGCCGAAAGCATTGGCCAAGCCCTGCTCAGGCATCGGTGGCGCCCGTCAGGACTTCTTGTCGACCGGCGGCGGCGTGACCGGCGCCGGATCCGGCTGCTTCTTGTCGGCCGCCTTGGCATCGTCGTTAGCGGGCAGGCCGTTTGCGACCTTTTCCTTGATCTTCGGAATTTCGGCCGCTTCAGGCTCGGAGGCGAGCGCCCGGTTCCACTGGTAGACGGCTTCGAGCTTGCGCCCGACGCGCCAGTAGGCATCGCCGAGATGGTCGTTGATCGTCGCGTCGCCGGCCTTGATCTGTGCCGCCCGCTCCAGCTCGTCGACGGCGTCGTCGAAGCGGTTGAGACGGAAATACGCCCAGCCGAGCGAATCGATGATGTAACCGTCGTCAGGGCGAAGATCGACGGCCTTCTTGATCATGGCGAGGCCTTCGTCGAGGTTCCGGTTCATGTCGATCCAGGAATAGCCGAGATAGTTCAGCACCTGCGGCTGGTCGGGGTTGAGCTCCAGAGCTTTGCGGAAGTTCGGTTCGGCCTGGTCCCACTTCTTCAGCCGCTCATAGGCGATGCCGCGCTGGAAGAAGACGCTCCAGTTGGCGCGGCCGGGAATTGGGCCGATCGCTTCGACCGCCTTGTCGTAATTGGCGGCCATCGCCTCGTAATCCTTGGCGTCGGAGAGCACGCTGCCATAGGCGAGGTAGCTGCGGATGTCCTTCGGGTCGGAGGCGATCAGCGCCTGCAGGTGCTTGCGTGCCTCGTCGACCTTGCCGCCCTGGGCAAGGGCGAGGCCGAGCTGCAGCTCGGAAATGCGCCGCATCGGTGAATTCTCCGGCACCTTCTTGTAGAGGGAGATGGCGCGGTCCATCTGGTTCTGCTTTTCGGCGATGCCGCCGAGCAGCACCAGCGTATCGGCGCTGTTGGGATCGAGCGCGTTGGCGGTCTGCAGGTAGAGCGAGACGATATCCTCGGCGCCGTCGCGGTTCAGCGCGCCGCCGACGGAGAAGAGCACGCCGGCGGCGCCTTCTTCGGCGGTCTTGACCTGCTGCTCCTGCTTCTCGCCCTTCTCGATACTGTCGCGCAGCGCATTCAGCGGCGCATAATTCGGCAGCAGGTTATCGCCGACGGACACGGCATCGAGCGCCTTCTGCTTGTTCCCCTGCGCCGCCTCCAGGCGGGCAAGCGCCATCACCGCACGCATGAACGTGTCGGGCGCCGTTGCCCCGCCTTCCTTGTCGAGCACGGCGTCGTTCAGATGCTGGCGGGCCGATTTCACGTCGCCGGTGACGACGGCGATCGCACCGGCATTGTAATTCTGGAAGATGCGGAACCAGTCCGGCCCCTTCATCTTCTCGACCATGGCGAGCGCTTCCTTGCCGCGGCCGGCGCCGACCCGGGCCCAGGCGAGCAGCAGGTCATTCATCATCCGGTCGAGATCATTGGGCCCCTTATATTTCAGGATCGACTCGGCGGTCTTGTAGTCGTCGCGGCGTACGGCATCCATGCCGCGCACGATCGTGGTGATGCGCTCGACCGAGGGATCGCTCTTCAGATCATTGGCGTATTTGACGCCTTCCTTGATGTCGCCGTTGAGCAGCAGCGAGATCATCAGCCGCTGGCGAATCTCGGGATTGCCGGGCTCGATCTGCAGCGCCTTCTTGTAGAGCGCGATCGCCGTTTCGTAATCGTGATCGACATCGGCCGTGCGCGCGGCGAGGAAGGCGCCGGAGAAAGTGGTGACGCTATCGGCATCGAAGAAGCTCTCGGCCTTACCGGCATCGCCCGCCTTGGCCGCATCTTCGGCACTCGCGCCGGCAACGCCGCCGAGCGAAAGGACAGCCGCCAGGGCTGCGCTCGTAAGAAGACGGATGGCAATTCTCTGCCGCATTAGGAAACCTTTCTTCGAGAGCGTCCGGCCGCTGCCGGTCGCAAATCAGTCGTCATCACTGATTCATAACAGGATGGCTTTTTTGGAGCGGCGCTGCAAGAAAATCAGCCTCGATCGCGGCGTTCGATCAATTGACGCGCTCGATGCAGAAGTCGATCACTTCCATCAGGGCGGATTTCCATACCGTATCGGGAAGCGGCGCCAGCGCGTCCCGCGCGATCGTGCCGTAATGGACCGCCCGATTGATCGTGTCGCTCAGCGTGCCGTATTTGGTGATCAGCCCCAGCGCTTTTTCCAGGTTGGCGTCGCTGCTGTTGCCGGCCTCGATCGCATCGCGCCAGAAGGCGCGCTCCTCCGTGGTGCCGCGGCGATAGGCCAGGATGACGGGCAGCGTGATCTTGCCTTCGCGGAAATCGTCGCCGACATTCTTGCCGAGATCGGCGGCCTTGCCGCCATAGTCGAGCGCGTCGTCGACGAGCTGAAAGGCGAGGCCGAGATTCATGCCGTAGGATTTCAGCGCATTGCGGCCGGAACGGCCGGCATCGGCGACGATCGGCCCGACTTCGGCGGCAGCCGCAAAGAGAGCCGCCGTCTTGGCGCGGATGACGGAGAGGTAGTCGTCTTCCGTCGTCTCCATGTTCTTGGCGACGGAAAGCTGCAGCACTTCGCCTTCGGCGATCACGCAAGCAGCGGAAGACAAGACGTCGAGCGCATCGAGCGAGCCGACATCGACCATCATGCGGAAGGCCTGCCCGAGCAGGAAATCGCCGACCAGCACGCTTGCCTGGTTGCCCCAGATCATCCGAGCCGTCGATTTGCCGCGGCGCAGGTCGCTTTCATCGACGACGTCGTCATGCAGCAGCGTCGCCGTATGCATGAATTCGACCGAGGTGGCGAGCTTGATGTGGTTTTCGCCGCGGTAGTCGAACAGCGAGGCGGCCGCCAGCGTCAGCATCGGCCTCAGCCGCTTGCCCCCGGATGAGATCAGATGGTTCGCCACTTCGGGGATCATCTGCACGTCGGAGCCGGCTTTCGACAGAATGAGCTGGTTCACCCGCTCCATGTCAGCCCTGGTGAGATCGACCAACGGCTTGATGGATGCCAGTTTGTTTTTGCTTTCTTCAAGCGGTATGACCACGCCCAACGACCCGGACTCCTGTTCATTCATTGCATCTGACAATAGAAAGGGGCGATGGGCGCGGCAAGGGGTGAATTGTCGCGTCAGCCGAAATTGGAAGGAAAAAGACGGCAAATGCATGAACTTATCCGCGCCAACGATCCCGTCCTGCTCTCCTTTGCCGAGAGCCTGATGAAGGATGCCGGAATTCACTGCTTCATCGCCGATCAGGGGATGAGCGTTCTGGAAGGCTCGCTCGGCATGCTGCCGCGCCGCCTGCTGGTGGATGAGGAAATGGCCGACCGGGCCCGCCGTATCCTGATCGACGCCGGTCTTGGCGGCGAACTGCGCGACAGGACATGAGCGGGCGATGACCGGTAAATTCGCCGAAACCATCGATGCCTTCCATCGCGGCGCCTTTCATGTGGTGCAGCCGAAGGGCAGGGGGCATCGCGCCGGCATGGATGCGATGCTGCTGGCCGCCCTTGTCGCCGACGATCGCCCGGTCAAAGTTGCCGATCTCGGCGCCGGCGCCGGTGCTGCCGGCCTTGCCGTCGCCTCGCGCCTTGTCAAGACGCAAGTGGTGCTGTTCGAGCGTTCGGCCGAAATGGCCGATTATGCCCGCCGCAGCATCCTTTTGCCGGAAAATGCCCATCTCGCAGCCCGCCTCAGTGTCATCGAGGCCGATGTGACGCTGACCGCCAAGGCGCGCAACGATGCCGGCCTTGCCGATGAAAGCTTCCACCACGTGATCATGAACCCACCCTTCAACGATGCCGGCGACCGGCGCACGCCCGATGCGCTGAAGGCCGAAGCCCATGCGATGACCGACGGCCTGTTCGAAAGCTGGATCCGCACGGCCGGCGCCATCATGATCCCGGGCGGGCAATTGTCGCTGATCGCCAGGCCTCCGTCGATCGCCGAGATCATCGATGCCTGCGGCCGGCGCTTCGGCGGCATCGAGATCACCGCCATCCATCCACGCGCCGGGGAAAATGCCGTGCGCATCCTGGTGACCGCCATCAAGGGCTCGCGTGCGCGGCTGTCGCTACGCGCGGCCCTCATCATGCACGAAGAGGGGAGCCACAAGTTCTCCCCTCTGGTCGACGATTTCAACAATGGCCGGGCAGCCTATGCCAGGCTTCGATCGTCAATCGCTAGCCGCTGACGAAGTCGAAGAGCAGCTTGACGTTCAGCCCGGCGATGACGACGGCGATCACATAGGCGGTGCCGCTCAGCCAGCGCGGCGCGACGAGTTCGCCCATCTTGGCCCGGCTGGCGGTGAACATCACAAGCGGAAAGACCGCGAAGGAAAGCTGCAGGCTGAGCACCACCTGTGTGAGGATCAGGAGTTCGGCCGTGCCCTGGTTGCCGTACCAGATGGTGACGACCGCCGCCGGCACGATGGCGATAGCGCGGGTGATCAGCCGGCGCACCCACGGTTTCAGCCGGATCTTCAGGAAGCCTTCCATGACGATCTGGCCGGCAAGGGTCGCCGTCACCGTCGAGTTGAGGCCGCAGCACAGAAGCGCGATGCCGAAGAGCGTCGGCGCGATCGCGAGGCCGAGCAGCGGCGACAGCAGCGCATAGGCATTGCCGAGCTCGACGACGTCGGTCTTGCCGTTGGCATTGAAGGCGGCGGCCGCAAGGATCAGGATCGAGGCATTGATCAGAAGCGCGAAACACAGCGCGACGGTGGAGTCGATCGTCGCATAAGTCAGCGCCTCCTTCTTCTCAGGGATCGTGTGACCATAGGCCCGCGTCTGCACAATGCCGGAATGGAGATAGAGATTGTGCGGCATGACCGTCGCACCGAGGATGCCGAGCGCGAGATAGAGCATCTCCGGATTGGTGACGATTTCGGTTGTCGGGAAGAAGCCGGTAATAACGGCGCCCCATTGCGGATCGGCAAGGAAGATCTGCACGCCGAAGCAGAGCGCGATCACGCCGAGCAGCGCGATGATGAAGGCTTCCACCCAGCGGAAGCCGAGCTTCTGCAGGAAGAGGATCAGGAAGACGTCCAGCGCGGTGATGAGAACGCCGAGCTCCAGCGGGATGCCGAAGAGCAGGTTGAGGCCGATTGCCGTGCCGATCACCTCGGCAATGTCGGTGGCGATGATGGCGATTTCCGCAAAGGCCCAGAGCGGCACTGAGACATATTTAGGAAAGGCGTCGCGGCAGGCCTGCGCGAGGTCGCGGCCGGAGGCGATCGCCAGCCGCGCGCAGAGCGATTGCAGCACGATTGCCATCACGTTGGAAAGCAGCGCGACGGTGAGCAGCGCATAACCGAATTTCGAGCCGCCGGCGAGCGAGGTCGCCCAGTTGCCTGGGTCCATGTAGCCGACGGCGACCATGTAACCCGGCCCGGCAAAGGCCCCCGCCCGGCGCCATATCGAGCTGTGACGCCCCGTGCCCACAGTGCGGTAGACGTCCGACAGCGACGCCTCTCCGCGTTCGTGCCGCCAGCCGCTTTTTGCATTGGGATTGAGGGCGTCCATGCCATTTCCACCTGTTTATCGTCCGTGCACTATGACCGATTAGAATGATAATGCAAGTCATTCGCAACAAGAAAATCAATCCGATGTTTTTCAGGAACGCGGCCATTGCGTTTGTCGTTCCAGCGCATACATGGATGCGATCGCCGATTGACGATCGCGCGAGCCGAAGCGAAGGATGGGAAATGGCCGGATTCTTGAAAAAGCTGCTGCCGAAACGGTTCCGCAAGGAGGGCCTCACCGTTCCCGTCGTCAGGCTGCAGGGTGCGATCATCAGCGGCGGTGGCCAGTTCAGGCCCACCCTCAATCTCGCCAATGTCGCCCCGGTCCTGGAAAAGGCCTTCGCCATGAAGGAGGCGCCGGCGGTTGCCATAACAATCAATTCGCCAGGCGGCTCGCCTGTTCAGTCCCGCCTGATCTTCACCCGCATTCGTGAGCTCGCCCGCGAAAAGCAGAAGAAGGTGCTTGTTTTCGTCGAGGATGTCGCCGCTTCCGGCGGCTACATGATCGCGCTTGCCGGCGACGAGATCATCGCCGACGCCACCTCGATCGTCGGCTCGATCGGCGTCGTCTCCGGCGGTTTCGGCTTTCCCGAGCTCCTGAAGAAGATCGGCGTCGAGCGCCGCGTCTATACGGCCGGCGAAAACAAGGTGATCCTCGATCCGTTCCAGCCGGAAAAGGAAAAGGATATCGAGTACCTCAAGAGCCTGCAGCTCGAAATCCACCAGGTCTTCATCGCAATGGTGCGTGAGCGCCGCGCCGGCAAGCTGACGGATGATGCGACGGTGTTTTCCGGCCTGTTCTGGAGCGGTACGCGCGGCCTCGAGCTTGGCCTCATCGACGGTATCGGCGACATGCGCCAGGAATTGAAGCGGCGCTACGGCCAGAAGACCCGGCTGGAACTCGTCACCGCCGGCCGCGGCCTCTTCGGCCGCCGCATTCCCGGCGTATCGCCTGTTACACTCGAAGGCGCGGGGGCAGGTCTCGCAACGGGACTTGTCGAAGTGGCGGAAGAGAGAGCATTGTGGAGCCGCTTCGGGCTTTGAGAGGAGCAAGAGAGGGCATGGCACAGCTTATCACCATCCTGGTGCTGGTCTTTTCGGCCTGGTGGCTCTACCGCCGCTTCGTCTCCGATGCCCGCAGGCTCGCCGAAAAGTCCCGCCGCGCCGAGAAAGAGCGCCAGACCGGCGCGATCGGCACGCTGGTCAAAGATCCCGTGACCGGGGAATATCGGTTGAAGCGGGATGACGAATAGGTCTCGGCGAAAAGCCTCGTGTGTCTCCGCACAGCTCCTCGCCCCCGCAAAACCCTTGACCCCTGCCGCCCACCATGGCACCTGTCGCGCCGATAATTCCCAAGCAATCGGTGCCGTTTCATGTCAGCCATCCCAGACCATATGAACCCGAAGCGCTCCTTCCAGGCGCTGATCCTGACCCTGCATGGTTACTGGGCGGACAAGGGTTGCGCGGTGCTGCAGCCCTACGACATGGAAGTCGGCGCCGGCACCTTCCATCCGGCCACCACGCTGCGCGCCCTCGGGCCGAAGCCGTGGAAGGCAGCCTATGTGCAGCCGTCGCGGCGCCCGTCCGACGGCCGCTATGGCGAAAACCCGAACCGTCTGCAGCATTATTACCAGTACCAGGTCATCCTGAAGCCGAACCCGCCCAATCTGCAGGAGCTCTATCTCGGCTCGCTGGCGGCGATCGGTCTCGATCCGCTGCTGCACGACATCCGTTTCGTCGAGGACGACTGGGAAAGCCCGACGCTCGGCGCCTGGGGCCTCGGCTGGGAATGCTGGTGCGACGGCATGGAAGTCTCGCAATTCACCTATTTCCAGCAGGTCTGCGGCATCGAATGCGCGCCGGTCGCCGGCGAACTGACCTATGGTCTCGAGCGCCTCGCCATGTATGTCCAGGGCGTCGACAACGTCTATGATCTGAATTTCAACGGCCGCGAGGGCGACGAGAAGATCAGCTATGGCGACGTCTTCCTGCAGGCCGAGCAGGAATATTCGCGTCACAATTTCGAATTCGCCAATACCGAGATGCTCCATCGCCACTTCGTCGATGCCGAGAAGGAATGCCGGGCGCTGCTCGATGCCGGCGCTCCCGGCCAAAGCGACAACCAGCGCCTGCACAAATGCGTCTTCCCGGCTTACGACCAGTGCATCAAGGCCAGCCACGTCTTCAACCTGCTCGACGCCCGCGGCGTCATCTCGGTGACCGAGCGCCAGAGCTATATCCTGCGGGTGCGCACGCTGGCCAAGGCCTGCGGCGAAGCCTTCCTGCTGACCGACGCCGGCGGCGTCAACCTGTCGAAAGAGGCGGCGTGACGCAAAAGCCTGCCAGCCGTATCGTCCATCTCAACGGCTGGCCAGGCACCGGGAAGCTGACGGTCGGCCGATTGCTGGCGAGAAGCCTCGGCGCGCGGCTCATCGACAATCACACGCTGCTCAATCCGGCCGAAGTTCTTTTCGCCCGCAGCAATCCTCTGCATGCATCACTGCGTAAGCAGATTCGACGAGCGGTTTTCGACCACGCCTTGCACGCCGATCCGGCTGAAAGCTTCGTCTTTACCGATGCTCTTGCGGATGACGAGGATGATGGTGCGATGTTCTCCTCGTATGTCGATCTGGCTGCCGCCAGAGGCGCGGATCTGGTCGCGGTTCTCCTCGATTGCGCGCCGGAGGAGAATGCCAGGCGCCTCATCTCTCCCGGCCGATCCGAGGCGCTCAAGCTGACGGATCCGGCGAAGCTGCAACAGCTCCGGGCAAACTATAAACTGTTGCGCGGACTGGCTGAACACACAGTCGAAATTGATACGACGGACCTTTCGCCGGAGCAGACGGCGGCTCGAATTCGCACGCATATCGGTGTTTGACGACAGCCGAGAATCCTGCGTCTTTGTTGCCCAAAGATCTCTGCGGCGAAACGTTCCTGCTGACTGACGCCGGCGGCGTCAGCTGACGAGCCAGACGGCGTAGGCAGTCTCGAAAATTTCGTCGGTGCAAGGCCAGCCTTCTTTTGTATTGCGCAAACCATCACTACGTTGTCAGGTGTTGCGACAACGCAAGCTTCGGTATCTCTTTTGAAGAACGATATTCTTTACTTTAAATTTTCAGATGAGAATTTCGCCGCCAGGATGTTGCGTCTTTTATCATGGCCCATCTTATGCTCCATACTGGTTGTTCTGACGTCGTGCAGCGATTTTGACAAGGAGTTCACCGTCCAGTCGGCAAACAGTACGGTCGAAGTCTACACCGACGGCACTGCCTTTGTGTCGGAGCACTTCGACATCGCGGTAAAAATGGCGATGAATTACGGCGGGGTCTACGTCGATATCCCTCAACGTTTCGTGGATGCGGCGGGTGGTGTTCACTGGCGAGATTTCCAATTGGCCGCAGCCCGGCGCGACGGACTCGACGAATACTATTCTCGGGAAAATAATGTGCCGGGCTACTCGATCTATATAGGAGCCGAGCACTGCAAAGACTGCTCTGCAGATCTGCCCACTGGTCTTGCAAAGATCCAGATCGCTTACTGGCTCGGACGCCTGGTTCGTCAGGAAGGCGACCGCGAGGTTCTCTTCCTGCCGGCCTATATGGGCCGCGTGCACGGTCAGGGCGCGAAAAAGACGCTTACTCTGAAGCTGCCGCCGGGCGGAACGTTGCGCCCTTCGCAACAGGATCGGACGGCCGCCTATGACATGGTGCGGAGCGCATCGAATGAGATCTCGGTGTCTATTCCAGCTGGTAAAGCGGATCGAGTCCTGCCAGACATCGAGATCGAATATCCCGCTGGGACCTTTGTGACCATGACGAGTGGCAAGCGGGTAGAGTGGTGGCTTTCCGATCACTTTCTCCCATTCATAAGCATTTTGGGACTGCTCCTCGCCGGTCTGTTTATCCTCAGTAGGTGGCGGGGTTGGCGATTGCCCGCATCTTCAATTGCTGTCGAT
Source organism: Rhizobium sp. NLR10b (assembly GCF_019685435.1). Lineage (NCBI taxonomy): Bacteria > Pseudomonadati > Pseudomonadota > Alphaproteobacteria > Hyphomicrobiales > Rhizobiaceae > Rhizobium > Rhizobium sp. NLR10b. The sequence continues at coordinate 217,553 of NZ_JABDWV010000004.1, read as the reverse complement.
AGCAAGGAGACGGAGAGCATATCGCCTGCTTTAGCCGCCTATTTGTTTTTGAACTGGAAGCCCGGTGCTGCAAAGGCAGCCTTCATGGCGTCTGCCTGCCATCTCGCAGTGAAAAGAATGCTTCGCATTTCCAGCCTTGATGAGGATGCCGAAGCTTTGGATTTGTCAGCCAGGCAAGTGCGCAAGAAGGGAAAGGTGGCGCGCGCCAGATGGTATGGTCTTCCAGCTGTGACGCGTTCGGTATTTGGTCGAATAGAAGGAGAGAGGCCAGTCAACGATCGGCGCAGGGTCAGACATGCCCTCCATGGTTTCGAACGTGACTTGCACCAGATTGTCGCAGAGGAATATCGGAAAGTTAGAGGTGGCGTAGATCGAGCAATGTTGGCAACTTCGGCGACAATTCTGGCTCTTGGCATTGCCGTCGCCTACCTTACGGGTCTTTCGCTCTATTCCGCCGCCATCTCAGGGTTATTGTTCATAGTTTTTCTGGTTGTAACCATGTTCCGCCATCCTGAGCGGTTTCCCGTCGCGACCGGCACCGCCGAGCAGTTAAAACAGGCGCTTGGTTTGATGGTGGGGCTTCCGGTGACGGTGATCGTTGCACTTGTCTATATCGGTACGACTGAGGTGATCAGCGAACAGTGGCCATATTTGATGGCGATCTTGCTGCACATTGCCGGCATTATTGCGGTTTTGGCGATGTCGCGCATGCCAACGTCGAAGCAGCGGCGGATCCGCAATAACATCCTTAGTTTGAATCGTTATTTTCGCGGCGAGATAGATGGCCCGGCAATGTCCGTCGAATGCTACGAGCACTATCTTCCTTTCGCCATTGCCCTGAGCGTCGAGCAACGCTGGACCGAGCGGTTCAATCTTTGGCGAGAAAGCGAAAAGATGGAAACCTATGCTCCGGATTGGCGGAGCAGTTCTTAGAGGGACAGTGATGTAAAGGTCTGATTGAAATCTGCGAAGAACGACCGCACCACGATGACTTTGTCACGCCGAATCACTAACGTGCGATCATCAAATCGGGGAGCTCATCTGCATGTATGTGATACTTGCTCTTATCGTTGTCATCGCGCTTTACATCGTCTTCATTTATAACGGCCTGGTTCGTTCCCGGCAGATGGCTGAGGAAGCCTGGTCGGGCATCGATGTGCAGTTGAAGCGGCGCGCCGATCTGATCCCGAACCTGATCGAGACGGTCAAAGGCTATGCCGCCCATGAGAAGTCGACGCTCGAGGAGGTGGTTGCGCTCCGCAACAAGGCGCAGGCCGTGCCATCGGGTGACGTTGCCGGCAGGGCGCAGGCGGAAGGCCTGCTCGGCCAGGCGCTCGGCCGGGTGATCGCGCTTGCCGAGGCCTATCCCGATCTCAAGGCCAACCAGAATTTTGCCGAACTGCAGGCGTCGCTCGAAACTCTGGAGGGCGAGCTGCAGATGGCGCGGCGTTATTACAACGGCGCGGCCCGCGACCTCAACGTCAAGGTCGAAAGCTTTCCCTCCAATCTCGTCGCCGGCCAGTTCGGTTTTGCCAAGCGGGAGTATTTCGAGATCACCAACGAGGCCGATCGCGCCGTCCCCAGCGTCAAATTCTGACGATCCGGCATTTTGCCTTTGCAAAAAAACCGATTAAGAGCAAGGGCAGGTGGCGACGCGCTTTAGCTCGCCCATGGACGGAAGACGTAGCATGACACGCACAGCCAAACTCACGATCATCCCGCCGGGCCGGCCGCTTTCCGGTCGCGCCATGCCGCCGGGCTCGAAGTCGATCACCAATCGGGCCCTGCTTCTCGCCGGCCTTGCCGAGGGCACGAGCCGGCTGACCGGCGCGCTGAAGAGCGACGATACCCGTTATATGGCCGATGCGCTGCGCGCCATGGGTGTTGCGATCGACGAGCCCGACGACACAACTTTCGTCGTCACCGGCAGCGGCCGGCTCATGCCGCCGAAGGCGCCGCTCTTCCTCGGCAACGCCGGGACGGCCACACGTTTCCTGACGGCGGCTGCGGCTCTGGTCGACGGTACCGTCATCGTCGACGGCGACGAGCACATGCGCAAGCGCCCGATCGGCCCGCTGGTCGAAGCGATGCGCACGCTCGGCATCGACATCACCGCCGAGACCGGCTGCCCGCCGGTCACCGTCAGGGGCACCGGCCGCTTCGAGGCCGACCGGATCCTGATTGATGGCGGGCTGTCCAGCCAGTATGTTTCGGCGCTGCTGATGATGGCGGCCGGCGGCGACCGTTCGGTCGACATCGAACTGGTCGGCGAGGATATCGGCGCGCTTGGCTATATCGATCTCACCACGGCGGCGATGAGGGCCTTCGGCGCCAAGGTCGAAAAGACCAGCCCCGTCACCTGGCGCGTCGAACCGACTGGCTACCGCGCCGCCGATTTCGTCATCGAGCCGGATGCATCGGCCGCGACCTACCTCTGGGCGGCCGAAGTGCTGAGCGAGGGCAAGATCGATCTCGGCGTACCGAACGATGCCTTCACCCAGCCGGATGCCAAGGCTTACGAGACGATCGCCAAGTTCCCGCATCTGCCGGCCGAAATCGATGGCTCGCAGATGCAGGATGCCGTTCCGACGATCGCCGTGCTTGCCGCCTTCAACGAGACGCCGGTCCGCTTCGTCGGCATTGCCAATCTGCGCGTCAAGGAATGCGACCGCATCCGCGCCCTGTCCACCGGGCTCAACAAGATCCGCGAAGGTCTGGCCGTCGAGGAGGGCGATGATCTGATCGTCCATTCCGATCCTGTTCTCGCCGGCCAGCGTCTTCCGGCCGAGATCGACACCTTCGCCGATCACCGCATCGCCATGAGCTTTGCGCTCGCCGGACTGAAGATCGATGGCATCACCATTCTCGACCCCGATTGCGTCGGCAAGACCTTCCCCGCCTATTGGCGGACGCTCGCCGCCCTCGGCGTGACCTATCAGGACAAGGATTGACGAAAAGCGCGGCCGGGGCCGCCGGCAGGGAGAGAGGAATGGGGCGTCGGTTTTTCGGATTCTGCTTGGCGCTCATCTTGATGCTCGCCGCGCCGGCGGTCTTTGCCGCCGAGGTGATCGACAGCTTCGCCTCCGACATCACGCTGGAAAAGAGCGGCGCGATGACGGTGAGGGAAACGATCACCGTCAATGCCGAGGGCAACCGGATCAATCATGGCATCTTCCGGGACTTTCCGCTTTTTTTCACCGACGCCGGAGGTCGTCGCCGCAGCGTCGATTTCGACATGGTGTCGGTCAGCCGCGACGGCGCGGACGAGCCCTGGCATACCGAATCCATATCGGGCGGCATCCGCATCTATGCCGGCTCCGCCGAGGTGACGGTGACGCCGGGCCGTCATCGCTACGTCTTCACCTACCGGACCAACCGCCAGATCCGCTACTTCGACGATCACGACGAACTCTACTGGAACGTCACCGGCAATGGCTGGATCTTTCCGATCCGCTCCGCGACGGCGACGGTGACGCTGCCGCCGGGTGTCGCTGCGACGGGGACGATCTTCTTCACCGGCCCGCAAGGCGCGACTGGAAAGAACGCCCGTGTCAGAGAAAGCAGCGCCGGCCTTGTCTTTTCCACCACCGCGCCTCTTGGCCCCAATGAAGGCCTGACCTTTGCGATCCGGATGCCGAAGGGCTCGATCGATCCGCCGAGCGCGGATATGGAAAGCACCTGGTGGCTGAAGGACAACCGCAATTATTTCATCGGCTTCGGCGGCCTGATCCTGGTTTTCGCCTACTACCTCAGATCCTGGCTGAAGGTTGGTCGCGATCCCGCCCGAGGCGTCGTCGTGCCGCGCTGGGATGCGCCTGACGGCATCTCGCCGGCGCTGGTCAACTACATCGACAATAGGGGCTTTTCCGGCGGCGGCTGGACGGCGCTTGCCGCCACGGCGCTCAATCTTGCGGTCCGCGGTTACGTCAAGCTCGAAGACCTGAAAAACTCGATCGTCATTCGCGGTACCGGCAAGGCGCTCGGCAAGGAGAAGTTCCAGGCCGGCGAGGCCGAACTGCTGAAAGTGGCCGGCGGCGAAGGCAGGACGCTGACGATCGACAAGGCCAATGGCGAGCGGGTAAAATCGGTAGGGCAGTCCTTCCGTTCGGCCATCGAGAAGGAACATCGCGGCAAATATTACAATTCCAACATCGGCTATACCGCAGGCGGCATCGCGCTCAGCGCCGCCGCCCTGGTGGCGCTGTTCGTCTTCGGCTCGCTGGAGCCTGACACGATCGCACTGATGCTGATCCCGATTGCCATCTCGGTCTTCATTTCCGTCTTCGTCGCCGGTTTGGTCAAGTCGCTGCACCACGGCAGATCGCTGTTCGCCAAGGTCATGGCCGTCATCGCCGCAGCGGTCGGCGTTTTTGTCGGCGTCAGCATCCTGGCGATCATTGTCCTGACGCTTGCCTCGTCGCTGGTGGAGCTGCACGAAACGCCGATGCTCTTTGCCGTCGGCGGCATCGTGCTGCTCAACGTCCTCTATGTCTTCATCATGGGCGCGCCGACCCCGCTCGGCGCCAGGATGATGGACGGCGTTGACGGCCTGCGGCAATACCTGACGCTGGCCGAGAAGGACCGCATGAATATGGCCGGCGCTCCCCAAATGTCGCCGCAGCATTTCGAGACCCTGCTCCCCTATGCCGTGGCTTTGGGCGTCGAAAAGCCCTGGTCGCGCACCTTCGAGACCTGGCTCGCGGCAGCCGCCGCCGGCGCGGCCGCGGCCTATTCGCCCTCCTGGTATTCCGGTGATTTCAACAGCGGCAGCTTCTCCGACCGTATCGGCGGTTTCTCCTCGTCAATGGCGTCCACCATCGCGTCGACGATCCCCGCGCCGCCGCCGCCGAGTTCATCCTCCGGTTTTTCCGGCGGCGGCTCCTCTGGCGGAGGTGGCGGAGGCGGCGGAGGCGGGGGCTGGTAAGCTTTCCCGCTTGACCTTTCAGCCCGTGGCCCTTAACCGCCTGACGGAACAGGAAAGGGTCGCGCATGAAGGTTCTGTTGATCGGGTCGGGCGGACGCGAGCACGCGCTCGCCTGGAAGCTGGCGCAATCGCCGTTGCTGAGCGAACTCTACGCCGCGCCCGGCAATCCGGGCATTGGCGAACACGCCGTCCTCGTGCCGGTCAATATCGACGATCATGAAGCGGTCGCTGCCTTCTGCAAGGACAAGGCGATCGATTTCGTCGTCGTCGGCCCCGAGGCCCCGCTCGTCGCCGGCCTCGCCGACCGGCTGCGCGCCGATGGCCTGGCAGTCTTCGGCCCCTCCGCCGGCGCCGCCCAGCTCGAGGGCTCCAAGGGCTTCACCAAGGACATCTGCGCCCGCTACGGCATTCCCACCGGCGCCTACCAGCGTTTCAACAACGCGCCGAAGGCGAAAGCCTATATTCGCGGGCAGGGCGCACCGATCGTCGTCAAGGCTGACGGGCTGGCCGCCGGCAAGGGCGTGACGGTTGCGATGACGCTCGATGAGGCGCTTGCTGCCGTCGACGACTGCTTCGAGGGCGCCTTTGGCGCGGCCGGCGCCGAAGTCGTCGTCGAAGCCTATCTCGATGGCGAGGAGGCAAGCTTCTTTTGTCTCTGCGACGGAAAACATGCGCTGCCGCTGGTGACCGCCCAGGATCACAAGCGGGTGGGCGAGGGCGATACCGGCGTCAATACCGGCGGCATGGGCGCCTATTCGCCAGCGCCGGTCATGACGGCCGAAATGGTCGAGCGGACGATGAAGGAAATCATCGAGCCGACAATCCGCGGCATGGCCGAGAGCGGGCATCCCTTCTCCGGCGTGTTTTTCGCCGGACTGATGATCACTCATAAGGGCCCGGAGCTGATCGAATACAATGTTCGTTTCGGCGATCCGGAATGCCAGGTGCTGATGATGCGGCTGAAGAGCGATCTGCTGCCGCTGCTGCTTGCCACCGCCAATGGCACGCTCGATCAGGTGAGCGCCGAATGGAGCGACGATCCGGCCCTGACAGTGGTCATGGCCTCGAAGGGCTATCCCGGCGCCTATGAGAAAAACACACCGATCCAGTCGCTGCCGGCGGCAGGCGAGGGCGAGAAGGTGTTTCATGCCGGCACGGGCATGAAGGACGGCGTGCTGGTCGCGACCGGCGGCCGCGTGCTCAACGTCACGGCGTCAGGCGGCACGGTTGCCGAGGCGAAGGGCCGCGCCTATGCCCTGCTGGACAGAGTTCGGTGGGAAAACGGCTTCTGCCGGCGCGATATCGGCTGGCGCGCGATCGAGCGCGAAAAAGCCTCGGACAAAGCATAAACCGCTACGTTCCTTAAATTTTTACCCTTTCCCCTGACGGGATGGAAACGAAGCTGCGCTATACCGCTGCCGTAGTGAGACGGAGGTGCGTTGATGCGTCAGATTTTCCTCGGTGCGGCAATCCTGTTGATGGCAGGCACGGCGATGGCCTCCTCGATTGAGGTGATCGGCAAAACGGCAGGCCGTGCAGAAGGCAGCATCGTCACTGAAAGCTGCGCCGCTTGCCCGCCGCTGCAGGCCGAGCATAGCCGCAAGGACTATACGGTGCCGGAACTGAAACCCGGCGTCCTCCAGGCAAGCGAAGTCCGCCACGTCGGCGGCGAAACGAAGATCTTCCGCACCGAAGCCTGGATGGGTGGTTCGCCCGTCGTCTTCGTCAGCAAGGCAACGCCGGAAGCCCTGGCTGCCGCCGAACCTTCGATATCGCCCGCCCAAGGCATCGACATGAACGCAACGACCGCAGCCGTCATCGGCGGCGATGCCAGGCCGGTTGCCGCCGGCATGGTTGAGAAGCCGGCGGCTCTCGATATTTCCGAATTCAAGCTGCGCTTCTAGACGATCAACACGCAAAACGGCTGTGTGCCACTAAAGCCAATCTGAGCCGCTGCGATAGTTCCCTGCCCCTGCCCGATCAAGGTTTCGATCGCTTGGGGTTCCACCGCGGTGGAGCGAATGCACCCTCGAAGAGAAGCGGGGGTGCATTCCTGCTTTAGAGCTTTTCCGGGTTAGATTGAAGCATTCTGTTGGCTCAAACGGAGTCGGATGGTCGACCGGCCGGCGCGTGTCGTAGCCCAGCTCTACGGCCAAGCCGGCCGGTCGATCAGCCGGCCCGTTTCAGCCAACCCTCCCGCAGATTTGCTTGGCAAATCTGCAAGACCTTGGAATCGCCGGACGCACTTGTCGCTTCGCCCACGGCGAAGCGGTGCGGCCGGTGGGCCGGGCATGTTTCCGCCAGGATCAAAGGCGATCGGCTCGGACGTACCTGGGGGTATGCCCGTCGCCAATCGCCTTTGCCCTGACGAAAACCTGCTCCGGCAGAATGCTTCAATCTAGCCCGGAAAAGCTCTAAGGCCCCGGCAGTTCTGCAGAGCGAAAACGGATGATATTCGATCGGCGGGTGAAGTCAGCGGTATGCTTGGTAACTCCGCCCCCTGATTTTTAGGGAAATTTGCGCCGTTTTGAATAAAATTAAAGCTTTCTTATTGAGTCAGCTTCAATTCTTACTCACCGGTCGCAGCATGTTGTTCAGCAGCGGTAGACGCGTCCTTCTCAGATGCGCTCGCACAGGCGGTAGAAGACCGCACCGGAATGTATTCCCTCATTCCCCTTTGCGAGGAATCATGAAAAATTTGAAGATATCGAAGCAGCTCATATTGCTGATCGTCGGTTTGATGTCGGCCTTTGCGATCGCCACGTCCCTGCAGATCCGCTCCTCGGTCGATGCCATTTACAAGGAGCGTTACGACATGCTGCGTGCCGAGGTTCAGTCGGCGATCTCGGTTCTCAAGCTTTACCAGGCCAAGGTGACCGCAGGCGAAATGAAGCTGGAGGATGCCCAGAAGCAGGCTTACGCCACCGTCAATGGCATGAAATACGATCCGGACGGCTATTTCTTCGGCTATAGCTACGATGTCCAGATGATGTTTCACTACGACGCCTCGAAGGTCGGACAGAACCTGAAGGGGCAGCCGGACAGCAAGGGCAAGCTCTATCGCGAAGAGTTGGTCAAACTCGGCCAGCAGGGCGGCGGTCTCGTCGAATTTTATTCCACCAGCAAGCCGGGCCAGCCGGCCGGCGATTATCGCAAGACGGCCTATGGCCAGGCCTTCGACCCCTGGAAGGTCGTCGTTGTCACCGGCGTCTATATGGACGATCTCGATGCCCAGGTGAACAGCACGATCCTGACCGCGCTCTCCGGCAGCATCGTTCTTTTCTTCCTGGCCATGGCTGCGGCCTACGTCGTCATCCGCGGCATATCGGGGCCCCTCAACAATGTCCATGCCGCCCTGAAGGCGGTCTCCGAAGAGGACGTCTCCATCGCCATCCCGCATACCGGCATGAACAATGAGGTCGGCATGATGGCAAAGGCGACGCTGTCGCTGCAGGAGAAGATCCGCGAACGGCATCAGATGTCCGATCGCGAGGCGGCCCAGCAGCTGGCGCTGGAAAGCGAGCGCGAAAACAACCTGCGCCAGCAGCAGGACGACGCCGCACTCCAGGCCCGCGTGGTGACGACGATCGGCCAGGCGCTGGAGCTGATCGCCCGCGGCGATCTTACCGTCCGCTGCGCCGATCTCGGCCAGAAATACGCCGCCCTTCGCGACAACTTCAACGATGCGCTGTCGCATCTCGAAGCCGCCATGGCCAAGGTCAGCGCCAAGGGCAGTGACATCGGTACGAGCAAGGAAGAGATTCGCCGCGCCTCGAACGAGTTGTCGCAGCGCACCGAGCGCCAGGCCGCAAGCCTGGAGGAAACATCGGCCGCCCTCGATGAGCTCACGGTCGCCGTCCGCCAGACCGCCGATGGCGCCCATGAGGCGAGCAAGCGCGTGCACGCCGTCAGCGCCGAGACCACCCATAGCGATGCGATCGTCAGCGAGGCGATCGAGGCGATGAGCGGCATCGAGAAATCGTCTTCGGAGATATCAAAGATCATCGGCGTCATCGACGAGATCGCCTTCCAGACCAACCTCCTGGCTTTGAACGCCGGCGTCGAGGCGGCCCGTGCCGGTGAATCCGGCAAGGGTTTTGCCGTTGTTGCCCAGGAGGTGCGCGAACTCGCCCAGCGCTCCGCCGCCGCGGCAAAGGAGATCAAGGACCAGATCGCCCGCTCCTCCACCCAGGTCGATCACGGCGTCCGACTGGTCGGCGAGGCAGGCGAGGCGCTGAAGCGCATCTCCGACCAGATCAAGGCCGCCAACGAGATCGTCGCCAAAATCGCCCACAGCGCTTCCGAACAGGACACCACGCTGCGCTCGATCTCTTCAGCGGTGAACCAGCTCGACGCCGCCACCCAGCAGAACGCCGCCATGGCCGAGGAGACCACGGCATCGGCCGAGACGCTCGCCAGCGACACCGACGAACTGATCGACCTCATCCGCGGCTTCCGGGTCGGCAATGCCGGTGCTGCTCCCATTGCGCATCAAGGTCGCCGCGCTGCCTAGCGCAATTCCAGGATAGAGGCGGGTTTCCGTCAGGAATTGCATAAAAACAAAAGCAGTGTGGGGACAAACAGGATTTTCAGCACCAAATTCTTAGCGGCCGTCGGTTCTCCGGCGGCCGTGTCGTTTGGGGTTCATTGTGCCAGACGGTCGATCAATCGGTCGATTTCCCCATCGGAAAACACTTCGACGCCGGCCGCTTTCAGCGCCGCCGCCGTTACGCCGTTGCCGGCCTGCCTGCGTCCGGAAAAGGTGCCGTCATAGATGAACCCGGAGCCGCAGGACGGACTGCCGTCGATGAGCAGAGCATAGCGGCAGCCGGTCTGCCGTGCGAGCGCCACGGCATTCTCCGCCGCCTGCAGAAACTCTGCCGTCACATCGCCGCCCGTCAGCTCTATAACCCGCGCCTTGCCGGCCAGAACCTCTTTGCCGGTTGCCGCCTCTGCGATCTCCGCCGGCGCCCGCGGCACCGCCATGCCCGCCGACATCTCCGGACAGATCGTCACCAACCGCCCTTCGGCCCGCCATCTCTCGATCGCCGGGTGAAGCAACGGTTTCGCCCGTCCGTCATAACGGACGGCGTGCCCCATGAGGCAGGCGCTGACGAGAATCTTGCTGTGCATGGCTGTTTGAATAGCGCCGTGGTGGCGGCAATGCCAGGGTTGGGTGGGCGGATTGTTTAAGCGATAGCAAAACGCCCCTCATCCGCCTGCCGGCGCCTTCTCCCCGCGCGCGGGGCGAAGGGGATTTGCCGCGACCTCTCCGTTCCCCACAACCTCTCGCAGGGCAGGTCCCCTCTACCCGTTTACGGGGGTCCGGAGGACGGGACGAGACCCGTGGCTCGACCCCGGCAAAGGTTAGGGTGAGGGGCAGATGTTCGAGACCGCGCCGCGTCGGCACTGCAAGAAGCCGAATATCACCCCGAAATCTTCGAGAAATCCGCCACCGTTCCCGTCGCCTCGCGGATCAACCGCAGCAGAGCCAGGCGGTTGGCGCGGATGGCCGCGTCCTCGTCGTTGACGAGCACGTCTTCGAAGAAGCGGTCGACAGGGCCGCGCAGCTTGGAAAGCGCTTCCATCGCCGAGCGAAAATCTTCGCCGGCAACGGCATTCGCCGCATCCTGCGAAGCGCTCGATATGGCGGCGAACAGCTCCTTCTCGGCATCGAGCCTGAAGAGCGCCGGCGAAACGCCGTCGGCGATGACGGTGCCCTTCTTCTCCTCGGCGGCGAGCAGCTGCGTCGCGCGCTTGGTGCCGGCGAGCAGGTTCTTGCCGTCCTCCGAGGAGATGAAGGCCGTCAGCGCCTCGACGCGGCGCGCCACCATCAACAGATCGTCGGCTTCAGGCGTCAGCACGGCGTCGATCAGATCGTGCCGGGCACCCTGATCACGCAGATAGACCTTGAGGCGATCATGGAAGAAGGAGAGCAGATCATCATCCTTGGTCGCCGCCAGCAGCGGCAGGCGGACCCTGCGTTCCAGCAGGATACGAACGACGCCGAGGGCGGCACGCCGCAGCGCAAACGGGTCTTTTGAACCCGTCGGCTTCTCGTCGATCGCCCAGAAGCCCGTCAGCGTGTCGAGCTTGTCGGCAAGCGCCAGCGTAATCGCCACCTTGTTCTCCGGCACGCGGTCCGACGGACCCTGCGGCTTGTAATGGTCCTCGATCGCCGCGGCGACGGAGGCGTTTTCGCCCTGCAGCACCGCATATTTGCGGCCCATCAAGCCTTGCAGTTCCGGAAATTCGCCGACGGCCTCGGTGCGCAGATCCGCCTTGGCGAGCACGGCGGCGCGATCGACGAGACCGGCGTCGGCGCCGGTGATATCAGCCAATTCCTTTGCCCGCGCGCGGATGCGGGCGACCCGGTCGCCCTGCGTGCCGAGCTTGGCGTGGAAGGTCACGTCGAGCGCATCGAGCTTGGCCATGCGTTGGTCGAGCGGCTTCTTCAGGTCAAGGCCGAACCTTACGGCAGATGTTTTGAGTGTCTCGAGGTCGGGCATATCGCTCTGGTCGCGCTTCCAGAAATGCAGGGCATCCGAAAGGCGGGCGCGCACCACCTTGCCGTTGCCATGGACGATTTCCTTGCCACCGTCATGCGCCTGGATGTTGGACACCAGGATGAACCTGTTCGACAGTGTCTCTTCGCCCTGCCTTCGGGTGACGAAGCACTTCTGGTTGGTTTTGATCGTCAGCCGGATGATCTCGGAGGGAATGGAGAGATAATCTTCCTCGAAGCTGCCCATCAGCACCTGTGGCCATTCGACGAGGCCGGACACTTCCTCCAGCAAGCCTTCGTCTTCCACCAGCTCGAGCCCGTTGGCAAAAGCAATGTCGCGCGCGTCGTGCAGGATGATGTCCTTGCGCCGCTCGGCGTCGAGGATGACCTTCGCCTTTTCCAGGCTCGCCGCATAATCGTCGAAGCGGCGGACAGTGATGGCTTCGGGCGCATGGAAGCGGTGGCCATAGGTGACGTTGGAGGCGGTGATGCCGTCGATCTCGAAGGGGATGACGACGGTTTCTTCATGCTCCGGGCCGAAGGTGCAGACGATCGACTGCAGCGGCCGCACCCAACGCAGCGCGCCCGGTCTGGAGGAGGCCTTGCCCCAGCGCATCGATTTCGGCCAGGGGAAATCGCGGATGATGCCGGGCATCACCTCGGCGACGATCTCTTCCGTCGCGCGGCCGGGCTTGGAAATGACTGCGACGTAGAAATCGCCCTTCTTTGGATCGCTCACCACCTGCGCCTCGGAGACGGAGGAAAGGCCGGCGCCGCGCAGAAAGCCCTCGATTGCCTTCTCGTTGGCGTCGGTGCGCGGCCCTTTGCGTTCCTCGCGTACATCGGCCGAGCGCGCCGTCAAGCCGTGGATGTCGAGCGCCAGCCGGCGCGGCGTCCAGTATTCGCGCGCGCCCTCATAGGACAGGCCGGCTTCGACGAGCGCATCGGTGACGAGCTTCTTCAGGTCGCCGGCAGCCTTGCGCTGCATGCGGGCCGGAATCTCTTCGGAGCGAAGTTCGAGAAGAAGGTTTGGCATGTCACTCTTTTCCTTGCGCCCGCGGGCAGGGCGATCCAAAAACGTTGCTTCTGCTATCAAAGAATGCCGCATCTGCACAACCGCAAAAACGGAAGAGAGCGATGGGGATGGGCGACACGCAGATGCCCCCAATTCCCCAACTTCCGCTGTGGAAACCACAGTCGGGCATTGCCTTGCCGCTTTTCGCCGCTATGGTCCCGCAACTTTCGTCGGAACAGGAAATCCCATGGCCGCTGACCTCCGTTTTCTCGCAGCCCGTATCTCGGCCGAAATCAACGCCCGGCCGGACCAGGCCAAAGCCGCCATCGAGCTGCTCGACGAGGGCGCCACCGTGCCCTTCATCGCCCGCTACCGCAAGGAAGTGACGGGCGGGCTCGATGACACCCAGCTGCGCAATCTCGCCGAGCGGCTGGTCTATCTGCGCGAACTCGAAGCCCGGCGCGATGCGATCGTCGAATCGATCACCGGCCAGGGCAAGATGACCGAGGAGCTGATGGCGAAGGTCGCGGGCGCCGAAACCAAGGCCGAGCTCGAGGATCTCTATCTGCCCTACAAGCCGAAGCGCCGCACCCGCGCCGAAATCGCCCGCGAACGCGGCCTCGGCCCGCTTGCCGAGGCGATCCTGGCCGAGCGTGGCCGAGAGCCGGCGGTGCTCGCCGAAGGCTTCGTCACGGCTGACGTGCCCGACGTGAAGACGGCGCTGGAAGGCGCGCGCGACATCATCGCCGAAGGTATTGCCGAAAATGCCGACCTGCTCGGCAAGTTGCGCGCCCATATGCGCCAGGCAGCGCTGCTGAAGGCCAGGGTCGTTGACGGCAAGCAGGCGGCGGGCGAGAAGTTCTCCGATTATTTCGATCATTCCGAACGCTGGGCGACCGCGCCCGGCCACCGCGCGCTCGCCATGCTGCGCGGGTGGAACGAGGAGGTGCTGACGCTGACGATCGAGGCCGATGCCGAGACCGCATCGCCGAACAAGCCGGTCGAACGGATGATCGCCGCTGCCTATGAGATCGGCACAAGCCGTCCCGGCGACCGGTGGCTGATGGAGGTCGCCAGCTGGACCTGGCGCGTCAAGCTTTCCATGTCGCTGTCGCTCGATCTGATGCGGGAGCTGCGCGAAAGGGCCGAAGAGGAGGCGATCCATGTCTTCGCCCGCAATCTGAAGGACCTGCTGCTGGCCGCGCCGGCCGGCTCGCGCGCGACCATGGGTCTCGATCCCGGCATCCGCACCGGCGTCAAGGTCGCCGTCGTCGACGGCACCGGCAAGGTGGTGGCGACATCGACCGTCTATCCCTTTCAGCCGAGGAACGACGTGCGCGGCGCCCAGATCGAGCTCGCGTCGCTGATCCGCAAGCACAATGTCGAGCTGATCTCGATCGGCAACGGCACAGGCAGCCGCGAAACCGAAAAGCTGGTGGCCGACATGCTGGCCGAGCTGCCGGCCCCGAAGCCGACCAAGGTCATCGTCTCGGAAGCGGGCGCCTCGGTCTATTCCGCCTCGGCGACCGCAGCGGCCGAGTTTCCCGATCTCGACGTATCGCTGCGCGGCGCCGTCTCCATCGCCCGGCGCCTGCAGGATCCGCTCGCCGAACTCGTCAAGATCGAGCCGAAGTCGATCGGCGTCGGCCAGTATCAGCACGATGTCGACCAGCAGAAGCTGTCGCGCTCGCTCGATGCCGTGGTCGAAGACGCGGTGAACGCCGTCGGCGTCGATCTCAACACCGCCTCGGCGCCATTGCTCGCCCGTGTCTCCGGCCTCGGCCCATCGATCGCCGAGGCGATCGTCCGCCACCGCGACAGCGAGGGCCGTTTCGAGACGCGGCGCGATCTGCTGAAGGTCGCAAGACTCGGCGGCCGCACCTTCGAGCAATGCGCCGGCTTCCTGCGCATTCCGAACGGCAAGGAGCCGCTCGACGCCTCCTCGGTCCACCCCGAGGCCTACGGCGTCGCCAAGAAGATCGTTGCTGCCTGCGGCCGCGACCTGCGCGCCCTGATGGGCGACAGCGCCGTTCTGAAATCGATCGACCCGCGCCGGTTCATCGATGAGAAATTCGGCCTGCCGACGGTGAAGGACATCATCGCCGAGCTGGAAAAGCCCGGCCGCGACCCGCGTCCAAGCTTCAAGACCGCGACCTTCGCCGAGGGCGTCAACGAGATTTCCGACCTGACTCCGGGCATGGTGCTCGAAGGCACCGTCACCAATGTCGCCGCCTTCGGCGCCTTCGTCGATATCGGCGTGCATCAGGACGGTCTGGTGCATGTGTCCCAGCTTGCCGATCGTTTCGTCAAGGACCCGCATGAGGTCGTCAAGGCGGGCGATGTCGTCAAGGTGCGGGTCGTGGAAGTCGACGCCAAGCGCAAGCGCATCGGTCTCTCCATGCGCCGCGACGATGGTTCTTCGGCGTCTCAGCCGCGTGCTGATTCTCGCGGAGGTCAGGGCGGCCGGCCGCAGAACGATCGCCGGCCTGCAGCTCCGAAACCGGAGAGCCAGAGTGCCTTCGGTAGTGCACTCGCCGAAGCCATGAAACGAAAATAACGGCTTAACCGTCATTTCGGCAAAAATGCAACAGTTTGGCAGCGTTCTTTGCGGACTGCTAAATCCGGCGCTTGTAAGGCGGAGGAGAGTTATTAAGTTGATGTGACCATCCTGTCACATTTGCGAGGCGTCCATGGCGTCGGCTTTCCTATCGATTGTCCAGCAAATCATCCGCAAGGGTTCGTTGAAACTTACCCTTGCCAATGGCGAGACTCACGTGATCGGCGACGGCACCGGAGACATGGTGGTCGCCCGGCTTGCCGATCAGGAGGCCGAGGACGCCATCCGGCGCGATCCGACGCTGAAGCTCGGTGAAATGTACATGCAGGGCCGGTTCATTCTCGAACAGGGCAACATCTACGACTTCCTATCGCTGGTGAAGCAGAACACCACCAACGAGATCTTCGACTTCAAGATGGCGGCGCTGCTCGTCGGCCGTATCGCCTGGCAGCAGCTGAAGAGTCGCGTGCCGATCAATCGTAACAAGCACAATGTCGCCCATCATTACGATCTGTCGGCCAAGCTCTTCGATCTTTTCCTCGACGAGGATTGGCAATATTCCTGCGCCTATTTCGAACCGCCGGGTATTGGTCTTGACGAGGCGCAGCTTGCCAAGAAACGCCATATCGCCGCCAAGCTGCTGCTTAGGCCCAACCAGCGGATCCTGGAGATCGGCTCCGGCTGGGGCGGCATGGGCATGTATCTGACGGAGGCGACTGAAGGCGCCGAGTTCACCGGCATTACGCTGAGCGAAGAGCAGCTCAAGGTCTCCCGCGCCCGCGCCGAAAAGCGCGGCCTTTCCGAGCGGGTGCATTTCGAGCTGCAGGACTACCGCACCATGAGCGGGCGAAAGTTCGACCGCATCGTCTCCGTCGGTATGTTCGAGCACGTCGGCATCGGCAATTATGGCAACTTCTTCCGCAAGGTATCGGACCTGCTCGACCACAACGGCGTCATGGTGCTGCATTCGATCGGCCGTCCGAAGCCGAGCTTCGGCACCAATGCCTTCATCGAGAAGTATATTTTCCCCGGTGGCTATATCCCTTCCGTCGGGGAGGTCTTGCCGCCCCTGGAGAAGGCCGGGCTCCTCGTCAGGGACGTCGAAATCCTGCCGATGCATTATGCCTATACCCTGCGCCACTGGCGCGAGCGTTTCGTGGCGCGCAAGGCCGACGCGGTGGCGCTTTACGACGAGCAGTTCTTCCGCATGTGGGAATTTTATCTGGCCGGTTCCGAAATGGGCTTCCGCTGGGATGAGCTGTTCATCCTGCAGATCCAGATCGCCAAGAACCAGTTTACCGTTCCCGACAACCGCAACTATATCGCTGAGAACGAAGCGAAGCTGAAGGAATTCGAGGCGAGGCGGCCACCGCTGGAAAAGGTGACGTTCTGATCCCGCGACGGCGTTTGTGATGAAAGGGGCTGCGGATGAGCAATGGTTTTCCGAGATTTACCTGGTCCGCCACGGTGAAACCGAATGGAGCCTGTCCGGGCGCCATACCGGGCGGAGCGATATTCCCCTGACGGCGACCGGTGAAGCCGCCGCTCGAAAACTCGCCGAGCGGCTGGCCGGCCTTTCCTTCTCGCTGGTCTGGTCGAGCCCGTCGCAACGGGCCCGCAAGACCTGCGCGCTCGCCGGCTTCGGAGCGGGCGCGGCGATCCGCGACGATCTAGCCGAATGGGATTACGGCGCCTATGAAGGCGTCACGACGAAGACGATCCTGGCGGAGCGCCCAGGCTGGCAGCTCTTTCGCGACGGTTGCCCGAACGGCGAAACGGCCGCTGACGTCGGTGCCCGCGCCGACACCGTCATCGATGCGCTTCGCCAAGCGGCAGCCCCCATCCTGATCTTTTCCAGTTCGCATTTCCTGCGCGTGCTGGCCGCCCGCTGGCTCGGCCTGCCGCCGCAAGCTGGCGCGCATTTCGTGCTCGATACCGCCAGCATCAGCGTGCTTGGCTATGAGCACGACCTGACCGAACCGGTCATCCGCCGGTGGAACCAGAGATAGGGCGACTATTTGCTGTTTTTCTCGTGCCGACAACGGCCCCTTACCAACCTCTCCCGAGTAAAACGGGGAGAGGGGACGTGCCGTGCGAAAGGTTAGCGGGGACGGAGAGGCTGAGGTTTGTTCCCTTCGCCCCGCAGGCGGGGAGAAAGTGCCGGCAGGCGGATGAGGGGCCGCTCTCGCCGGTTTCCTAGGTCTCGATGACGCGCAATCTCCTCGCCGTGGTTAACATCGCGGTAACGACCTCACGATAAATGTAGCCACCGCCGCTCTCCGCGGCTGTGTTTTTGCGTTTTCTGGAGTGCGGACGTGTTTCATCGATCAGTCGTATCGATCTCCCTGGCTATTGCCTGTTCATCCCCGGCATTGGCGCTCGCGCAGGAAAGCGGCCAGCATTTCTGGTCCGGCGACTGGTATCTCAGCGTCGGTATCGCCGGCTTTTCAGCGCCGAAATTCGAAGGCTCACGGCGCTATGAGTTCCGGTTCAGCCCGCTGATTTCGGCCGGGCGGCAGGGCTCGGCTCCGCGCTTTTCCTCGCGCAACGACAATCCGTCCTTCGCCCTCATGGATAATGGTGCTTTCCGCGCCGGCCTCGTCGGCAAATTCGTGCCTTCGCGCGACGAGGGCGACGGTCATGAACTGAAGGGCATGAAGAAGGTCAAATGGGGAGCGGAAGCCGGCGGCTTCGTCGAAGTCTATCCGACCGATTTCCTGCGCGCCCGCGCCGAAGTTCGCCAAGGCATCCGCTCCCATGACGGGGTCGTTGCCGATCTCGCCGTTGATGCCTTCACCGATATCGCCCCCAACCTGCAATTGTCCGGCGGTCCGCGCGCGACATTCGCCACCAGCGGCTATTATGATGCCTATTACGGCGTCAACGCCAAACAGTCGGCGGCAAGCGGGCTTGATCAATACAAGCCGTCGTCGGGCATCCAGTCCTATGGCGCCGGCGCGGCCCTGACATGGAAGGCGACGGAAAACCTGTCGGCCAGCTCTTTCCTCGAATACAAGCGACTGGCGGGTCCGGCGGCCGACAGCAGCCTCGTGCGGCAGCGCGGCTCGAAGAACCAGGTGCTCATCGGTGTCTCGGCGACCTACAGGTTCAATTTCTCGCTGCAGTGATTTAATGCATGTCGCCCGGAAGTGTACCGCGGCTCCGGGAAAACGACATGCATAAAGTTAACGGATGTCGCCCGGAAGTGTGCCGCGGTTCCGAGGCAACGACATGCATAAACTTAATGCATGTCGCCCGGAAGTGTGCCGCGGTTCCGGGAAAACGACATGCATAAACAAAGAGCCAAAGCGCGGCCATACGAAATCAGATTTAATGCGACACGCTTCTGGCGCGCTGCGATCGCTTCTTGACCGGATCGCCGGCCCGCCGCTAGATGAATGGCATGCAAGATACCGGCGAATTCCACGATCGCGTCTCCGACGCACCTTCCGATAACTGGGTCTACCGGATCCTGCCGCCATGGCTCTGGCCTTATGCGCAGCTTGCACGCTGGGATCGACCGATCGGCTGGCAGCTCTTGATGTGGCCGTGCTTCTGGTCGGCCACGCTCGCCTCCAATGCGGCGGTTGGCCAGGGGCTCTATTCCGGCAGCCTGCTGGTGTCCCACCTTTTCCTCTATTTCATCGGCGCCGTCGCCATGCGCGGCGCCGGCTGCACCTATAACGATCTCGTCGACCACGAGATCGATATGGAAGTGGCCCGCACCCGCTCGCGTCCGCTGCCCTCCGGCCGCGTCACCCGCGCCCGCGCCAAGATCTTCATCGGCATTCAGGCGCTGGTCGGCCTCTTCGTGCTCTTGCAGTTCAACTGGTTCACCGTCTTTCTCGGCCTCCTCTCGCTCGGCATCGTCGCGCTTTATCCCTATGCCAAGCGCTTCACCGACTGGCCGCAATTCTATCTCGGCCTTGCCTTTTCCTGGGGCGCGCTGATGGGCTGGGCCGGCATTCTGGGCGGCCTCTCCTTTGCCGCCATCCTGCTCTACGCCGCCTCCGTTGCCTGGACGATCGGTTACGACACGATCTATGCGCATCAGGACAAGGAGGATGACGAGCTGATCGGCGTGCGCTCCACCGCGCGCCTCTTCGGTGATAAGACGAGGCAATGGCTGATCGGCCTTTATGGGCTGACGCTGTTGCTGATGTTTGCGGCCTTCGCGCTCGCCGGCGCCAATCTCATCGCCTTTATTGCCTTGTTCGGCGCGGCCGGCATGTTCGCTTGGCAGATTGTCCGGCTCGATATCAACGATCCCGCCCAGTGCCTGGCGCTCTTCAAGTCGAACAACCGCGTCGGCCTGACCATCTTCCTCGGCCTGTTCTTTTCGCTGCTCTTCGCCCTTCCTTGAGGGCAACGACCCGTAACACGAAAAACCCGGCACAAGCGCCGGGTTTCGAAATTTTCCGAGATCTTACCGCCGAAATGGCGCTGTCGCGATTTCGGTCAGTTGCGGGCGATGATTTCCTTGCCTTCGATCTTCATGGCGACGCCCAGCTGCCCGGTGGTGCGACGCACGAGGAAGCGCGGACGGCGATTGGCGAAGTAGGAATGACGGCGGCGCGGCTTGAGGTCACTGGTGCGCAGCGCCCCGATATGCTCTTCGAGCGGCCGGGCGACGCCATCGGCCTCGACCATCAGCATCGGAATGCGGAAGGCCTCCGACCAGCTGCGCCAGTCGGCGGCGATGTCGCTGAGATCATGGGCGACGAGCAGCGGAATGCAGAGTTCCGGATCCGCATGGTGAAGCTCGAGTGTGACGGTGACCTCGCCGTCGCCATGGTCGATGGCGCGGGCGGCGACACCCTTGAAGACGCGCCTCGGCAGGGCAATCGAGAGTGGCAGGCCGCTGGAGGGAAGGACTTTCCGCAGGACCGCGCCGCGTTCGTCGATCGTGATGCTGACGTCATCCGAACAATCATGGATGGCGTAGCTGACCTGCTGCGGAAAGCGGGACGGATCGAGACGCAGCGTCGTGTCAGCCCAAGCGGGCTTCAAAACGGGATTGTTCATTTCATTCTACCCTTGTCTTACCTGAGAGCCGGTTTTCGGTCTTCTCCTCGGGACTTTTCGTCCTCTATGTCCGACAATAGGCGGCCCCCCTTCCGTACAGCTTAAAAATTGCGGTTAAGAAAACTTTGCCTCCCCTGATGGTTATCAAAATCGAATCCGGCAGGGTTTCCGGAAGGTGAACGGCCCGCTGCCCTGAAATGGCGCAGTCCAAAGGTAAGTCTCGGGTAAGTTTTGCGTGGCAAAATGGGCTCACCAGCAGTTTGTCGTTCTTTAGAGATTTTGCCGAAAAGGGCGCTTTTGATGATCACGGCCTCCCTCGCTTACACGATCCTGTCGAAGGACATGACGTCGAGCTTGAACAAGGTCGCCTCGCAGGCGACGGTCAAGAAGGATGCCCAGTACTACGCGGACAATATCAACAAGGTCAAAGACGTCGACGACTTTCTCGGCGATTACAAGCTCTACAGCTACGCGATGAAGGCCTACGGCCTTGAGGACATGACCTATGCCAAGGCCTTCATGAAGAAGGTGCTCGAGAGCGATCTGACCGACCCGAACAGCTACGCCAACAAGCTTTCCGATACGCGCTACCGCGAATTCGCCGCCGCCTTCAATTTCAACGCACCCGACAAGGACGTTCAGACCGATGCTCAGGAGGACGAGCTCATCGGCCTCTACAAGCAGTCCTTCGTCGATGCCGACAAGGCGTCTGCCACCGAGAGCACATATTACAGCAACAATATCGACAGTGTGCAGACCGTCGACGACCTGGTCAACAACACCCGGCTGCGCACCTATGTGCTGAAGGCCTTCAAGATCGATCCCACCAATGCCTCAAAGGATTTCCTGCGGCAGGTGCTGACGAGCGACCTCAGCGACCCGACAAGCGTCGTCAACACGCAGGGCGGCGACAAATACAAGGCGCTTGCCGCCCAGTTCAGCTTCAATGCCGATGGTACGGTCAACGGCAGCGCCCAGACTGCGACGCAGAAGGCGTCGATCATCGAGACCTATACGCTGAACAACCAGTCTGTGATCATCGACAATTCCGTCGGTTCCGATGTCGTCTATGTCAGCAAGACGGCGGCCGAATACAATCAGGCCTATTACACCGCCAAGATCGGCACGATCACCAACGTCGACGATCTCGTCGCCGACAGCCGACTGACCTCCTATATCAAAACCGCCTACAGCATGGGCGCCGATTTCACCGCGCCGGCGCTGCGCATGGTGTTGACCGACCCCGGTTATGCCCAGCTGATGGGCTTTACCGACGTTTATAACGCCTTCAATTTCAAGGCCGACGGCACGACATCGACAACGGCGCGTGCCCAGACGATCGACCAGTCGAACAAGCTGAAGGACGCGGCGGCAAGCACCGCCAATTATTATAGCGTGACCTCGCGGTCGAGCAGCATCACCAATGTCGACGACCTGCTCGCCGACAGCGTTCTGGCGCGCTATATCAAGGATGCCTACGGCCTCGGCACCAGCTTCAGCAATGCCGAGCTGAAGAGCATTCTGACGGACTCGACCTATGCCGCCGCCCAGGGGAAAGCCGGGCTCAATGCCGACTTCAACTTCAATGCGGACGGCTCGATCAACGGTTCGGTGATCCAGACCGACGCACAGCGCAAGTCGACCACCGACAAATCGGCGGCGAACGCAGCGCACTTCAACGCCATGATCGGCAATATCACCAATGTCGACGACATCATGTCCGATCCCGTCGCCGTCAGCTATCTCAGAACCAGCATGCAGATCGCCGACAGCGTTTCCGACGCAACGCTGAGGAGCTTCCTCGTCGATCCCGCGGCTGCCAGCGCCCAGGGCTATAGCGACGTCCACGATCTCTTCAATTTCAAAACGGACGGTTCGGTCGCGACCCTCTATGCCACGCAGAGTGCGGCGCAAAGCGCCAGCACGGCAAGCAAGGCCGACGATGCCGCCGTCTATTACCAGGCAACGATCGCCGGCATCTCCAATGTCGACCAGCTGCTAAGCGACCGCCGGCTGAACAATTTCATCCGCAACGCCTACGGCATCCCGTCGACCGTCAGCGATGTCGATCTGCGCGCTATCCTGACCGATCAGAGCGGCACCGGCACCTATGCCGACGTCGCCGCCGCCTTCAACTTCAAGGCGGACGGTTCGCTCGAGGATGGCATGGCGGCACAGACATCCGCCCAGATCACCAACACGAAAATTGCCGCCACGGCGCGCACGGACGACTATTCCGCCCGCATGGCGACGATCGCCAATGTCGATGATCTCATCGCCGATCCTGCCATCACCAACTTCCTGAAGAGCACCTACAATCTGCCGTTCGATATCACGGACGCCGATCTCAAGAGCATCCTGACCGATGCGACCGCCGCTGCCGCGGCCGGCTATTCCGACCTCAATGCCGATTTCAACTTTGCCGCCGACGGATCGCTTCCCGTCGTCAGCTCGATCCAGACCGCAGATCAGGCGCAGACCACCAACGACAACTACATGGCGCGCTATGACGACGAGCGCGACGAGGCGATCGAAGAAGTTGCCGACAATTACAAGAGCATGATGGCCGACAGCACGAGCCTGCTCGATTTCTCCGAGATCAACAGCGTCAACGACTTCCTGCGCACCAATCGAACGGCAGATTTCAAGAAGAGCAACGACAATCTGCCGGATCTCTATCATGTCGCGCTGCAGGCCTACGGCTTGGCCGATCAGGACGTGCCGCGCTCGATGATGCGTAAAATCCTGACGAGCGATGCCTATGATCCGGACGGCTATATCGCCTCGCTGAAGGACGAGCGCATCACCAACCTGGCGCGCGCCTTCAACTTCGGCCCCGACGGCAAGCCGGCGGCGCCCCTCCAGGCGCTGCCGGACGCGACCATGGCCAAATACGCCACGGACTACAAGGCGCATGTAACCATGCTGCTGAAGGCTGGGCCGGTAAAGGACAAGGCATCGAAGGACGCAACGGCCGAGGTGGATTATTTCGCCAAGGGTATGGCGAAAGTGCAGTCGCTCGACGATTTCCTCGATGATAGCCGCCTGACCGATCTGGTGTTGAAGGCGAACAACCTCGACCCGAAGGATTACGACAAGGCGACGCTGAAGAAGATCTTCACCTCCGATCCCGACGACAAGAAGAGCTACCTCAACACCAAGGCCGATGCGCGCTTCAAGGATATCGTCGCCGCCTTCAACTTCGACAAGGACGGCAACCTGACCCGTGCCAAGATAGGCTCCATCCAGAACAAGGCGGCCGAGGAGAATACCCAGGAGCTCTACCTGCAGCAGACGCTGGAGACCCAGGAGGGCGAAAGCAACGACGGTGTGCGTCTGGCGCTCTACTTCAGTCGCAAGGCCTCCAGCATCACCTCGCTCTATTCGATCCTCGGCGACAAGGCGCTCTATCAGGTCATCACCACGGCCTACAGCCTGCCGTCACAGATGTCGAGCATGGATGTCGCCAAGCAGGCCGATCTCCTCAACCGCTTCGTCAAGCTCGAGGATCTCCAGGATCCGAAGAAGGTCGACAAGCTGCTGCGGCGCTTCACCGCGATGTACGACGTCCAGAACAGCACCCAGCAGTCGCCGGCGCTGCAGATCCTAACCGGCGGCGGCACGCAGCAGGCTTAAGGTGGTTCAGGCAGGAGCGCGCACAGCGGCGCGGGTGGCGGGCCCTCACCGTAACCTTACCGGGGGTGAGCCACTCGTCTCGCCCACGGCGGTGAAGCCGGCGCACCCGCTTCGTTTGGCGAAAAGCTAATCCCACACTCCGTCATCCCGGGCCTTGAGCCTGGGATGACGGAGTGTGAGGTCGACGAAAGAGCCAATCAGGGCGCTCGACAACGGTCCGTGCCCGCGGGCGGAAGAGGGACAATTCCCTGACTGCCGCCGCTCACGCCTCGAGACTGACGACCTTTCCCGGGTTCATGATATTGGCCGGATCGAAAGCCCGCTTGATGCGGCGCATCAGTTCGATCTCGATCGCCGGGCGGATCGCCGCCAGTTCGTCGCGCTTCAGCTGGCCGATGCCGTGTTCGGCCGAAATCGAGCCGCCATGGGCGAGCACCAGCTCATGCACGATATGGTTCATTTCGCGCCAGCGGGCGATGAAGGCGGCCTTGTCGGCGCCGATCGGCTGGGAAATATTGTAATGAATATTTCCGTCGCCCATATGGCCGAAGGCGCAGATGCGCGCGCCCGGCATGGCCGCTATGACGGCTCTTTCCGCTTCGGCCATGAAATGCGGGATCTTCGACACCGGCACGGACACGTCGTGCTTGATCGAGCCGCCTTCCGGCTTCTGGGCGTCCGACATGCTCTCGCGCATATGCCAGATCGCCTTCTGCTGGGCGACCGATGAGGCGATCGCGGCGTCCAGCACCAGACCGGCCTCGAAGCCCTGCTCCAGCACGCCATTCATCATCCGCTCCGCCGTTTCGGCTGAATCCGATGTCGAAATGTCGATCAGCACGTACCAGGGGTAAGCCGCTTGCAGCGGATCGCGGACGCCGTCGATGTGGCGCGTGGTGATCTCGACGCCGAAGCGCGGCATCAGCTCGAAACCGGTCAGCGATGTGCCGCAGAGGCTGGCGGCAAGATTGAAAAGCGCAAGCGCATCCTCGACCGAATTGAGGCCGGCGAACGCAACCTGGTGGCCGAGCGGCTGGGGAAACAGCTTCAGCACCGCCCCGGTGATGATGCCGAGCGTGCCTTCGGCGCCGATGAAGAGATCGCGCAGGTCATAGCCGGTATTGTCCTTCTTCAGGCGGCGCAGGCCATCCCAGATCTCGCCGGTCGGCAGCACCACTTCGAGGCCGAGGCAGAGCTGGCGCATATTGCCATAGGCAAGCACGGCCGTGCCGCCGGCATTGGTGGAGAGATTGCCGCCGATGCGGCAGGAGCCCTCCGAGCCGAGCGACAGCGGAAAGAGCCGTCCATGCGCCTCGGCCGCCTTCTGCACATCGGCAAGGATGGCGCCGCCATCGGCGACCAGCACATTCGCCACCGGGTCGACGTCGCGGATCCTCGTCATGCGTTCGAGCGACAGGATGATGTCGGCCTGGCCGGTGCGCGGCGTCTGGCCGCCGACGAGGCCGGTATTGCCGGTCTGCGGCACGATCGCCGTTCCGGTCTCGGTCGCAAGCTTCATGATCTCGGAGACTTCCTCGACCGAACCTGGCTTCAGCAGGAGAGGTGAGGAGCCATGATAGAGCCCGCGGTTTTCGATCAGATGCGGCGCCAGATCGGCGTCATCGCGCAGCGCATATTTTTCGCCGACGATTGCGGCGAAACGGTCGAGAAGATCGGTGGAAATGCCGGCGCTGTTCATCTGGTCGATCCTCTATCGCTTCTATCAGGTCAGTCAGTCGCGGGGCGCGGCGGCCCTTTGCAGCCGGTCGTTGATGGCTTCGCCGAGTCCGTCGTCCGGAATGGGCGAAAAGGCGATGCTCGACACCCCGCAGGCATCGGCTCGCTTCATGTAGTCGAACAGATTGGCCGCCGCTTCCGCCAGATCGCCGCGCGGGCTGAGGTCGAGGGCGATGCGTGCCTGGCGCGCGCCTTCGACCGCCGCACCGCCGAAGACGATCAGCGCTTCGCCGGGTTCCACCGCCGTCGCATTGAGGCGCACGCTGGCGCCCGGCGCATAATGCGAGGCGAGCATGCCGGGCGCCTCGATTGCCGCCGATGCCTTTTTCGCGCGCAGCAGCGGCTGGCCCGCCACGCGCTCGATCTCGCGCGCCGCCAGCCCGCCGGGCCGAAGCAGCCGTAGCCGGCCACCCTCCGCCTTGACGATTGTCGATTCGACGCCGACCGCGCTCGGTCCCGCGTCGAGGATCAACGGGATTCTCGCCCCGAGATCGGCTTCGACATGGGCCGCACTGGTCGCGCTGATGGCGCCTGAGGTGTTGGCGCTGGGAGCTGCGAGCGGCCGTCCGAAGGCGCCGATCAGGGTGCCGGCGAAGCCCTTGGGCACGCGCACGCCGACGCTGTCGAGGCCGGCGGTCGCCAACGCGTGGATCGGGCTTTCAGCCTTCAGCGGCAGTACGAGCGTCAGCGGGCCGGGCCAGAAGGCTTCGGCGAGCGCCCGCGAGACGGGGTCGAACTCGGCATGCTGTTCGGCCATCTCGAGATCGGCCATATGGCAGATCAGCGGATTGAAGCGCGGCCGACCCTTGGTTTCGTAAATGCGGGTGATGGCGGTCGGATTGGTGGCGTCGGCCGCAAGGCCATAGACCGTCTCTGTCGGCATGGCGATGGCAAAACCTTGGGAAAGAGCGGCACAGGCCGCTTCGAGCGCCGCCTGCCTGTCTGCCCTGATGTCGATGATGCGTGCCATATGCTGCCCGTGTCTGGTTCCGGCAGTCATTAGGCTTTCCGCGGCCGGCGATCAATCGCCTTGTTGGCTCACAGTTGGCGGATGATTTCGCGCAGCTGTTCGTTGCGGGCGCCGAGCAGCAGGATGTTTCGGATCGCCGCCTGCGGATCGTGGGTGCGAAAGAGCAGCCCATTGCCGCGCACCGAGCGGTCGATGGTCATCTTTTCGGCGGAATCCTCCCCAGGCTTGATCGCGACGGCGAAATACATCCGGGAATAGCCGACGTCGATCCGTTCGAAGAAATTGTCGTTGTCGCCGATATCGGAATAGAAATTGGAGATGTAGAAGGCCCAGCTCACCTCTTCATAATGGGCGAATTTGGTGCGCGCCGCGGTGACGTGGCAATAGCCGAGATGCGGGCTGTCCTGCAGCGTCCGGTGAAAGATCATCTTCGGAAACTGGATCGAGTGGTGGAAGCCGTTGATGTGCTGATGCGTCTTCTCGCCGGCCGCCTCCAGCTTGCGGCCGGTCTTTGCGGCGACCTCGTCATGGGTGAGGTAGCGCCTTTCCTCGGCCAGCCAGTGCCGCCGTTCGCGGGGGATGCGGCCGGTGCGCAGGAATTCGGAATGCGCGGCGACCAGTTGCCGCTCCTGCGGCCGGATTACTTCTTTCGCGTCGAAATAGCGGAGTCTGGCCATGGTTTACGTGCTTCGTCGGTCTGAGGTCGACAGCAGGATAAGAGCGTATGCTTAAAGCGGTATTAAGAGGCGACCGGCGCATCGGCGGAAGCCGGCGATGTCGTAAATGCGACAATCACCAATATCGGGGAGCCGCCCTCTTTGCCAATCCGGTCTTTACGCAATGTCGCAATTGACGATAATTGCCTGCAGAGTCCGACATCGGGTCGATCGCGAGGGGCTGTGTCGAAGCCTCGGCGCATCCTGTCGTCAATTTCGAAGCCGATGTCGCATTACAACCAAGCGGCAGGAATGCCAGGTGATTAAATGGCGTCATGAACAATTCTCCCGCAGGAGAAGGAAGCAGGCGCGCTTCCATAGCCTTCCGCTTGAAGGCGCGGCAGCCGGTGCACGAGGACATGAAGATGGATATTCGCAGCAACGTATTACGTCAGCTCAAGAACCGCCGCGAGGGCTTCAGCCTCGAACAGCCGTTCTACACCGACGAGGATTATTTCAAACTCGACATGGAGATGATCTACTATCGCGACTGGCTGTTCATGGGCCATGATTGCGAGTTGCCGAAGCCGGGCGCCTATTTCACCGTCCAGATCGGCTCTTATCCGGTCGTCATCGTCCGTGGCCGTGACAATGTCATCCGCGCCTTCCACAACAGCTGTCGTCATCGCGGCTCGCGCGTCTGCACGAAGGAGCACGGCTCTTCCGTGCGTCTCGTCTGCCCCTATCATCAGTGGACCTACGATCTCGACGGCAAACTTGCCTTTGCCCGTCACATGGGCGACGATTTCGACAAAACCGGCTTCAATCTGAAGCCCGTCCACTGCGAGAGCGTGGCAGGCTATATTTTCATCTGCCTCGCCGACACGGCCCCGGATTTCAAGCCGGTGCGCGACAAGATCGAGCCCTATATGGCGCCGCACCGGATCGGCGAGACCAAGATCGCGTTCCAGAGCACGATCATCGAGAAGGGCAACTGGAAGCTCGTCTGGGAAAACAACCGCGAGTGCTACCACTGCGCCGCCAATCACCCGGAACTCTGCCGCACCTATCCGGAAGCGCCGAGCGTCACCGGCACGGACGGCGGCGCCGACGACCCGGAGATCGCCGGCCATTGGGCGCGCTGCGAGGCCGCCGGCCTGCCGAGCAAGTTCCAGATCTCGCCGGACGGTCAGTTCCGCACCGCCCGCATGCCGCTGATCGAGGACGCCGAAAGCTACACTATGTCCGGCAAGCCCGCCGTGCAGCGCCGGATATCCGACGACATCTCGATCAATCGTATCGGCACGATGCTGCTCTTCCACTATCCGACGACGTGGAACCATCTGCTCGGCGACCACGCCATCTCCTTCCGGGTGCTGCCGCTCAACGCCAACGAGACGGCGGTGACGACCAAGTGGCTCGTCCACAAGGACGCCGTCGAAGGGGTGGATTACAATCTCGAGGAACTGACCCATGTCTGGACCGAGACCAACGATCAGGATCGCCGGATCGTCGAAGAGAATGCCTTCGGCATTCACTCGCCCGCCTATGAGCCCGGCCCCTATTCTTCCCTGCACGAGGGCGGCGTCATGCAGTTTCTCGAATGGTATTCGAACTTCATGGTGAACCGCCTGCAGGGCGATCAGGCGAAAATCTCAGCCGTCGCCTGAGCGCGCCGGTTGACCCCGCTTATCCAAAAGCGGCCCGTTCCGGCCGCTCTTGGAACCATTTTCTCCCGAAAGCGTTGCAAGACCAAGCGGTTATCGCTACTGAACGGAGAGAGAGAAATGATCGGCCTGAGAAACAAAATTGCGACCGCGGTATTGGCCGCCGCCGTCGTGCTGACGGGCTTCGTGCCGTCGCAAGCAATACAGATGCCGGCCGCGCCGCAGGTTGAAAAAACCTCGGCTGTCGAGAACGTCCAATACTACCGCGATTATTATCGGCCTTACCGCCGCGACTACTACCGGCCTGGCTATCGCCCCGGCGCCTACTACCGCCCCGGCTGGTATGGCGGCTATCGCGGCTATTCCTACTACCGCCCCGGCTATCGCCGCTATAACGGCTACTGGTATCCGCTCGCCGCCTTCGGCGCCGGCGCGGTCATTGCTGCTCCGCGCTACGCCGCGCCCGCGCCGCGCATGGGTTCGGCTCACGTCGCCTGGTGCGCGAACCGCTACCGGTCCTACCGCGCCTACGACAACACCTTCCAGCCTTATAACGGCCCGCGCCAGCAGTGCTATTCGCCTTATTGATGGGCCCTGAATGCTGCCCGTCACCCTTCCCCTTTCCCGCAAACGGAAGAGGGGAAGGGCCAAACGTGGGGAGCGAAGCGGAGGGCCGTGGCACGAAGGAACGGCGCAACAACTCAGTGAACGACGGTGATCACCGGAATGCCTGCTTCCTTGGCGGCACGGATTAGCGCTTCCCGCGCGTCCTCAGCCGGAACATCCCCATGGATCGCATCGCGGCACACCATGATAGCTGTAAGATATTCCTCCCCATCGTCGAGGGGCCAGCAGGCGGTCAGCATTTGGGCCGCCTCCCAGAGGCTCGCGACGAGCTTGTATTTTTCCGGCCCGTTCACGACGAGCATCAGAGGGCAAAATTCTCCAGGTGTGTGCCACTTCATGACATTAGACCTCCACACGGTGAACATATTAGTAACCGTGCAAGAACCGTTCCGGGCGAGGTGGTGGCATAAGCCAGTTGAGCACTCTGCCACCGCCGAGGCAGAAATCAGATGAACGAAGCGTCGCAATGCTGACAGTGGCCGCGTCCCACATGACGCGATAGGCGCAATGTCGCGCCATCCGCTGCGTCGGCGGCGAATTTGACAAGAATGTTAACCCAACCTCCGTCATCCCAGGCCTTGAGCCTGGGATCCATGGCCACTGCGGACCAGGGCAGCGTGGATCCTCGGGTCAAGCCCGAGATGACGGAGCGTTGGATGAGCTCTGTGGCAAGTACCGCAACGTTTGATGGTATAGAAGCGACTGCGCCTCCCGACAGTCACGTCTAACTCTCACCCTCAAAGAATATTCACCCGCCGCAGCAGCCACCAGGCAAACGCAATCGAGGCGATGATCAGGATGACGGCGTATTCCGTGCCGTAATCGCCGACGGCGAAGGGCAGGTTGGCGGTGTTCATGCCGAAGAAACCCGTCACCAGCGTCGGCGGCAGCAGGAAGGCGGTCATGATCGACAGCAGATAGAGGTGGCGGTTGGTTTCGGAGGATTGTTTGGAATCGATTTCTTCGTGCAGCAGGCGGGCCCGGTCCTGCAGCGCGTAGACATCGTGGTCCACCGTTTCCAGCCGGCTCGTCAGCCGCCGCGCCACGTCCTCGAAGCCGAAGGGCATTTCATCGTCATCGGCCGCCGCCGCGCGGCGCATCAGCGCCAGCACCGTGCGCAGATGCCGGTGCAGCCGGACCACGGTTCGCCGCACCGGCGCCAGCCGCCGGCGCTCGTCGCGCGGCGCATTGTCGTAGACGATATCCTCGATCTGGTTCAGCTCTTCGGTGAGCTCGATGACGATCGCAATCAGCGTGCGCTGGAACTCGATCACCAGCAGCTCGAACAGATCGACCGGCCGCGAGAATTTGCCCGGGTTCTTCTCGATCAGGGTGCGCGCCCGTTCGACGCTGCGCAGCGGCTGCAGCCTTGTGGTGATGATGAAGCGATCCGACATGGCGAAATGCAGCCAGCCGAGATTGTTGGTGTCCTGGTCGAAATCGCGCTGGCAATCGACGAGCGTGCCGTAGAGCATCTGCTCGTCGACGGTCAGCGCCGCATGCGTGTCATGCGTCGTCAACGCCGATTTCGCGTCTTCGGTCAGTCCGTCAAGCGTCTCGAGCAGGGCCGGCACACGGGCATCGACGAGGTTGAGATGCAGCCAGTAGAAGCAGTTCTCGGCGGTCAGATCCGCCACCGTCGCGGTGTTGGTCAGCCGCACCGCCGTCTTTTCATCCGGCGAGAAACGATAGGCCCAGACGAAACCGGGTATGTTGACGGGCAATGTATCCATTGGTCGCCGTTCCTTTGCGAGGGCGATCGATTGTCTTCAGTTCTCCATGCCGTCCATGGGCGCCGCTGTGCAAGAGGAAAGCACCGCGCCAGTGGAATTATCGCATCGCGCGGTATGAATCAAAATTGACGTTTACGTAAAAATCAACTAGCCCTTGCCGGGGAGGGCTTTGCATGCGGTGCAGGTACCCCACGGAGGAGGAAGCAATGTACAAGGCGCCCGTCGAGGAAATCGCGTTCACATTGAAGCATGTAGCCGGCATGAGCGAGGTGATGTCGAATGGTCTTTTCGGCGATCTCGGCGAGGATCTCGTCGACGCCATCCTGGCCGAGGCGGGACGTTTTGCCACAGAGGAAGTGGCGCCTCTCGCTGAAATCGGCGACCGCCAGGGCGCCCGCCTGATTGACGGCGAGGTCCGGCTGCCGGATGGCTGGCGTGACCTCTACCGCAACTGGATCGCCGGCGGGTGGAACGGCCTGACGGCGCCTGAAGCTTTCGGCGGCCAGGCTCTGCCCGATATGCTGAATGTCGCAGCGCTCGAAATGTGGAATTCCGGATCCATGGCTTTTGCGCTGGCTCCGACGCTGACGATGGGCGCGATCGAGGCGGTCAGCACCCATGGCAGCGCGGCGCTGAAAGAGAAATATCTGGCAAAGATGGTGTCGGGCGAATGGACCGGCACCATGAACCTGACCGAGCCGCATGCCGGCTCTGATCTCGGCGTCCTGAAAGCCCGCGCCGAACGCAGGCCCGACGGCAGCTATCGCATATCAGGCCAGAAGATCTTCATCACCTGGGGTGAACACGACGCGGCCGACAACATCATCCACCTGGTGCTGGCGCGGCTGCCGGATGCGCCGGCCGGCACGCGCGGCATCTCGCTCTTCCTGGTGCCGAAGTTTCTGGTGAACGACGACGGCTCGCTCGGGACCCGCAACGATCTCTTCTGCCATGCGCTGGAGCACAAGCTCGGCATCCATGGCTCGCCGACCTGCACGATGATTTATGGCGACGGCCGGTTCGGCGACGAAAAGGGGGCGATCGGCTGGCTGGTCGGCGAGGAGAACAAGGGGCTCGCCTGCATGTTCACGATGATGAACAATGCCCGCCTGGCGGTCGGCATGCAGGGGGTGGCGATCGCCGAGGCCGCCACTCAGAAGGCTATCGCCTATGCCGGCGAACGCACACAGGGCAAGGCCCCGGGCTGGTCGGCCGCCGGCATGAGCCCGATCATTGAACATCCTGACGTCGCCCGCATGCTTCTCACAATGAAGGCGCTGACCCAGGGCTCGCGCGCCATCTCCTATGCCTGCGCCCATGCGATCGACATGTCCCGCCGGGCAGGCGACCGCCGCCACTGGCAGGAGCGTGCCGCGCTGTTGACGCCGATCGCCAAGTCGTTTTCAACCGATGCCGGCGTCGAGGTCGCCTCGCTCGGCATCCAGGTGCATGGCGGCATGGGCTTCATCGAGGAGACCGGTGCGGCCCGTTATCTCCGCGACGCCCGTATCGCGCCGATCTACGAGGGCACCAACGGCATCCAGGCGATCGATCTCGTCACCCGCAAGCTGCCGCTTTCCGGCGGCGATCAGGTAAAGGGCTTCATCGCCGAGTTGAAGGGGATCGCCGACGGTGTCCGCCGCTCGAATCTCGATGGTTTCGGCGAGACAGCCGCGCGGCTCGATGCAGCCATCGCCGACCTTGAGCAGGCCACGGCCTGGCTTCTGGAGGCGCTGGCAGACGACAGAACCGCGGAAGCGCTCGCCGGCGCCACGCCCTATCAGCGCCTGTTCGGGCTGGTGCTCACCGGCTGTTATCTCGCCAAGGGGGGCCTGGCCGTGAGCGGCGACGGCAAAGCCGAGGGCCGAATCGCGCTCTGCCGCTTTGCCGCCGAAAACCTGCTCGCCGAGACCGCAGCCCTTCGCGACCGAGTCGTCAATGGCGCGGCAAGCCTTGCCGCCGCCCGCATTCTGCTTGTCTGAGGAAAACTCCATGACCGATCACATCATCGTCGAGCAGCCTTCCGCCCATCCCGGCGTCCAGCTCATCCGCTTCAACCGGCCGGAAAAGAAGAATGCGTTCACGCGGGCGATGTACCGCACCATGACCGATGCGCTGAATGGCGCCAATGCGGACGCGAAGATAAGGGTGACGGTGTTCCTCGGCACCGATGGCAGCTTTTCGGCCGGCAACGACATCGCCGATTTTCTGGCCGCCGCAACGGGCGGCGGCATGGGAGAGGAGCTGATCGATTTTCTCTACGCGCTCGTCAGATCCGAAAAGCCGCTGGTCTCCGGGGTCGACGGCCTGGCGATCGGCATCGGTACGACCCTCAACCTGCATTGCGACCTGACGATCGCTTCCGACCGCAGCCAGTTCCGCACGCCCTTCGTCGATCTGGCGCTGGTGCCGGAAGCGGCGTCCAGCCTGATTGCTCCGCGCATCATGGGACACCAGCGGGCTTTTGCCATGCTCGCCGCCGGAGAGACCTTCAGCGCCGAGGACGCACGGGAAGCCGGGCTTGTCTGGAAGGTGACGACGCCGGAAGAGGTTGAAAGCCAGACGCTGGCTGCTGCCGCAAAGCTTGCCGCCAAGCCGCCCGAGGCGCTGCGCATCGCCCGCGAGCTCGTCCGCGGCCCGCGCGAGGAAATTATCGCCCGCATCGATGAAGAGGCTCGCCATTTCTCAGCCCGGCTGAAAAGTGCAGAGGCGCGGGCCGCCTTCGAAGCTTTTATGCGACGTTGAGCCCCTATAATCTAACGGTTCTTGATGAGATTTTAAGCTCCTTTTAAGTATAAGCTAAATAACTAGAGCGCGACGGATTCCTCGGCCGTCCGGGCGCATGATGTGCTTGACCCCCTTGTTCAAATTCATCCAACGGTTGCCGCCGCCCATTTGGCAGCGTGCTTAACCGTTGCGCCCCCGAATCTATTTGAAGGAGTGCATGGCATGACAAAGAAGACCAATCTGATGACGCGCATCCTGGTTGCAGCGTCTATCGTGGTTCTAGCCGCTTTCGCCGCCTTTTCCTATTATATCGATTACGTTCAGCGTAGCGTGACCACCTCTTCAATCGAAGCGAATATCAAATCCTCGGGCGAGCAGGCTGCCCACAGCCTTGCCAACTGGATGAATGGGCGCGTCATCCTGACCGCCATGGTAGGCGATGCTGTCGGTAAGGCGGTCGATCGCGACAGCGTGCGCAAAGTCCTGCAGAATGACGTGCTCGTCACTCAGTTTGTCAGCACCTATTTCGGCGATGAGCAGGGCGTCTTCACATCGTGGCCCGACCTGCCGCTGCCGGCGGGTTACGATCCGCGCAAGCGCCCCTGGTATCAGGATGCCGTCAAGGCAAATGCTCCCGTGCTGACTGAACCCTATACCGATGCATCCAGCGGCAATCTAATCATCAGCACCGCGGTCCCGGTTTCCCGCGACGGCAAGCTTGCCGGTGTTGCCGCCAGCGACTTCTCGCTGGAAACCATGGTCAAGATGATCAAGGAGATCAATCTTGGCGGGCAGGGAGAGGCTTTCCTCGTTAATAGCAGCGGCCAAATTCTCATCCACCCCGATGCAAAGCTGGTGACGAAGACATTGGCCGATGCCTTTCCGACGGTCACCCCCTCGATCGGCGGCAGCCTCACAGAGACCGAATTTACCGGCAAACCGGTGCTCGTGTCCTTCGTACCCGTCGAGGGTCTTCCGACTGTAAAGTGGTATCTCGGCTTCGTGGTCGACAGCGACAAAGCCTTCGCCACGCTCAACCAGTTCCGCATCGCGGCCTTCGTCGCCACGTTTCTGGCCGTCGGCATCATGATTGCCGCCATGGCATGGCTGTTGCACGGCCTCGTCATCCGTCCAATCACGGCGATGACCGCCGCCATGCAGAAGATTGCCGGCGGAGATCTTTCCGCCGCCATTCCGGGCGAGGAACGCCATGACCAGATCGGCTCGATGGCGGAGACCGTTGCCGTGTTCAAGGCCAATGCCATCGACCGGGAGCGCCTGGAAAGCGAGGCTGAGCAGGGTCGCTCGCTGACGGAACGCGAGCGCCGGGAACGCGAAGCGCAGAAAACGCGTGAGGCCGCGGAGATCCGTGAGGCCGTCGATGCGCTTGCTGGCGCGCTCGGAGCACTTTCCGAAGGCAATCTTGCCCATCGCATCGATACGCCTTTTGCCTCCCACCTCGATCGCTTGCGCAGCGACTACAACACCTCGGTCGCCAAGCTGGACGCTGCCCTCCAGGCCGTCGGCAGCAATGCCCACGCAATTGACGCTGGAGCGACGGAAATCCGTACCGCCGCGGACGGTCTTGCCCGCCGCACCGAACAGCAAGCCGCCTCCGTCGAGGAAACGGTTGCCGCTCTGGAAGAGATCACTACGACCGTCAAGGATACCGCTCGCCGCGCCGAAGAGGCCGGCAGTCTGGTTGGCCGCACACGCAACGACGCCGAACATTCGGGCGAGATCGTCAGCAAGGCCGTCGATGCCATGACCAGCATCCAACAGTCCTCGGAGAAGATCTCAAGCATCATCGGCGTTATCGATGATATTGCCTTCCAGACAAACCTGCTGGCTCTCAACGCTGGCGTCGAAGCCGCACGCGCTGGTGAAGCCGGCAAGGGTTTTGCCGTCGTTGCCCAGGAAGTGCGCGAACTGGCCCAGCGTTCGGCCCAGGCCGCCAAGGAAATCGAAGGCCTGATCACGACTTCGAATGCTCAGGTTCGTTCAGGCGTCACACTCGTCGGCGATACCGGCAAGGCGCTCCAGTCGATTGTTACGCAGGTGCAGGAAATCAGCCGCCATGTCGAGGCGATTGTGATCGCCACGCGTGAACAGTCGACAGGCCTCGCCGAGATCAACACTGCCGTCAACACAATGGATCAGGGCACCCAGCAAAATGCAGCCATGGTCGAGGAACAGACGGCCGCCAGCCATGGTCTTGCCCAGGAGGCCGCGAAACTGATGCGGCTTCTGGCGCAGTTCAGACTCGGCGCTCAGGAAGCGTTGGCTGTCCGCCGCGCAGCTTGACAAAGGTTATCATCGGAGATGCCCGCGCTCGCCGCGGGCGTTTCCGATTGCCGAATGACGCCGGTTACTTCTCCAGCGTCGCCACCACCTCGACATGCGAGGTCCACAGGAACTGATCGATCGGCGTCACCCCGGTGATGCGGTAGCCGCCCTCGACGAGGATCGCCAGATCGCGCGCCAGCGTCAGCGGATTGCAGCTGACCGCGGCGATCTTCTTCACCGCCGATCGGGCCAGCTCCTTGCACTGGAACTCCGCGCCGGCGCGCGGCGGGTCGAAGACGACGGCGTCATAGGGCTTCAGCTCCTGCGTCATCAGCGGACGGCGGAAGAGATCGCGCTTTTCGATCGTCACCGGCTTCAACCCCTGGGTATTGCGGGCGGCCTGGTCGAGGGCTGCGAGCGCCTTCGCCTCGGCTTCGACCGCATGGACGCGGCCGACCCGCGCCAGCCTGAGCGAAAACGTGCCGGCGCCGGCAAAGAGATCGGCGATCCGTTTCGATTTCCCGGCATGGGCAAGCACCAGCTCCGCCATCGCCTCTTCCGCCGGCTTGGTCGCCTGGGCAAAGCCGCCAGCCGGCGGCGAAACCTCGACACCGCCGAATTCGACGATCGGCTTGGCCGGCTCGACGAGGATTTCGCCGTTCAGCGTCACGCGGGCGATGCCGCGCAAGGCCAGCACGGTCTCGATCGCCTTGCGCCGCTGCGGGTCGGAGAGTTTCCTGATCTCGTCGACTGCGAGATCGAGGCCGGAGAGCGTTTCGAGCACCGCCACCCGGAAGGGTTCGGCATTGGTCGCGAGCGAGGCGGCGATCGCCTTGATCGCCGGCAGCCGGGCGACGATCCCGGCCGACGAGATCGGACATTCCTCGATCGCGACGATATGATGGCTTTCGGCCTGGTTGAAGCCGATCAGCATATCCTTCTCGGTCTTGCGCGCCGCAAACACCACGCGCCGGCGCTCGCCCGGCCGGGCCGGAACGATCTCGCCGACCTCCGCCGTCAGCCCCTTGGATCTCAGCGCATCGACGACCAGCTGGCGCTTGAAGGCGCGGTAGGGGGCATCCGCCAGATGCTGCAGCGTGCAGCCGCCGCAGGTGCCGTTGACGCCATCCGGGCCGAAATGCCGGCAAGGCGGCTCCTGCCGGTCGGGTGAGGGCGCCGCGATCGACATGATCGTGCCATGGCTTTTGACGCGGGCGATCGCCACTGTTTCCCCCGGTAGGGAAAAAGGTACGTAGACCGGCCCCTCGGCCTGGTTTGCAATGCCATCGCCCTGGGCGCCGAGTTTCTCGATCGTGACGGTTTCGGTGCTCACGCTTTCAATCCTGCCAGAAGGTATTCCCGATTGCCGTCGCCGCCTGGTATCGGCGAGGGGATGAGGCCGAGGCTCTTCCAGCCCATGTCCTCGGTGAACCAGCGCTCCAGCTCGGAGGCAACCGCGGGAGCAGAGGAGGGATCTTTCAAAAGCCCGCCCTTGCCGATCGCCTCGCGCCCGGCCTCGAACTGCGGCTTGACGAGCAGCACGGCAACGGCGCCCGGCGCGGCGAGATCAAGCGCCGGCGCCAGCGCCAGCTTCAGCGAGATGAAGGAGACGTCGGAGACGATGAAGGTGGCGGGCTCGCCGATATCGTCGGCGCTGAGACTGCGGGCGTTGAGGCCCTCGCGGTTCGTCACCCGCGGATCGGCCGAGATCCGCGGATGCATCTGCCCATGCCCGACATCGATGGCGGTGACATGCGCAGCACCCCGCTGCAGCAGCACCTCGGTGAAACCGCCGGTGGAAGCGCCGATATCGAGACAGTGATGGCCGGCAGGATCGAGCCGGAAATGGTCGAGAGCGGCGGCGAGCTTCAATGCGGCGCGTGAGACGTAAGCCTGTGCCGGGTCGTGGATCTCGATCTCGGCATCGTCGCCGAAGAGCGCGCCGGCCTTGGTTACAAGCTGGCCGCCGATCCTGACGGTGCCGCGCTGCACGGCGTCGCGCGCCCGCGAGCGGCTGGCAAAGAGGCCGCGGGAGACGAGAAGCTGGTCGAGGCGTTGGCTGTTCTGAGCTGACATCGGCTGTGAATGACCGGCAAAGCCGTCGGTTGCAAGCATTTTATTCCCTGCGGATTGCCGGGCAATTCCTGAGGTGCGCAATTTAAGCAAATTTAAAGTCTGCCCGCATAGGGTCGGCACGATTACAGCGGTTGGTTCAAACCGCTTGGCGCCATGAAGGCGCAGGCGTCTTCCGCCGATCATGTTTCCGATTCCCAGTCTCTGCGGTTGCGCCTTGTGCGCGGCCGTCTCTCGCCGCGTCGACTGTCGCCAGGAGAAATTCATCGATGTCTGCCAAAAATATATCCTTGAACGGGAAGCTTGCGGCCACGTTCGCAGCCCTCATTCTGATCTTCGTGTCCGTTTCGGCTTTCGTCTATTCGAAGGCGACGGCGTCGGCGGCCGCCTCCGCCGAGCAGGAAAAATCGGAGCTGCTCGTCAATCAGATCGATGATGCGCTGCAGGCCATGCTCGAGCAGGCGGTCAACCTGCGCGGCTTCATTCTCTTCCGCAGCGACAGCACCTATGGCGACGT
Organism: Rhizobium sp. NLR10b; assembly: GCF_019685435.1. Lineage (NCBI taxonomy): Bacteria > Pseudomonadati > Pseudomonadota > Alphaproteobacteria > Hyphomicrobiales > Rhizobiaceae > Rhizobium > Rhizobium sp. NLR10b. The sequence continues at coordinate 178,898 of NZ_JABDWV010000004.1, read as the reverse complement.
CTTCGCCAATCGCGAGCGCATGCTGAAGGCGATCGCCGCCGCCAGGCAGACGGCGGCGGGCGAGCCGCAACTGGTCGAGATGATCGACGGCATGCAGAAGGCCGCCGACCTCTATTTCCATGAACTTGCCGAACCGCAGACCAAGGCGCGCAAGGAAACCGACATGCCGATCGAAGAGGTCGTCAAGATCGGCGTCAACGCGACCAAGGGCCAGCTTGATGGTTTCCGCCAGGCGTCCGCCAAGATCAAGGCCACCGCCCGCGAAAAGTCGAATGCGCTCGCCGCGATCCGGGCCGATGCCAACAGCGATCTGACGACGACGCTGCTGGCCGGGGGCATCGTCGCCTCGCTTGCCGCCACCCTTCTTGCCTGGCTGATGTCGCGCACCATCGTCCGCCCGGTCGTCGGCATGACCGCCGCCATGGATCGTCTCGCCGGCGGTCAGAACGACATCGAAGTCCCGGCCGTCGAACGCGGCGACGAAATCGGCCGCATGGCCCAGTCGGTTCTCGTCTTCAAGCAGGCGGCGATCGAGAAGCTGCGTCTTGCCGGTGAAACCGACCGCATGCGCGACGATGCAGAGCGCCAGCGCCAGGCAAGCGATGAGCAGAAGGCGCGCGAGGAGGGCGAGCTCCGCTACGCCGTCGACGCTTTGGCCGGTGGCCTGGCCGGCCTTGCCGTCGGCGATGTCGCCGCCCGCATCCAGACGCCCTTCGCATCGCAATATGACAGCCTGCGCAACGACTTCAATAATGCCGTGGAAAAGCTTCAGGCGGCACTCCAGTCGGTCGGCCGCAATGCCTCGGCCATCAATGCCGGCGCCGGCGAGATCCGCTCGGCCGCCGACGATCTTGCCCATCGCACCGAGCAGCAAGCCGCCGCGGTCGAAGAGACCGCCGCAGCGCTCGAGCAGGTGACGACGACGGTGCGCGACAGCGCCAAGCGCGCCGAGGATGTCGGCAATCTCGTCGAGCGCACCCGCCTCGGCGCCGAAAAATCCGGTGATGTCGTCCGCAAGGCGGTCTCGGCAATGCAGCAGATCGAAAAGTCCTCGGGCGAAATCTCCAACATCATCGGTGTCATCGACGACATCGCCTTCCAGACCAACCTCCTGGCGCTGAACGCTGGCGTCGAGGCCGCACGCGCCGGTGAGGCAGGCAAGGGCTTTGCCGTCGTTGCCCAGGAAGTGCGCGAACTGGCGCAGCGTTCCGCCAAGGCTGCAAAGGAAATCAAGGACCTGATCACCAATTCCGGCACCCATGTCCAGACCGGCGTCACGCTGGTCGGCGAAACCGGCAAGGCGCTGGAAGCGATCGTCGCCGAGGTGCAGGAGATCAACCGCAACGTCAACGCGATCGTCACCGCCACGCGCGAACAGTCGATCGGGCTGCAGGAGATCAACACCGCCGTCAACAACATGGATCAGGGCACGCAGCAGAATGCGGCGATGGTCGAGCAGCAGACCGCTGCAAGCCATGCGCTTGCCCAGGAAGCAAGCGCCCTGGACGAGCTGCTGCGCCAGTTCAAGCTCGGAACCGAGCCTGCCGCTTCGGCCCAGAGGACGGCAGTCGCGACACCTGCCTCCCGCCCGGTCGCCTCTCCGGCCCGCGCCCTTGCCAGCCAGGTCACCAAGGCCTTCGCCGGGCGCCAGGCAACCGCCGCAGCTGCGGTGCAGGAGGAGTGGACGGAGTTCTGAGAGCGCTCAGAGTGGGATGCTAGATGAAGAGGGCGGTGCAGTGATGCGTCGCCCTTTTTCGTTGGAGGGACCGCAGATAAACACGAGAATCATACAGCGATCCACTGCGTCAGCGACGCGTTGGGCAAATACGGAGATGGGAGGCGGGGGAGATGCGCCGCCCTTTTATTGAGGGACTTGCGTGTGGCCCCCTCATCCGCCTGCCGGCGGCGGCGTGTCGATTCCCTCTTCTCCCCAGCGGAGAGAAGGTGCCCGTAGGGCGGATGAGGGGGCCACATGGCATGCCCTCACAATTCATCTACCCCGCAACTCCAACAGCAACACCGCGCCCGAGCGCCCGGAACACGGTCGAAACAATCCCGGCGCGGTCCAACCCGGCATGGGCGTTCATCGCTTCCGGCTTGGCCTGTTCCATCCAGATGTCGGGCATGACGAGCGAGCGGATCTTCAGGCCGTTGTCGAGCAGGCCTTCGCTCGAAAGGTATTGCATCACCTGGCTGCCGAAGCCGCCGACCGAGCCTTCCTCGACGGTGATCAGCATCTCGTGGTGGCGGGCGAGCTGGCGGATCAGGTCGCGATCGAGCGGCTTGGCGAAACGCGCATCGGCGACCGTTGTCGAAAGGCCGGCAGCCTCGAGATCTTCGCTGGCGAGCAGGCAGTCGGCAAGCCGGGTGCCGAAGGAGAGCAGCGCCACCTTGGTGCCTTCCTTGACGATGCGGCCCTTGCCGATCTGCAGGATTTCGCCGCGCGCCGGCATGTCGACGCCGACACCTTCGCCGCGGGGATAGCGGAAGGAGATCGGGCCGGCATCATAGGCGGCTGCCGTGCGCACCATGTGCTTGAGTTCGGCCTCGTCGGCCGCCGCCATCACCACGAAGCCGGGCAGGGTCGCGAGGAAGGCGGTGTCGAAGGAGCCGGCATGGGTCGGCCCGTCGGCGCCGACGAAGCCGGCGCGGTCGATCGGGAAACGCACCGGCAGGCCCTGGATCGCCACATCGTGCACGACCTGGTCAAAGGCGCGCTGCAGGAAGGTGGAATAGAGTGCGGCGAACGGTTTGTAGCCTTCCGCCGCAAGGCCGGCGGCAAAGGTCACGGCATGCTGTTCGGCGATGCCGACGTCGAAACAGCGCGACGGGAAGGCTTCTGCGAGCTTGTCGAGACCGGTACCATTCGGCATGGCGGCGGTGATGCCGACGATCTTGTCGTCGAGAGCGGCTTCCTGCACCAGCGCTTCGGCAAAGACGCTGGTATAGCTCGGTGCGTTCGGCTTGACCCGCGCCTGCGCGCCCGTGATGACGTCGAACTTGTTGACGCCGTGATATTTGTCGGCAGCGGCCTCCGCCGGCGGATAACCCTTGCCCTTCTGGGTGACGACATGGATCAGCACCGGCCCGCGGCCATTGTCGCGCACATTGCGCAGCACCGGCAGCAGATGGTCGAAGGAATGCCCGTCGATCGGCCCGATATGATAGAAGCCCATCTCCTCGAACATCGTGCCGCCAGTGACGTAGCCGCGCGCGTGCTCGACGGCGCGCGTGATCGCCCGGTCGATATTCTTGCCGAGATAGGCCGTCAGCTTCTTGCCGAAGTCGCGGAAGCCCATATAGGTGCGCCCCGAAGCGAGGCGGGCGAGATAGGCGCTCATTGCGCCGGTCGGCGGCGCGATCGACATGTCGTTGTCGTTGAGGATGACGATGAGGCGGGCATCGAGGGCACCGGCATTGTTCAGCGCCTCATAGGCCATGCCGGCCGACATCGCCCCGTCGCCGATGACGGCGATGACGCGGCGGTCGGTTTTGTCGAGATCGGCGGCAATCGCCATGCCGAGGCCGGCCGAGATCGAGGTCGAGGAGTGCGCTGCCCCGAACGGATCATATTCGCTCTCGGCCCGGCGGGTGAAACCGGAAAGGCCGTTTTCCTGGCGCAGCGTGCGGATGCGGTCGCGCCGGCCGGTGAGAATCTTGTGCGGATAGCATTGGTGGCCGACATCGAAGATCAGCCGGTCGTTGGGCGTATCGAAGACGCTGTGGATGGCGATCGTCAGCTCGACCACGCCGAGGCCGGCGCCGAGATGACCGCCGGTGCGCGACACCGCATCGATCATTTCATCCCGGACCTCGCGGGCAAGCTGCGGCAGGTCGCGATCCTCGAGCTTGCGCAGGTCGGCGGGATAGACGACCTGGTCGAGCAGGGGGGTCTTCGGCAGTTGTGTCACGGGCGGGCGCTCTTTCTTGCTTTTCCTCGTTTCGCTTTATTCGATTAGATCGGGGCAAAACAAGTGCATTTCAGGAACCGAAGGTTTTCACCTTAGAGCATGGCGGAAAAAAGTGTGAGCGGTTTCGGTAGATATCACTTTCTATTTCTGTGAGTTGCATTTGCCCGATTTTCCCAGCCGATCGAACGCGCGAAGAGCTGGCGAGCAGCTTGAATATGACACGGAAGGGTAGCAATGTTGCCTTGCTCACTGGGAGACGGGTCATGGGGAACGATTGTTGCAGCGCATGCCTATGTGAACAACGAGGTCGCCTATGTGGCCTGGGAGATAGACGACAAGATCGACGGATGCCTCGGCTTCGAAGTCGTCCGCGTGTATCTCGACGAGCAGGGAAACGTCGCGAAAAGAGCCGATGGCAGCGAGGACCGGGTGACCTGCGCCGCCTGGGTAGCCTTCAAGGGACAGCGCAATCCGCATTGGCTGCCGCAAACGACCTCGCTCTGGCCGGTGCAGAAGCTCTCCTGGCGCGATCTGACGCTGCGCAAGCGGCGCAACGAGATGAGACGACGGCCGGACGAGGTCCGCGTGCGTTACGAGATCCGTCCACTTGGCGACCTGAAGCCGGGCCTGCAGGCCGCGCCCGATCCGACACCTGAGATCGTCCAAATCAACAAGCGGGACGAAAAGGGCAGGCCGATCAGGAAGCCTGACGGCACCTTCGAGAAAATCTCAGTCAAGGCCTATGAAGGGCCGCCGCGGCCGCTCGGTTATCTCGGGCCGGCCGTCGCCTCCAATCGGGTTCATGTGACGCGCAAGCGCGGCCAGTTCGAAGCGACCTTCACCAACGGTATCCTGGCTGCCCAGTGGCTGCGAAACGTCCTGCTGGAAGACGGTGTGAAGAAGCCGAACGAGCTGATCGACATGATTTCCGATCCGGCGAACGGCATCCGCAAATATCTGGCCGGCGATGTCATTCCGATGCTCAGGGAGTTCATGAATGCGCCTGGACGCTTTCTGATCGCCCTCTATGAGTTGGAGGACAAGGAACTGCTCGAGCTTCTGCTGGCCAACAAGGCCAGGTTACGCATCATTCTCGCCAACACCGGCAAGGTTAGCGACGATTGGGATGTGCGCAATCATGAGGCGCGCAAGGCGCTGATTGAGGCCGGCGTCGAGATTCACCACCGGATGTTCAACAATTCGAGCCAGATCGGCCACAACAAATTCGTGGTGCACATAGCGCCCGACGGGACGCGCAGCGTGTTCACCGGCAGCACCAACTGGACGGCCACGGGACTTGCCGGCCAGTCCAACAACGCCTTGATCGTCCGCAACGATGCGGTCGCCGCGGCCTATGTTGCCTATTGGGAGCGGATGCTGGAAGATAATGCGACGCTGGAAGCTCCCGTCGAATTCGACGACGGCATGCCGGACAACCAGCAGAGCAAGGCGTTCCGTCGCTCGAACGAGACGCCGTCCATTGTGCCCACCGGCAATGGCGCTTCGGTGGAAGCATGGTTCTCGCCGAACATGCAGAGCCGAAGGAAGGGCAAGGATACACCGCCCGACCTTCGCGAGGTCTACCGGCTGATGCGCCGCGCCGAGCATGCGGTGCTGTTTCTGGCCTTCTATCCCGGACAGTCCGGCAAGGATTGCATCGTCGGCGAGGCGATCGACATCGGCCTCAAGGACCAGAAGCTGATCGTCACCGGCGCCGTTTCCAGCCCCCAGGCCATGCCCAACTATGTCCCCAGCAAAAAGAACGATCCCGACGACGAGGACGACGATGTCGACGCCACCTCGCCGCATACGTTCGACGAGGCCAACGTCTCGATCGTCCGGGCCTCGCGCATCGACGACCGGCAACTGCTGGCGGATTTCGGCGCGGAGGAACTGACGGCCAAGAAGGTCGGCGCCATCATTCACGACAAGGTGCTGGTGATCGATCCCTTATCGGATGAGTGCGTCGTCGTCCTCGGCAGCCATAATCTCGGTTTCAAGGCCTCCTACGCCAATGATGAGAACATGCTGATCGTCAAAGGCGACCGCGCCCTTGCCGAGGCCTATGCGGTGCATATCCTCGATGTCTACGACCACTACCGCTTCCGTGCCGTCGAGGCGGAACTGAAGCGCCAGGGCAAGAAGGGCTGGTCGGGCTTCCTCAACGTCGACGACAGTTGGCAGGACGGCTACGTCAATCGCACGAAGGGGGCGCTGACGCGCTATTTCGCGGCGGGTTGATTTCCAGGCGGCCTATCCGCCGCCGTCACCCCTCCGGCAGAGGCACGAATTCCTCTTCGTCACCCGGCACGATATCGAAGCGGCCAGTGCGCCATTCCTCCTTGGCCTTTTCGATCCGTTCCTTCGAGGAGGAGACGAAATTCCACCAGATATAGCGTTTCGAATTCAGCGCCGCGCCGCCGAAGAGCATTAGATGACAGCCGTCGCCGCCGGCTTCCAGCGTGATCGGATCGCCGGGCCGGAAGACCAGCAACTGATCGGCGACGAAGCGATCGCCTGCGATGACCACCTCGCCCGACAGCACGTAGACGGCGCGCTCCTCATGGCCGGCGCCGAAGGGAAAGCGGACGCCCGGCTGCAGGTTAAGATCGACATAGAGCGTGTCGGAGAACGTGCCGACCGGCGATCTCATGCCTTCGAATGAACCGATGACGACCCGGCCGCGCACCCCTGATGTTTCGATCAGCGGCATGTCGGTCTTTTCCGTATGGGCGAAGGAAGGATCGATCTCCTCCTTGTCGTCGGGCAACGCGAGCCATGTCTGCAGCCCGGACATCAGCAACGGGTGGCCGCGCAGATTGTCCGGCGTGCGCTCGGAATGGACGATGCCGCGGCCGGCCGTCATCAGGTTGATGTCGCCGGGACGGATGACCTTTTCGGTGCCGAGGCTGTCGCGATGGCGGATCTCGCCGTCGAAGAGGTAGGTAACGGTCGACAGGCCGATATGCGGATGCGGCTTGACGTCGAGCGCCTCATTGGGCTTCAGGATCGCCGGTCCCATGCGGTCGAAGAAGATGAACGGCCCGACGAGCCGCCGCTGCCGCGTCGGCAGCGCGCGCCGCACCTGGAAGCCGCCGATGTCGCTCGTGCGCGGAATGATCAGGTTCTCGATCGCATCGCAGGCGAAGGCATCGCCGGGCAGGGGATCTTTACCGGGAAAGAAGGACATGAGGGATCTCCGCTTGCAGGGACGTCGACCACAAATAGTCCCTGCAGCGCCGCGCGTCCAACAGGATGTGCCGAAGAGGCTCCATGATGTCAGATCGCGGTGAAGCCGTTATCGACGAAGAGATGAGCGCCATTGACGAAGCTCGATTCATCGCTGGCGAGATAAAGGGCGGCGCGCGCCACGTCTTCCGGTTCGCCGATCCGTCCCTGCTGCGCGGCAATGGCGGCATCCGAAACATCGACGCCGAGCGCCTGCAGGTCGGCGACCTCGCGCAGCCCGTGCGGCGTGCGGATGAAACCGGGGCAGACGGCGTTGCAGCGGATGTTTCGGTCGCGGAACTCGACGGCGATGGCGCGGGCGAACATGTGCACCGCGCCCTTGGTGGTGTCGTACAGCACTTCCATCGGGGTGGCGGCGACCGCCGAGATCGACGAGGTGCAGACGATCGATCCGCCGCCGGCGGCGATCATCTTCGGCAGCACCGCCTTGGTCATCAGGAACATCGAGCGCACATTGACGGCGTGCAGCCAGTCCCATTCCTGAAGCGTCGTCTCCAGGAAAGGCTTGATGACGATGGTGCCGGCATGATTGAAGAGGACCGTCACCGAGCCATAGCGTTCCTCGACGCCGGCCACGGCGGCATTGACGGCGGCTTCGTCCGAGACATCGGCCGTCCAGCAGTCGGCCTCGCCGCCGTCATCACGGATCTGTTTCACCGTCTCGGCGGCCGCCTGGCCATTGCGGTCGATGATCGCAACGCGCGCGCCTTCGGCCGCAAACAGCTTCGAGGCAGCCCCCCCCATGCCGGTCGCGCCGCCCGAGATGATGGCGACCTTGCCCTTCAATCTGTCCGTCATTGTTTGTCCCCTGATGGTTCCGGAAGGGGATCATAGATCGACCGAAAGCCGATCGCCAAGCGTCTTCAAGTGCCGCGTTCGCTACGCTCAGGCGCCGTCCAGCGGCTCGACGCCCTGTGGCCTGCCGGCGCGGTCGAGCCTGATCTTCTCGATGCGGTTCTCGGCCGCCGAAAGCAGCGTCTCGCAATGTTTCTTCAGCGCTTCGCCGCGCTCGTAGATCTCGATTGATTCATCAAGCGCCACGTCGCCGCGTTCCAGCCGGGCAACGATGCTTTCGAGTTCGGCGACCGCCTTTTCGAAGGAAAGGCCTGATACTTCAGGCTTGGCGCTGTCAGTCATTCTCAACCCTTCATCATTCTCAGAATATGCATGCCCGCCGATTCGGCCAGCCCCTCGAGATCATAACCGCCTTCGAGCAGGCTGACGACCCGGTTCTTCGCGTGCCGGTCGGCCAGTTCCAGGACTCTGCCCGTCGCCCAGTCGAAATCCTCACCCGTCAGATTAATCTGCGCCAGCGGATCACGGTGATGCGCGTCGAAGCCGGCGGAGATGATGATCAGATCCGGCCGGAAATCGTCGAGCGCCGGCAGCACGCGCGATTTGAACGCTTCGCGGAAATGGTCGCTGCCGACATTCGGCGAAAGCGGCGCATTGACGATGGTATTGTGCTTGCCCTTCTCCTCCTTGGCGCCGGTGCCGGGATAGAGCGGCATCTGATGCGTCGAACAGAACAGCACCGAGGCATCGTCCCAGAAAATATCCTGGGTGCCGTTGCCATGATGCACGTCCCAATCGACGATGGCGACGCGCTCGGCGCCGTGCCTCTTCTGCGCATGGCGGGCGGCGATCGCCGCATTGTTGAAGAAGCAGAAGCCCATCGCCGTCATCTTCTCGGCATGGTGCCCGGGCGGCCGCGCGGCGACGAAGACATTGTCGGCCTGGCCGGAAAAGACGTCGTCGACCGCCGCCATCGCCCCGCCGATCCCGGTCAGCGCCGCCTGCAGGCTTTTGACGCTGGCATAGGTATCGGCTTCGAGTTGATTGATCCGATCTTCCTCCTCGGGGATCTCCCGCATGACGGCGGCAAGATGCTCCTCCGGATGGGCAAGCAGCACCGCATCCTCGCTCGCCTGCGGCGCCTGCCGGCGCTCCAGCCGTTCGAAATTCGGATGCTCCAGCGCGACGTTGATGGCGCGGATCCGGTCCGACCGCTCGGGGTGTCCGGCGGGCGTCACATGTTCCAGGAAGATCGGGTGTTCGTAAAGACGGGTGCTCATGGAGACACTCTATCGGCCGCTTCTGTCATGTTCCACAGCAGATGGGGCATAGCCCGCCGATTTCAACAAGTGCTCCCGCGGCGCTTGCCACGCTCGGGGACGCGAACCGTTGCTCGCAATATTTGCTCCGATCGCATCGTCATACCCGCGGCGCGCCTTCGAGAACCTGCAAGCCAGGCTCTAACGCTTTGAATCAAATCTGTTTCGATCCAATGAATTATGCAGTAATGTCGGTTTGGGGGAATGTTGTAAGGCAGTATTGTTGATGAGTGAGTCAAAGCGTCCTGGGGTGACGGAAATACGCGTGCCGTTTCGCGATGTCGATATGAACGGCAAGATGTTCCTGGCCTCCTATATTTCTTACGCTGAATCCGTCATTGCGAGCTTCTGGTCGGCACGGCCCGATGTAGACGACGAACCGCTCTATAGCGCCAGCAAGATCTCCTGCATGCTTCACCGCCCGCTGCACCATGACGAGCCGGCAATCTTCACCGCCGCCATCGACAAGATCGGCGTGCGCTCCATCGGCTTTTTGGTTTCGATCGACACGGGGGAGGAGCGCGCCGCCGAGGTCGAGATCATCTGGCAGGCCCGCAACAGAGAGGACGAGCAGCCGGCCTCCCTGCCCGAGGAAACGCGCGACTGGCTGTATGGGTTTTTGGATTAGGGGCGTTGCGGCGGGTAGCGATGAAGGACGAGCGAGAGACCGGTCGGTGGGACGCCGACGACGTCGTGACGTTCATGTATGGAACACAGAGAGCCGCGCAGCTTCTGGCGCTGCGGGATTTCTGGAAAGCACTTCTCTCGGCCTGGCCCAATAAGAAAAACATTTTCGTTTCCCCGCATCGTGGAGATGAACCTCAAGAGTAAGAGCCCGGTGCTTGCGGTTTTTACGCAGATGGTTTCCTTGATCTCCGCGATGCGCCTCGGCTTTCCGCCGGCTGAAATTTGGGCCTCTCGTCATCTCGACGCCATGCTGGCCACCAGATCGCTGAACCTCTCGCCCTGAATGCCGACATGCGTTCGCAGCAGGCGGCGGGCGGCATCTCCATCTCCGGCAAAGATCGCGTCGACGATGGCGCAATGTTCAGCGAAGGACGTCGAGAGCCGATTGCGTACGCGCAGCTGCAGACGGCGATAGGGTCGCAGGCGTCGATGCAATTGCTGGCATTGCTCCTCAAGGAAATCGCTGCGGCTTGCCGCGTAGATCGCCTTATGGAATTCCTCATTGTCGTAATAATAGGCATCGCTGTCGCCGGCGCCGGCCGATTGTTCGCAGCGGCTGTGGGTGGCGGTGATCGCTTCACGGGAGGCCTTGTCCAGCCGGCGTGCGGCGAGCGATCCCGCCAGGCCTTCGAGTTCCGCCATCACCTCGAACATCTCATAGATCCGGTGCGGCCCGGGATCTATCACGATCGCACCGCGGCGCGGGCGGATTTCGATCAGCCCGATGGCGTCAAGCTGCATCAACGCCTCGCGCACCGGCGTTCGCGATACGCCGAACCGATTGGCAAGCACCGTTTCATCAAGCCGTTCACCGGGGGCGAACTCGTAGGAAAGTATCGCGTTTTCAATCTCATCCCGAAGCCACCGACCGGCATTCTCTGACATTTGTCTCGCATCCTTCATACACAAGCGCCATTCTTGTATACACGAATGTTGACGCCGTGTACGAAAGATGACACTCTACATACTACCGATGAAGCCCGACGATGGGAAGCAGATCGTCTGAATGGCCGCACAATACGGCTGGTCTTCGGAAGAGAGGAGAATGGCATGCCCGAGGCGTCTTTCTTCACCGACATGCTGCAAAGCATCACGGATCACGGTCGCCAGCTTTTGTTTTCCGGCTCGCGCAACACACAGGCCGCCGCCAAAGCCGATCTTCAGACCCTCTGTGAAATGCTGCTGTCGAGCCGGGGCGAAGCATCCGGCATGGCCCTTGCGGCCGAGATACTCGATCGCTGGGAGGCCCTCGACAGCGAGGGCGCGCAGACATTCCTCCAGATGCTTCACGAAAAATTCGGACCTGATGCGAGCAAGCTCGACCAGGCGATTGAACGCTACCGCACCGACAAGAGTTCGGCCGCCGTTATTGCGCTCCACCAGGCAGCCGAGCCGCGGCGGCAGGAGCTTCTGCGCCGGTTGAATCACGCGCCGAACGGCACCGCCACGCTCGTTCGCATGCGTCAGCAGCTGCTTGCTTCCAAAGACCGATCAGAAGCCTATGACGCGCTTGATGCCGACTTCACGCATCTGTTCGGCTCCTGGTTCAATCGCGGCTTCCTGACGCTGCGACCCATCGACTGGTCGACGCCGGCAAACATCCTGGAGAAGATCATCAAATACGAGGCCGTGCATGAGATCGCCAGCTGGGAGGAGTTGCGCCGTCGCTTGGCGCCGGCCGACCGTCGATGCTTTGCCTTTTTCCATCCGCGACTGGCCGACGAGCCGCTCGTCTTCGTTGAGGTGGCGCTTACCCGATCCGTGCCGAAGGCGATCGCCGATGTGCTCGATGAGGGCAGGGAGCAGATCAATGCCGACGAGGCGACGACGGCCGTCTTCTATTCGATCTCCAACTGCCAGGATGGCTTGCGCGGGATCTCCTTCGGCAATTTCCTGATCAAGCAGGTGGTGGAAGACCTGCGCCGGGACCTGCCCGGCCTGAAGAATTTCGTCACACTCTCGCCGGTCCCGGGCTTTGCCCGTTGGCTTGCCAAGGTGCGCGCCGCGGCAGACGGCCTGCTTCTATCCGAAGCGGCCCTGAAAATGCTGGCCTTGCTCGACGTTCCGAACTGGCCCGGCAAGGAGAACGGCGCGGCCGAAGTGGAGCGCATATTGCTGCCGCTTGCGGCGCGCTACTTCCTGACCGAGCGGACGCCGGAGGGCCGTCCCGTCGATCCCGTTGCCCGCTTCCATCTCGGCAATGGCGCGCGGCTCGAACGATTGAATTTCCTCGGCGACCGCTCGCCCAAGGCTATCCAGCAGGCGCACGGTATGATGGTCAATTACCTCTACAAGCTCGACGACATCGTCGCCAACCACGAGGCGCTGGCGCAGCGCGGCGAAGTGATCGCCTCGCCCGCCGTCAAAAACCTGCTCAGCCAGAGCGATGACGGCCGCCGCGGCGGCCATGGCCAGCAGGGCTCTCGAGCATTCGTACAACTGATGAATTCCACGCTTGGAGGAGGGCGAAAGTGAGCAACCATCTTTTCGACGCCATGCGGGCCGCCGCGCCCGGCGACGCAGCGTTCATCCGGATCGATAGCACCCGCCTATGGACCTATGACGACGCCTTCGCTCTTTCCGGCCGCATCGCCGGCGCGATGGACACGCTCGGCATCCGCCCCGGCGACCGGGTTGCGGTGCAGGTCGAAAAAAGCGTCGAGGCGCTCATCCTCTATCTCGCCTGTCTTCGCAGCGGTGCCGTCTATCTGCCGCTCAACACCGCCTATACGCTGGCCGAGCTCGACTATTTCATCGGTGATGCGGAGCCGCGTCTGGTGGTCGTCGCCCCGGCCGCACGGGAAGGCGTGGAGACCATCGCCAAACGCCACGGCGCGATCGTCGAAACCCTCGACTCCGACGGTAGCGGCTCTTTGCTCGATCTTGCGCGCGACGAGCCGGCCGACTTTGTCGATGCCTCGCGCGCCGCCGATGATCTGGCCGCGATCCTCTACACCTCGGGAACAACGGGCCGTTCGAAGGGAGCGATGCTCACCCATGGAAATCTGCTCTCCAACGCCCTGACCCTGCGGGACTACTGGCGCGTCACATCAGATGACCGGCTGATTCATGCCCTGCCGATCTTCCACACGCACGGGCTCTTCGTCGCCACCAACGTCACGCTGCTCGCCGGCGCCTCGATGTTCCTGCTGCCGAAGTTCGACGCCGATGAGGTCGTTTCGCTGATGCCGCAGGCAACGATGCTGATGGGCGTGCCGACCTTTTACGTGCGTCTCCTGCAAAGCCCGCGCTTCGACAAACAGGCGGCGGCCAACATTCGCCTGTTCATCTCAGGCTCGGCGCCGCTGCTGGCAGAGACGCATACCGCGTTCCAGGCGCGGACAGGCCACGCGATTCTCGAGCGCTACGGCATGACCGAAACCAATATGAACACGTCGAACCCCTATGACGGAAAGAGGATTGCCGGGACGGTGGGCTTGCCGCTGCCTGACGTGACGGTGCGGGTGACCGATCCCGCCACCGGACAGGTGCTGCCGCCTGAAGAAACCGGCATGATCGAAATCAAGGGGCCGAACGTCTTCAAGGGCTATTGGCGCATGCCGGAGAAAACCGCGGCCGAATTCACCGCCGACGGCTTCTTCATCAGCGGCGATCTCGGCAAGCTTGATCGGGACGGCTATGTCCACATCGTCGGCCGCGGCAAGGATCTGGTGATTTCGGGCGGCTACAACATCTATCCGAAAGAGGTCGAGAGCGAGATCGACCAGATCGACGGTGTGGTCGAAAGCGCTGTGATCGGCGTGCCGCATCCCGATTTCGGCGAAGGCGTCACCGCCGTCGTCGTGTGCAAGCCTGGCGCCGTCCTGGATGAAAAGAGCATTGTCAGCGCCCTCCAAGACCGCCTCGCGCGCTACAAGCAACCCAAACGCATCATCTTCGCCGACGACCTGCCGCGCAACACGATGGGCAAGGTTCAGAAGAACATCCTGCGGCAGCAATACGCCGATCTTTACACCAGGACGTAAGGCGACCGCCCTTTGGGAGGAGGCGTGTCGGCATCCGCATCAAACTTGAACGCAACAGCTACGGCGCTGGAGGGAGGGGAATCATGGGTATTGAAATACTGGCCATAGGCCTGCTGGTCGCCATGTTCATCATTGCGACGATCCAGCCGATCAACATGGGCGCGCTCGCTTTTGCCGGCGCCTTCGTCCTCGGCTCCATGACAATCGGCATGAAGACCGGCGATATTTTTGCCGGCTTCCCGAGCGATCTGTTCCTGACGCTCGTCGCCGTCACCTACCTCTTCGCCATCGCGCAGATCAACGGCACCATCGACTGGCTGGTCGAATGCGCCGTCCGCCTGGTGCGTGGACGCATCGGTCTGATCCCCTGGGTTATGTTCCTCGTCGCCGCCATCATCACCGGTTTCGGCGCGCTTGGGCCGGCCGCAGTGGCCATTCTCGCCCCTGTGGCCCTGAGCTTTGCCATTCAGTACCGCATTCACCCGGTGATGATGGGTCTCATGGTGATCCACGGCGCCCAGGCAGGCGGCTTTTCGCCGATCAGCATCTATGGCGGCATCACCAACCAGATCGTCGCGAAGGCCGGCCTGCCTTTCGCACCGACCTCGTTGTTTCTCTCGAGCTTTTTCTTCAACCTGGCGATATCAGTGCTGGTGTTCTTCGCCTTCGGCGGCGCAAAAATCATGAAGCACGCGCCGGCAACATCACCTGGCCCCTTGCCCGAACTGCATCCCGAGGGCGTGTCGGCCTCGATCAGGGGCCACGGCGGCACGCCGGCAAAGCCGATCCGGGACCATGCATACGGCACTGCGGCCGATACGGCGGCGACGCTGCGTCTGAACAATGAGAGAATCACCACCCTGATCGGCCTGACGGCGCTCGGCATCGGCGCCCTGGTTTTCAAGTTCAATGTCGGTCTGGTCGCCATGACCGTCGCCGTTGCGCTGGCGCTGCTGTCCCCGAAGACCCAGAAGGCGGCCATCGACAAGGTCAGCTGGTCGACCGTGCTTTTGATTGCCGGCATCATCACCTATGTCGGCGTCATGGAGAAGGCCGGTACGGTCGACTATGTCGCGAACGGCATATCCAGTCTCGGCATGCCGCTGCTGGTGGCGCTCCTGCTTTGCTTTACCGGCGCCATCGTCTCGGCCTTTGCATCCTCGACCGCGCTGCTCGGCGCCATCATCCCGCTTGCGGTTCCGTTCCTCATGCAGGGACATGTCAGCGCCATAGGCGTGGTCGCGGCCATCGCGATTTCGACGACGATCGTCGATACAAGCCCCTTTTCCACCAATGGCGCTCTTGTGGTCGCCAATGCGCCGGATGACAGGCGAGAGCAGGTCCTCAAGCAGTTGCTGATCTATAGCGCGCTGATTGCCATTATCGGCCCGATCGTCGCCTGGTTGGTGTTCGTCGTGCCGGGGCTGGTTTGACGGCCACCGCCGAACCCATCGCTTTCCGCCCCGGCCCATCGCCCGCGGCGGCGAAAAAACCTGAACGGCGTGGTGTGCGGTATTGGTCGCGGGGCGGGGCGGCCGGCTCAGTATTCCGAACCGCTTCTATTGCTTAGATCGTGACGTTCCGTGCCATTCAATGGTGGATTGAAGACGCTGACGAGGATGAGATCCTCATCCTTGCCACCCCGCAAATAGTGCCGATCGTGTTTGTCGAGAACGTAGATATCGCCGGCGCGGATGGGGAAGACATTGCCGTCCATATCCTCGACCTCGCCTGCTCCCTGGATGCAGTAGCAGGCCTCCAGATGGTTGCGGTACTGCAGCAGGGCTTCGGTGTTGGCGCGAACAACGGTGTGGCAGACGGTAAACCCCATCCCGTCATCCCTGGTCAGCAGACGATGGCTTGTGCCATTGCCCCAATCGACGAAACGCTCGGTCTGCTCGACTTCTCTCAGGCTTCTCACAAACATGTTCGTCTCCTCGCGAATGGCTGAGATGTGTTGATCTCCGTGATCCATTAGGCACTGCAGCCGCGACTCTTTCAAATGATCTAATTTGAGAGACTTGTTAGAATATTCTACACATAATCTGGCGCGGGCCGAGGGCGATCGGATATTCTCCGGCACGTTCGAAGCGATACTAAAAGATTTGACATATCGGGCGGCCAATGGATCCTGCTGCTTATGTGAGGAATTCGAACATATGCAATTGCCGCCGCTGAACGCATTGAGAGCCTTCGAAGCAACCGCCCGGCTCATGAGTCTTTCAAAGGCCGGAGACGAACTGCACGTGACCCATGCCGCGATCAGTCACCAGGTCAAACATCTGGAGACATGGATGGGACGCAAGCTGCTGCAAAAATCCGGACGCGGCGTTGCACTGACGCCGGCGGGCGCCGAATATTATCTGGCCGTCTCGGGCTCGCTGGCCGCCATCGCCCACGCCACCGGCAACATGCGCAGAGACCACAATATGCGTTCGATAACCGTGGGATGCATTCCTTCGATCGCGTCGCGCTGGCTGGTTCCGGCACTTCCATCTTTCCGGGAGAGCGATCCTGATCTTGATGTCAGGATCGTCTATGCAAAAGCGGAAGAGCGCTTCGATGACGAAAGCCTGGATGTTCTCATTACCATGGGACAAGACGTGTCAGGGGGACGGGAGAGCCGCCTGCTTTTCTCCAGGCGCAACCAGCCGGTGGCCAGCATTCATTATCTGGCAAAGCGAAACTGGACGGCCGACGGCGTTCCCTTTGCGGCAGCCGAGCTGCTGCACGATGAATCCATGGACGGCTGGAAAGAATGGTTCCGAAAGGCTGATATAACGGCGCCCGACCCGCTTCGCGGGCCGATATTCCAGGACTTCAACATTCTTGCCACGGCGGTAATCGCTGGGCATGGCGTCGCACTATGCCCTGTCGAAGTGTTCCGGCGAGAGATCGATCGCGGCGACCTCGTTGTGCTCTCGGACATTTCGACGGCAGAGACTCAAGGCTATTACCTGATCACCAGCTCCTGGGCGAAGAAGCCGGTTCGCCGCTTTGCGGAATGGTTCACGGCGGAGTGTCGATCCGGCGGCCCGCCGACCATGGAATAGGCTGGAAACCACGGGCACGGTTCGTTTTGACCCGAGCTGAAATGTCATGAAAGTTTCATATTGGTGCTATTGCGGCGCTTGAAAAATAATCTACACTTTTGATCAGGAAACGCGATTTCCTGAAGCAAACGAAAGGAAACTGATTGGATTCATATCTTCTGACGACCATGCTCGTTGCAGGCCTCCTCGCTTTCGCCGTAACCGCGGTAAAAGCCGGAACAACTGCCCAGACCACCGCAAATACCAGGCGCAGTCCCGATTCGGGTGGCGATGGCGGAATTGGGTTCGAGGTCTCTGATGACGGGGGCTGCGATGGCGGCGACGGTGGAGGAGGAGACTAGATCAACGGAAATCGATAGAACGCCCGACCGCCTCAAGGCGGTTTTTTGTTGCCCGAACAAGACTCTGTTCCAGCCCGGCAAAACAGGCCGCAATCCGACGGGCTTAGACGAACGCATCACGCAATGCATTTTTGGGTCGTCGCAGGAAATGTGCGCCCTATCTCAGTCGAGGCGGTGCCGGGGCATAAGTGTTGGAGACAATCAATATGGCAAAATCTGAAGCTGGAAGCCCGTATATTTACGGGATCGACGCACTGCGATTTGTATGCGCGCTGATGGTGACCGTATTTCATCTTGGATTTGCTTCCTGGGCTTCGCCTTTATATCTCCGACCGTATCCAATGCCCGAGATCGAGAACATCGCCCAACCCGGCTGGGTTGGCGTCGAATTGTTCTTCGTCATATCGGGCTTCGTCATCGTTAACTCCGCAGCTTCCGCCAGCGCCTTGTCCTTTCTCAAGGGGCGCATTCTGCGGCTCTACCCAGCGGTATGGATCTGCGCATCGCTGACGCTGATCATCATCGCGACGCAAGACGTCAACAGGCGCATCCTCTGGAATTATCTGCGCTCGATCACGCTCTATCCCGGCGGGCCCTGGATAGACGGCCAATATTGGACGCTGGCATGTGAGATCTGTTTCTACGCCATCGTCTTCATCATGTGCGCGGCTAGGCAAAAGACGAGGATGCCCGCCCTGGCGCTAGGCCTGTCGCTGTCCAGCACGGCATTCATTGCACTGTTATACGCCTTTCCCGATGCAGCCATCCCGTCGATATTCACCGAGACGGCCTGGCGGGCCATTCCCTTCTATTATGGCTGCCAATTCGCTATCGGCATCTACATATGGCTGCTCTCTCAGGGTCGGATGAACCGAATTTCCTGGCTGGGTTTCCTCTGCGCCCTGGCGACGGGGGCTGTTCAGATCTACATGGCAGGCGAGAACACCAGCAACCGTACGCTCGCCGCTGCGGGCCATGGCTTCTCGTCGTTTCCCGCAATCGCAATCTGGGCGGCCGGGCTGGCGTCGATCGTTGCAAGCGTCGGCTACAGCAAGCGGATCAGTCACCTGCCGGCCTCCTTCCTTCAATCGGTGAAGACCCTCGGCTCGATGACCTATCCGCTCTATCTCCTGCATTTCGCCATCGGCGTCCAGCTTCTCGACTGGTTGACTGCTCTGGGATTGGCGCCGCTCCTGGCAATGGTTCTAGCCGTCGCGATCGTCTGCGCAATGTCGCTTGCGGTGTGCAAATGGGGAGAGCCGCCGATCCGGAGGATCTTGCGAGGGTTTCTCGACCGGCTTGGGCAGCGCGCTGCCGAATTTCAGGCGAAGGAGTCTCGGGCTTAGGTGTGAAATCGAGGAGGCCGGGCGCGCAATGACGTCCGCCCCACTCTCCGTCCTGCTCGGGCTTGACCCGAGCATCCATGTGGCCTCTTGCAGCACGAGGAATGGATTCCAGGCTCAAGGCCTGGAATGACGGAGGTTGAGGAGAGCGAGCGGCAGGGGGACGCCCCGTACGAGGCCCCTGCCGCAGAGCTCACTCCACCCTTGCTCCTGCACAGGCTTGACATGTGGATCCACGCGACTTCCTTCAACGCACAATGGCCGCCTTCGCGCGGAAGGCGGCCATTGTCGGTATGCTCAACAAGTATCGGCCGTTACGCGGCTCAAGCGCGCGCCGGCAGCAGGGGATAGCCGACCATGACCGCGCGGCCGAGGAGGGCAGCGACGACGGCCTTGATCACATCGCCCGGGATGAAGGCCATCGAGCCGACGAAGGCTTTCGTGAAGCCGAGGCCTGCGACGGTTGCGAGATAGGTGATGCCGAAGGCGTAGAGCACGATGATCCCGCCGATCATGGCGGCGAGGAAGAAGCTCACCGTCTGGACCAGGCCGGACTGCTTGTCGTTGACCAGCCGTTCGCTGAGATAGCCGGTCACGAAGGCGGCAAAGATCCAGCCGACGAGAAAACCGGCTGTCGGCGAGGCGAAGATCGCGAGGCCGCCGCGGCCGCCGGAAAGCACCGGCAGGCCAATCGCGACGAGCAGCAGCACGATCAGAACGGCGATCGCGCCGCGCCGGGCGCCGAGAACGACGCCGGCCATCATGACGCCGAGCGACTGGGCGGTGATCGGCACCGGAATGAAGCCGAGCGAGATCGGCGGCAGCAGGCCGAGCGCCACGATGATCGCGGCAAAGAGGGCGGTAAGGACGAGGTCGCGGGTGCTCATCATGAACTCCGTATTAAAAAATCGTTAACTTCCATGCCGCCGAATGCGGCGCGCGTCAATCGCAGCGGCGACATTATCCGCGTCCTTCAGCGTCAGAATGATCAGCGGCGCGAGCAGGCTCGTCGGCCGGACCTTCAGCCCCCGAGCCCTGTGCGCCTCGCGGATCGCCTGGTAACGGTTGACGATCTCAGGCACGAAGCGCAGCACCAGGCCGAGAGCGAGGCCGATATCGTCGGCCTGAACCCGGCCGGTGCGTTCGAGCGGGCGGGCGAGCGCCGTCACCTCGTCGATGAACTCGGTAATGGTCGTCGTCGCCGTCACGCTGGCGGCGAGAAGCATCAGCGCCGTCAGCCGCAGCACGGGCACGAGCGCTGCCTGCCATGGGTTGAAGATGAGGTTGAAAAGGGCGACGACCGCAATCGTCAGGAAGATCGGCCGCAGCCGTCGCAGCGCCTCGCCGAGCGGCAGGCCGACCGTGCCGTAGAGGACCGCCGCCACCAGCACGGCGCCCGAGAGCAGAAGGAGATTGTGGTTGATGAACAGCAGGATGGCGAAGGTCGTCAGCGACAGGAGCTTTGCCCGCGGCGAGAGCCGGTGCATGCGGCTGTTGCCTTCGACGTAGAGCGATTGCATCAGGCGGCGATCTCCCTGTAGCGCGCGATGGCTTCGGCCGCCGGCGCATCGGCGGCAAGCCGCCCTTGGTGAAACAGCAGAACCCGCTCGAACCCGGCGATCAGTTCGAGGTCGTGGGTGATGACGATGGCGCTTTCCGGCAGTCCGGCGATGATGCTCTCGACCAGTGCCCGGTTTTTGAGGTCGAGCTGGTTGGTCGGCTCGTCGAGGATGAGAATGCCGGGGCCGGTCGCCAGCACCGAGCAGAGTGCGGCCACCTGCAGTTCGCCGCCTGAAAGCTCGTGCGCGCGGCGATCGGCCAGCGCCTCGGCGCCGAAGCGGGCAAGCACGCCCTCGACCTTTGCCTCGATCTCCGCTTTGCTGAAGCCGCGCCGCTTCAGCCCGAAAGCGATGTCGTCCTTGACGATCGGCAGGATGATCTGGTTCTGCGGCGACTGGAAGATGAAGCCGACATCGGCGACAACAGTCTTCTCGTCGGCCGTGTCGCGGCCGTTGACCATGACGCGGCCACTGGTCGGCTTGGTCAGCCCGTTGATCAGCCGCGCAAAGGTGGTCTTGCCCGAGCCGTTCAGCCCGATGACGCCGATGCGTTTGCCGCGGATGCCGAGCGTCAGCGGCTCCAGCGCCACCCGTGCCCCGAAACTGACCCCGGCATTTTCGAATTGTATGTCCAAACCAGTCCCTCGCATTTTTCACGACAGGGTGATTGCCGACACTAGCCCCTCATCCGGCTACCGCCACCGTCTCCGCGCTTTCGGGGAGACGGGACAAGCCGCGAGCTCTCAGTTCCCATATGCCTATCGTATGGCACGTCCCCTCTCCCCGCGAGCGAGGAGAGGGTTAGGGTGAGGGGCAGCCGCTGGCGCCAACCTGATAGCAGTGCTTCTACAAAGAGCAAATCTCCCTGTCGATATCGGGTGGCTAGGAAGATTTTCCGGATTATGATGCGGCCATGACGAATCTGCTGTCCAATTCCGATGCCCGCCGCGTCTTTCTTGCCAAGCAGGGCCTCAGCGCCCCACCGAACCGCGCCTTGACCAAGGCCGGCCTGCTGCAACTCATCCACGATCTCGGCTTCGTCCAGGTCGACAGCATCCAGACGGTGGAGCGGGCGCATCACCAGATCCTGTTTTCCCGCAACCAGACCTATCGGCGCGAGCATCTGAAGGCGCTGCTGGAGAAGGAACGTGCGCTGTTCGAGCACTGGACGCACGATGCCTCGATCCTGCCCAGCGCCTTCTTCGTCTATTGGAAGCACAAGTTCCGCCACCAGGAGAAGGTCCTCGTCGAGCGCTGGCGCAAGTGGCGCGGCGAGGGTTTCGAGGCGGCTTTCGAGGAGACTTATGAGCGTGTGCGGCGCGACGGCGCGATGCTGGCGCGCGACGTCAAGGCCGATGGCCATGTCTCCGGCGGCTGGTGGAACTGGCATCCGAACAAGACGGCGCTCGAATATTTCTGGCACACCGGCAAGTTCGCCATCGCCGGCCGCTCGAATTTCCAGAAGATCTATGATCTGACCGAGCGTGTCATCCCGGCCGAATTCCGCGAGCCGGAGGTGAGCCGCGAAGATTTTGTCGACTGGGCCTGCCGCAGCGCGCTTGCCCGCCTCGGTTTTGCCACCCACGGCGAGATCGCCGCCTTCTGGAACCTGGTCTCGCCCGACGAGGCCAAGGCCTGGGTATCGGCCCATCGCGACGAGCTGACCGAAGTGCTGATCGAACCGGCGCTCGACGGCAAGGCGCGGCCGTCCTGGGCCCTTGCCGATTTCCTCTCGACGCTCGACAGCCATCCCGATGCCCCGCCGCGCATCCGCGTGCTCAGCCCCTTCGACCCGATGATCCGCGATCGCAACCGCACCGAACGCCTGTTCGGCTTCTTCTACCGCATCGAGGTCTTCGTGCCGGAAGCCAAGCGCGAGTATGGCTATTACGTCTTCCCGCTGCTCGAAGGCGACCGCCTGATCGGCCGCATCGACATGAAGGCCGACCGCAAGAAATCAACGCTCGACGTCAGGCGGCTCTGGCTGGAACCGGGCGTGAGGGCGTCGGCCGGGCGGCTGGAGCGGCTGGAGGCGGAGCTCGAGCGGGTGGCGAGGTTTGCGGGGGTGGAGAAGGTGGTGCTTTTGGAGGGGTGGAGAGGGTAGTCGAATTACTCTCTGCCTGTCTCTCGCCTTTACAAGGGAGGCCGTCATGAGAGCCGGCCGAATGAAGGCGTTTCTGTGCGCCGACGGCGGTTTTGGCAACAACGCCAACCACACTCTCCGTCATCCCAGGCCTTGAGCCTGGGATCCATGCGACTACTGCTGATGGATGCGGCGTGGATGCTCGGCTCAAGGCCGAGCATGACGGAGAGTGGGGTGCACACGAGGAACCCATTCACCGCGCAGAGGCCTGTTGCCAACGCCATCTGCTAGCGAAATCAGATAGCCAGTCGTGGCCTTGATGAGGGAGGAGAGGGCCTGGCCTCAGCAGATCTCCGTCTTGCTGATCTTGATCCCGAAACCTTCCAGGCCGACATAGTGGCGCTCGCGGCTGGTGAGCAGCCTGATCGAGCTGACGCCGAGATCCTTGAGGATCTGGGCGCCGAGGCCGATTTCCAGCCATTCACTCTCGCGCGTCTGCGCCTCGGCATGGGCTTCGCGGCCCTGGTTGCGGGCCTTGCGGCCGTTGTCGTAATGGCCAACGCCGACGGAGCCCTCTCGCAGGTAGACGATGACGCCGCGGCCTTCCGCAGCGATCTTCTCCATGTAGAAATCGACTGGGCTCTTCCTGCCGAAAAGGTCCTCGGCGACATTTTCCGGATGCAGGCGTACCGGAATGTCGACGCCGTCGCGGATGTCGCCGAAGACGACGGCAAGATGCTGCATCGGGTCCCAGGGCAGGGCATAGGTATGGGCCTTGGCCTTGCCGAACGGCGTGTCGATGTCGAAGCTGGCGCCGTGCTCAACCAGCGTTTCCTTCCGCTGGCGATAGGCGATGAGATCGGCGACGGAGACAAGCTTCAGCCCGTGCTTCTCGGCGAAATCGACCACCTGCGGACCGCGGGTGACGGTGCCGTCGTCATTGACCAGTTCGGAGATGACGCCGATCGGCGGCAGGCCGGCGAGCCGGCAGAGGTCGACGGCCGCTTCCGTATGGCCGGAGCGCATCAGCACGCCGCCTTCACGCGATATCAGCGGAAAGATATGGCCCGGACGGACAAAATCGGCGGCCCCGACATTCGGATTGGCGAGGTTGCGCACCGTCAGCGTCCGGTCGTCGGCCGAGATGCCGGTCGTCGTGCCGTGCTTGAAGTCGACCGAGACGGTGAAGGCCGTCGTATGGGCCGAATCGTTCTCGGCCACCATGGCGTTGAGGTTGAGGCGCTTGGCCTCCTCCTTCGGCATCGGCGCGCAGACGATGCCTGAGGTGTGGCGGACGATGAAGGCCATCTTCTCCGGCGTGGTATGCACGGCGGCAACGATCAGGTCGCCCTCGTTCTCGCGGTCATTGTCGTCCATGACGACGACAATTTCGCCGGCCTCGAAGGCCCTGATGGCGTCGACGACGCGTTTCTGATCGTAAGACATGGACGCTCCTATTTCAGACGGCCGGTCTGGCCGCGATCCCGAAGATAATGATCGGCAATGGCGCAGGCGACCATCGCTTCGCCGATGGGTACGGCGCGGATGCCGACGCAGGGGTCGTGCCGGCCCTTGGTGCGCACGTCGACATTCTTGCCATCGGCGTCGATCGACTGGCGTTCGGTCAGGATCGACGAGGTCGGCTTGACGGCGAAACGCGCGACGATCGG
This sequence comes from Rhizobium sp. NLR10b, assembly GCF_019685435.1. Taxonomy (NCBI): domain Bacteria; kingdom Pseudomonadati; phylum Pseudomonadota; class Alphaproteobacteria; order Hyphomicrobiales; family Rhizobiaceae; genus Rhizobium; species Rhizobium sp. NLR10b. Next base: position 154,902 of record NZ_JABDWV010000004.1, on the reverse strand, counting down.
CTGTCCGGTCGAGATCCCGCCCAGAATACCGCCGGCATTGTTGGAAAGGAAGATCGGCGTGCCGTCATTGCCCATGCGCATTTCGTCGGCATTGTCTTCGCCGGAGGTTTCGGCGGCGGCAAAACCATTGCCGATCTCCACGCCCTTGACGGCATTGATCGACATCAGCAGCGAGGCGATGTCCTGGTCGAGCTTCGAATAGATCGGCGCGCCGAGGCCGGCGGGCACGCCTTCGGCGATCACTTCGACGACCGCGCCGATCGAGGAGCCGGCCTTGCGAATGCCGTCGAGATATTCCTCCCAGACCGGGACGATCGCCGCATCCGGCGAGAAGAACGGGTTCTGCCCGATCTGGTCCCAGTCCCAGTTGCGGCGGTCGATCTTGTGCTTGCCGATCTGCACCAGCGCGCCACGCACGGTCACGCCTGGCACGACGAGGCGGGCGATGCCGCCGGCCGCAACCCTTGCTGCGGTTTCGCGCGCCGAGGAGCGGCCGCCGCCGCGATGGTCGCGAATGCCGTATTTGAGGTCATAGGTGTAATCGGCATGGCCGGGGCGGTATTGCCGGGCGATCTCGCCGTAATCCTTGGAACGCTGGTCGGTGTTCTCGATCAGCATGGAGATCGGCGTGCCTGTCGTCGTCATCGTCTCGCCGTCGGCATCGAGCATCACGCCCGACAGCACCTTCACCAGGTCGTCCTCGCGCCGCTGCGTGACGAAGCGGGATTGCCCCGGCTTGCGCTTGTCGAGCCAGACCTGCAGGTCTTCGAGCTTGAAGCGCAGACCTGGAGGGCAGCCGTCGACGACGCAGCCGAGCGCCGGACCGTGGCTTTCGCCCCAGGTGGTTACGCGGAAGAGGTGACCGAATGTATTGTGCGACATGTGTTCCCACGGCGGCGCGCCAAAGCCGATCGCGCCATTGCTTGAAAAGGCGTGCCACTCATAGGCCAAAAAACCGCCGAGGCAAAAGCCTTTCTTTGCGTCAAACCGGCAGCGGCGGAAATGCTGTTTCGCTCCTTTGCCGAGGCATCGCCATCACGAAGCCAACCGCCATCCGGTTGCGGCCGCCTCAGCGGCGAAATCGTCGAAGGAGAGGGCCGGCGAGAAGGCATAACCCTGCAGCAGGTCGCAGCCGAGATCGCGCAGCAGCGTGGCATGGGCTGCCGTCTCCACCCCTTCGGCCACCGTCTCGACGCCGAGCGAGCGGGCGATGTCGATGATCGAGGTGACCAGCGCTCGCTCCTGCGACGCGCCGATGATCGGCTGCACCAGCTGGCGGTCGATCTTCAGCCGCTTCGGCTTCAGCTTCAACAGGCTGACGATCGAGGTGTGGCCGGTGCCGAAATCGTCGATCTCGATATCAATGCCGAGCGCCTTGATGCGTTCCAGATTGTGCGAGACCACGTCCTCGCTCTCGTCGAGGAAGATCGATTCCACCAGTTCGAAGGAGATCTCGCCGGGGCGGATATTGAGGCCGGCGAGGGATTCCATCAGGCTGCCGTCATGCAGCCGTCTGGCTGAAACATTGACCGCGACCTTGGGAACGACAATGCCCAGCGCCAACAAGCGGGCCTTGTCGCGCAGCGCCGTTTCCAGCACGATCCGGTCGAGCGTCTGCACGACATTGATCTCGTCGGCAATGCGCAGGAACTTGTCTGGCGTCAGCAGCCCCCTGGAGGGATGCTTCCAGCGCACCAGCGCTTCGACGCCGGTCAGCTCCATCGTCCGGGCGCAGAATTGCGGCTGATACCAGGCGGCAAATTCGCCATTATCGATGCCGGCGAGGATTTCATCGGCCGTGCGCTTGGTGTTGATGATATCGGCCTGAAGAGTGTGATTGAAGAATTCGAAGCGGTTACGGCCCGTGCTCTTTGCGCGGTAGAGGGCGATATCGGCATTGATCAGCACCTTGCGCGCGTCGACATGGATGCCGTTGGCGAGTGCGACGCCGATCGACACGCCGCAGCGGCAGGCAAAGCCCTGGAAATCGATCGGCTGGCGCATCTCCTCGATGATCCGCGTCGCAAGCTCCGCCATCTCCTTGTCGCCGACATCGCAGGCGAGGATGACGAATTCGTCACCGCCGATGCGCGCCACGAGGTCGCTGCCGCGGACATTCCTGGCGAGCACCTTCGAAGCATGCACCAGCATCGCATCACCGGCGGCATGGCCGAGCGTATCGTTGATGTCCTTGAAGCGGTCGAGGTCGATGTGCAGGATGGAGAATTTCTGCCGCTGCCGGCGCCCGTCATTGGTCAGGCTTTCCAGCGCGATGTCGAGTTTGCGGCGGTTGGCGAGCGCGGTCAGTGGATCGTGCAGCGAATTGTGCTCGATCCTGTTCTTGGCAAGTTCGAGCTCGATATTCTTGGCGACGGCCTCGTCCTTGGCCGCCTTCAGCCGGATCGTCATCAGCATGTCCTCGGTGGCGTCGAAGGCGATGCCCATGATCTTCATTTCGCCGGTCCCGGTCTGGTAGACCTTGCCGACCGAGCGCACATAACGCACCGAGCCGTCGTCGGCGAGCACCCGGCAGACGAGCGTATGCGTATCGCCGCTTCGCTTGAAGTGGCGCGCGCTTTCGAGCGCCAGCCCGCGATCCTCGGGGTGGATGCGGGAAAGCCAGGTCTCCTCGGTCATGAAGCCATTGCGCGGCGCCAGCCCGTAGAGCTCGTGCATCCGTTCATTCCAGATCGAGCCGCCTCTATCCGGCCGCGCCTCCCATATGCCGCACCGATAGGAATTGAGCGCCAGGTCGAGCCGGCTCGAAAGCTCGGCGAGCTGACCCTCGCGGCTCGAAAGCTCTTCAAGCGCCAGCTCGAGCTCGGCATTCTTGACCTCACTGACATCCCTGGCCTTGCGCAGCGCCTCGGTGGCCTCCGCATCGGCGGTGACGTCCCAGACGATGCCGATCGTCTTGCCGGCGCCACCAACATCTCTGTAGAGGGCGCCGACAGAGCGCAGGTGCCGGATGCCGCCATCGGCAAGCATGATCCGGTACTGCGCCGTGCAGGCGGCGCCGGCGATGCTGCAGCTGAAGAAATGCACCTCGGCGGTCTCACGATCCGCCGGCAGGATCGCCGCCAGCCATTCGTCGAGCGGCCGGCTTCCTTCCTCCGCCGGCTTGCCGTGCAGTGCAGCGGCGCGTGCGTCCCAAAGGAGGCTGCTCGAATGATCCTGCAGCTCCCAAATGCCGATATTGGACGATTCGAGCGCAAGGTTCAGCCGCTGCGACAGTTCCATGAGCTTTGCTTCGCGCGTCTCCAGTTCGGCAATGTTGCGGTTGCGTTCGCCGAGCAGCAGTGTGGCGAGGAAGATCGGGACGATGATGATGCATCCCGCGGCAACGACGATCAGCCGCAGCTCGCTCCGGTTTTCCGGTATTGCAGCCCAGCCGCCTTTGGGGACGGCGGAAAGCTCCCATTTGCCGCCGGCAAAGCTGATTTCGCGGCGGATCGGATCCTTGTCGTCGATGTCGGCCGAACCGAAGAACGGCGCGGAAAGCGCGGCGTTCCCGGTTGACCGGCCAATATCCCGCACCGCGATGGAAAGATGGTCGAGATTGGGATAGCGCTCCTGGTTTTCGCGGTCGCGCGCCGCCACCAGGCCGGTCGCCTCGTAAAAGCTTTTCCGGTCGATGGCGACCTCCACGGCGCCCCAGAGGCGCCGCTGGCCGCTCTCCTTGACGAAAACCGGGAAGAAGACGGCGAAGGCGTCCCGGCCGTCAACGCTGATCGGGCCGTAGAAGCGCGCCGTCTGGTCGCCGGCGGCCCGGGTCGTCGCTTGCTGCGAGATGGAGGTTTCGCGCACATCGCGGCCGATCCGCCCGCTGCCGGGGCGTTGCGGATAGAGGTCGCTGACGATGAAATCAGGCGCGACGGCGATATGGATGAAAGCCGGGTTCTGGATCAGCAGCCAGTTGATCTGGCGCTCCGTTTCCTCCCGGCTTGCAGCGTTGTTGACGGAGGTCAGATTTGCAAGATCGCGGACCATGGTGAGGCTCATATTGATCTCGGCCTTCACCCTGGCGCGCAACAGGTTCGTCTCGTTCTCGGTGCGGATGTGAAGTTCGCGCATATGAGCGGCAGTATTGGCGCGATCGAGCGCGAAGCCGACCATGGTGACGACGAGGGCGACAAACGCGGAAACCAGAAACGAGAGGCGGCTATTCTTCAAAACGCGTCGCAACCGCTTGCTGTCGCCCAGCCTGGATAGCAAAATGAGACCCCCATATTCGCGGTAACTCTAAAAGGCAGGGGTTAATTTACGATTGCCTGTTGTCGATGTTGAAAACCCGGCAGGCCGGACGGGCGTGGTTAACGCAGCGTCTTGATTATGTTTAAAATGCTATTCATCAATTAGGCGGGAAAAGCCATTCTTACGGGCAATTTTCGCCATATTCAGGAGATTATCTGTGGCAAGTGTTCTCGTGCAGCGTTTCAAGAGGATTGTTGCCATGCGTTTCGTCGTCGCCACGCTTTTGGCCACAGCAAGTTTCCTGTCGCCGATGAGCGGTTTTGCCGAGAGCGCCGATGTCGAGGCGACGATCAAGAAGGTCGACACGGCCAATCTCGTGCTGACGCTCGACGACGGCAAGACCTATCAGGCGCCGGAGGAATTCAATTTCGACGGCCTCGAAGCCGGCGTGAAGGTCATCGTCTTCTACACCGAGGTCGACGGCAAACGCGTCATCAACGATCTCGATATCGTCAAGTAAGCAGACTTCAAGAGAATGACTGGATGAGGTTTGCGCCCAATGGCTGCCCCTCACCCTCTCCCCGTAAAAGCGGGGCGAGGGGACATGTCCACGAGAGCTCAGCGGGGAACGGAGAGTTCGCTGCTTGTCCCTTCTCCCCGCAGGCGGGAAGATGCCGGCAGGCGGATGAGGGGTAAAGCCAGTCGATCCCTTACAGCCAGACGATCGTCCGCTCGCTCGTATCGATCCTGACAATCCGGTCCTGCGGAATGCCGCCTTCGGCGGCGGTGCTCTTCGGCAGGTCGGCAATCGCCTGGAACAGCGTGCGGATAACGCCGCCATGGGTGACGCAGACGGTCGGACGCTCGACGGAGCGCAGCCATGCGCCGGTACGCCAGGAGAGGATTTCGTAGCTTTCGGCATCGTCGCCGGGCGGGATGAAATCCCATTTGGAGACGTTGCGTTCGGCCACCCGCTCGCGCTGCGTCGCCTTCAGCTCCTTGATCGTCGAGCCTTCCCAGTCGCCGAAGGAAATCTCCACCAGCCGCGGATCGGTGCGATAGGCAAGCGGCGGGAGGCCCATTGCGGCGCGCATGATTTCCATCGTTGCGCGTGTGCGTCCGAGCGGGCTTGCGACGAAATCGAATTCGCCGACCGTCTCACCGAGGATCTCGGCCAGTGCGATGCCGTTCTGCCGGGCCTGTTCCTGGCCCGTGGCATTCATCGGAACGTCTTTCTGGCCCTGCAGGCGACGCTCGGCATTCCAGTCGGTCTGACCGTGTCTGATCACGTAGATGAGCACGGTCTCGACTCCGGGGAACTTAGTCCTTGACGACCGAAATATCCGGCGCGTCGACCGCCTTCATGCCGATGACATGATAGCCGCTGTCGGCATGGTGCACCTCGCCGGTGACCGAGCGCGACAGGTCGGACAAGAGATAGAGGCCGACATCGCCGACTTCCTCGATGGTAACCGTACGGCGCAGCGGAGCGTTATACTCGTTCCACTTCAGAATATAGCGGAAATCGCCGATGCCGGAGGCGGCAAGTGTCTTGATCGGCCCGGCCGAAACGGCGTTGACGCGGATGTTCTGCGGCCCGAGGTCGACAGCGAGATATTTGACGCTCGCTTCGAGCGCGGCCTTGGCGACGCCCATGACATTATAGTTCGGCATCACCTTTTCGGCGCCGTAATAGGTCAGGGTCAGCATCGAACCGCCTTCCGTCATCAGCTTCTCGGCGCGGCGTGCGACCGAGGTGAAGGAGTAGACGGAAATCTGCATCGTCTTGGTGAAATTATCGGGCGAGGTGTCGATGTAGCGGCCGGTCAGCTCGTCCTTGTCGGAAAAGCCGATCGCATGCACGAGGAAATCGATCTTGCCCCACAGCTTTGCGACATTTTCGAAAACAGCGTCGATGGTGGATTCGTCGGCGACATCGCAGTGGCCGACGAGGGTCGCGTCGATTTCGGCTGCAAGCGGCTCGACACGCTTCTTCAGCGCATCGCCCTGATAGGTGAGCGCAACTTCTCCGCCCTGCGCATGAATGGCCTTGGCAATACCCCACGCAATCGAACGATTGTTGGCGACACCCATGATGACGCCGCGTTTGCCTGCCATGAGGCCGGATGCTTGAGCCATATTTCGCTCCCTAGGATTCTGATCGATCCTGCCTATGGCATAGGCCGTTAATCGGTTCAAGCTTGGCCTGGATCATCAACTGTTAGGGATCGTAACAAAGGGTGCGAATGTCATAAAAATTTCACAGGAACAGGCCTTCGCGCATGCTCCGCATCAGATCGGTGATCTTGTCGTCGGGTTTTTCCCACAGGATGATGCGCAATTCGACGACGAGATCGCCTCTGCTGCCGTCCTCCCGCGGCAATCCCTGGCCGGTAATCGCGATCGTCTTGTCCGAGCCCGACCATGCGGGAACGGTGATGTTCAACGGCCCGGCCGGGCCGTCGATGCGTGCCTCGGTGCCGAGCACGGCATTTTCGATGCTGATCGGGAGCACGGCGTGCAGGTCGAAACCATCGACGGTGAAGCGCGGGTCGGGGGCGATGCGGATATTGACGACGGCATCGCCGCGCTGCATGCCCGGCAGCTTGAAGCCCTGTCCCTTGAGCCTGATCTCGTGACCATCCGTGGTGCCGGCCGGCAGCGCGAAGCCGATTTCGCGGCCTTCCGGCAGCGACGCGGTGATCCAGCCGCTCTTCAGCACGTCGTCGATCGTCACCGTCGCCGTCGTCACCTCGTCGGGCGCTTTCTCGAGGCCCGCATCCTTGGCGCCGGTGAAGCGGCGCACCAGTGATGTCAGAATGCTGAGCGGCAGCGGCAGGTTGGCGCCGGCACTAGTTGGCGTTTCGCCGAGTTCCTCGCTGGCTTCGGTGGTCTCGCCATCCGCACGTCTGCCCTCTTCGGACTGGCCCTGGCCCTGCGTCTGCTGATTATGGGGCTGCTGGTTCTGGGGCTGCTGGGCGCGGCCTTGCGCCTGGCCCCCCGCCGCAGCGCGCGCTTGCGCGCCGAAAATGCGCTCCACCATCTCCTCGGCGCCTTCGCTGGCGCCGGCCTGCTGTCTCTGACCGTCGGCCGCGGCCTTCTGGGCAGCCCGGGCAAGTTCTTCCATCACCCGCTCGGCATTGGCCTGCGCCGCCTTGGCGCGAGCCGCCGCCTCACGCGCGGCCTGGCGCTGCTGCATGATCGTCTGTTCCTGTCTCCTGGCTTCCGCCATCCGCACGGCATTGTCGAACAGGCTGCGCTTGCGCGGATCCCGCAGCGTTTCATAGGCGCGGCCGATCTCGGCGAACCGGGCCGTCGCCGTCGGATCGTCCTGATTGTGATCGGGATGGGCTGCTTTGGCCAAGTTGCGCCAGGCCGCCTTGATCTCGTCTGCCGCCGCGTCGCGCTTGACGCCCAGAATTTTGTAAGGATCGCGCATGTCAAAACCGCCGGTGTTGCGATGCGGGCGCCTGTCCTTGCCCGGCATCCCCGCCCAATATCGAAGTCCAATATCAACATCTGAGGCACCACCGCCCAAAGGCAGGGAGAGCCACTCTCGACACCGATCGTGCGGCCGAGTTGCTAATCACTTCTTATTTCTGTGGAGGGATAGGGAGTGTTTTGCCGTAAATGGTTAGCTCTTTGCTAAGCATTCGGCGGAAAACCGGTGGCCGTTAACCTGTCGCGCGCCGGATCGGTTCCGGCAGATCAAATTTCGGGCGCGATCAGGTTTTCCCGGATCAACTTTCCCGCCGGAATTAACTTTCCGGCTGAAAGCTCAGCAGCTGCCAATTGCCGCCGCCGACGAGGCAGGTCTTGCCGTAGAATTTGGCGATTCCGACATAGGAATGCCGTGTCGTGCGGAACTGCCGGCAGACCTGGCCCGATTCGTTGTTTTCGACGATCGTATCGATGACACCGGCGCTGCCGGTCGATGCATTCGCCCAGGGAAGCGGCTGGCCTTCAAGCTTATGCACATCGGCCGAAGTCACGGCATTGCGCACTGTCATCTCGTCCGAGAGCGTGTCGGTGCTCGGCGGCGTCTGCGGCACGGTGCCGGTGGCCACCGACCGGTCGACCTTGGCCTCGCTCAAGAAATCCATCCCGCCCGCAAGGCAGCCGGAAAGCGACAGCATTGCGGCGCCGACAACCAGGAAGGCGCTGCTGCGTTGCCGCAGGCCCTTTGTATGGCGATATGACTTTGCTATGACTTCCACCCTGCGTCCTGTCCAGTTATCAAAAGCTGGGCGAGTTTTGAATAATCCGGGGCATTTGAACCAATATGTCGGCAAACGAGTTAACAAGCGGTGACTTTACCGAAAGTGGCGAGCCCTTCAAGCTCTTTGCCGAATGGCTGAAGGAAGCGGAGGCCTCAGAACCGAACGATCCCAATGCCGTGGCGCTGGCAACGGTCGACGAAGATGGTCTTCCCAATGTCCGCATAGTTCTCCTGAAGGGATTCGACGATGACGGTTTCGTCTTCTACACCAATTTCGAGAGCCAGAAAGGTCGCGAAATCTTGGGGCAGAAGAAGGCCGCCATGTGTTTCCACTGGAAAAGCCTGCGCCGGCAGGTGCGGTTGCGCGGGCCTGTCGAGATCGTGAGCGACGCCGAGGCCGATGCCTATTTCAAGACGCGGGCGCGCGGCAGCCGCATCGGCGCCTGGGCCTCCAAACAATCGCGTCCGCTCGAAAGCCGATTCGCGCTGGAGAAGGCGGTGGCGGAATACACCGCCCGCTACGCGATTGGCGAGATACCCCGGCCTCCCTATTGGTCGGGCTTCCGCATCCGGCCGACGTCGATCGAATTCTGGAAGGATCAGCAGTTCCGCCTGCATGACCGCATCGAATTTCGCCGCCCGTCCCCAGTCGGGGCTTGGGAAAAGGTGCGGATGTATCCGTGAGCCGCTAGCGGCCCATGATTTTCAGCGGAATGCCGGAGGCAAGCGCCGAGATATAGCGCTGCTTCTGGTAGAAACCGTTCAGCGACATGCGCGGAAGATAGCCGGGCTTGCCCGCCGCCGGCAGCCCCGGCTGCGTCGTGACGGCGACCGAAAAGCCCAGCCGGCGGACAAGCGCTGCCTCGCGGGCGCTTGCCGCCTCCGGCGTGCCGTAGGGATAGGCGATCGTGGCGGGACGGATGCCGGTCAAGGCCTCGACGTAATCAGCCGAAACTTCCATCTCGATTCGCGCTTCGGCCTCCGGCAGGCGGGCAAGGGCGCGATGGCTGATCGTGTGGGCGCCGAGCGCTGCAAGCGGATGTCGGGCAAGCTGCTGCAATTGCGCCGGCCCCATCACCAGGTCGCGCACGATATCGGTCGGCTCGATGCCGTTTTCCCGCGCCAGCGTGTCGATCGCGGCGACGGCGCGGGCCTCGTCGAAGCTGTGGATATACCAGGTGAAGCGGTCGAAGGCATCCCATTGCTGCCGCGGGCCGGCGAGCGCCAGCCGCTCGCTGCCGCGGCCGAAATCGAAGCGGATGTCCTTTGCCTGGCGCAACAGGACGGCGAGCGTTTCCCACCAGATGCTATGGGAACCTTCGGCAAAACCCTTGGTGACGAACACCGTGAAAGGCGCCCGATGCCGCTCGAACACCGGCAGCGCATGCTCCATGTTGTTGGCGTAGCCGTCGTCGAGCGTAAAAGCCGCAAACGGTCTGCCGCCCTCCGGCTCTGCCAACAGCGCCGGCAGCTCGTTAAGCGGCACGAAGCGATAGCCGTCGCGTGTCAGCCGCCTGAGCGCCGCATCGAGAAAATGCGGGGTGATTTCGAGATGCGCGTTCGGGGCAAAGGCCTGGGCTGCGTGCGGGCGAACATGATGCAGCGTGAAGATCACCCCGCGCCCGCGCGCCTGCCGCATCAGGCCGGCCGCGGCGATCAGAAAGGACGCCTCGAGCCCGGCGCCGATCGCTGCCCGTTTTGCCAGTCGCTTCAATTGCCCCGCCATGCGCCGCCCATTGCCTTTTGCGGCAACCTAGCAACCGCAGCTTAAGCCTTGCTGAATCCCGGTTTCGCACAGCTTCTTTCGTTTTCTGTTAACCAAGACGATGAAAAGACTAGAAAAATGGTAGGCGTTGCCGCAAAGTCGCGCCAAACTTGCGGCTTCTGTCACATTGCGAGACATGGCCGGCCCGATCGAGAGCCAGCGCATCAGGGGGAACTCCATGAGAAAGCTTTTGGCGGCTGTTTTGACCGTGACGCTTGCCGTTTCGGCGCCGCTTGCGGCTCTTGCCGGCAGCGCCTCGCTGATCCTTGATGCCCGCACCGGCAAGGTACTGGCGTCCGAAAACGCCGACACGCTCAACCATCCGGCCTCGCTGACGAAGATGATGACGCTCTATCTCACCTTCGAGGCGCTGAAACGCGGCAAGATCGCCTGGGATACGCCGATCAAAATGTCGAGATACGCTGCCGCGCGGCCGCCGACCAAGCTCGGCGTCAAGGCGGGCGGCACCATCACGGTGCGCGAGGCGGTCTACGGCATGATCGTCAAATCCGCCAATGACGCCGCTGCCGCGATCGGCGAGACGCTCGGCGGCTCGGAGAGCGGCTTTGCCCGGATGATGACGGCCAAGGCCCGCCAGCTCGGCATGAGCCGGACCGTCTTCGTCAACGCATCGGGCCTGCCGAACAGCCGCCAGGTGACGACGGCGCGCGACATGTCGACGCTCGCCGTGGCGCTGATGAAGAATTACCCCAACGAATACCGCCTGTTCTCGATGGCAAGCTTCAGTTTCCGCGGCAAGACCGTGCGCGGCCACAACAATCTCATGTACCGCTACCAGGGCATGGACGGCATCAAGACCGGTTATACCAACGCCTCCGGCTTCAACCTCGTCAGCGCCGTCAGAGACGGCAACCGCCGCGTCGTCGGCGTGGTGCTCGGCGGCCGCACCGCCCGCAGCCGCGACGCCAGGATGGAAGCGCTGCTCGACCGCTACCTCGGCCGCGCTTCGTCGTCAGGCGGCGCAAGGCTGGTGGCGAGCGTCGGCGCCAGGGAGCCGGTCGAAGTGGCTTCCGCCGCCGATTCTTCCGACGTTCCGGTGCCGGCGAACGCGCCGCGTCCGGCCGACGATCTCGCGGCAAAGAGCCTGGCCTATGCCGATGACGCCGTCGTGCCGCTGGAGCGCCCGGTCGCGATGGACGAAATCCTGAACGCCGGCAAGACATCGAAGACCGCGGCGAAAAAGGCCGACGGCGACTGGCAGATCCAGATCTCGGCCGCCCCGAGCGCCGATGCGGCGCGGGCGCTTCTTGCCCAGGCGCAGTCGGAAGGCGGCGCGCCGCTCGTTTCCGCCTCGCCCTATACCGAAGCGGTCGGGCAGGGGGCCAACAGGATCTATCGCGCCCGCTTCGTCGGCTTCGCCAGCAGGGAGGACGCCGCCTCAGCCTGCGATGCGCTGAAGCAGCGCTCCTATGACTGCATGCTGCTCCCGGACCGCGGCTGATCGCAACGCCCCACTGAGGCAGTGCGCTCTGGACAAGCAGCGGGAATCAGCGTCTCCTCCATAAACAAAAGGAGAACATTGATGCTGCGCCGTCTTGCCGACCAGTTCGAAGCCGCTTCCTCCGCCCATGTCGCCGAGAGCGGCATCGAGCGCGACGCCGACTGGTTTCTGTTGAAGCTGCAGGAGGAGATGGGTGAACTGACCCAGGCATGGAACCGCCTGACCGGCCGCGGCCGTGCCAAGGGCCGCTCCCCTGAGGACATCAGGCGCGAGCTCGCCGACGAGACGGCCGACCTGCTTGGTCACCTCATGCTGTTTGCTCGCCGTAACGACATCGACCTCGCCGCCGCGATCGAACGGAAGTGGCGGTTTCAGCCGAGCTGGTAAGAAATCGGGAGCGACATCAGAAGATTTTGCTCAAGCCGGTCACCAGCCAGAACGAAACTGCCGAAATCATTGCCGCTGCCGGCAGGGTGATGATCCATGCGATGACGATGTTGCCGGCTAGCCCCCACCTGACGGCGGACACGCGCCGGGCGGCGCCGACGCCGATGATGGCGCCGGTAATGGTATGGGTGGTCGAGACGGGGATACCGAGCCAGGTGGCGCCGAACAGCGTCAAGGCGCCGCCCGTTTCGGCGCAGAATCCCTGCATCGGATTGAGCCTGGTGATCTTCGAGCCCATCGTATGGACGATGCGCCAGCCGCCGAACAAGGTGCCGAGCGCCATCGCTGCCTGGCATGAGATCACCACCCAGAGCGGCACGTGGAAGCTGCCGCCGAGGTAACCCTGCGAATAGAGAAGCACGGCAATGATGCCCATGGTCTTCTGGGCGTCATTGCCGCCGTGGCCGAGCGAATAGAGCGACGCCGACACGAATTGCAGGAAACGGAAGGATCGGTCGACGGCAAAAGGCGTCTGCCGGATGAAGGTCCAGGTCACCGCCAGGATGAGGAACAGTGCCAGGAGAAAACCGATCATCGGCGACATGACGATGGCGGAGACGGTCTTGAGAAGACCGCTCCAGACGATCGAGCTCAACCCCGTTTTGGCAAGGCCCGCACCGACCAGCCCGCCGACCAGAGCATGGGATGAACTGGAGGGAATGCCGAAGACCCAGGTCACGACATTCCAGACGATGGCGCCGATCAGGGCCGCGAAAATCACCTGCGGCGTGACGATCGCCGGGTCGATGATGCCGGTCCCGAGCGTCTCGGCCACATGCAGGCCGAAGAACAGGAAGGCGATGAAATTGAAGAATGCCGCCCAGAAGACCGCATATTGCGGCCTCAGGACCCGTGTCGAGACGATTGTCGCGATCGAGTTGGCCGCATCATGCAGGCCATTGAGAAAATCGAACAGCAGTGCGACGCCGATCAGGCCGACAAGAAGCGGAAGAGCGAGGGCGGCTTCCATCAGACATTCTCGATCACGATGCCGCTGATCTCGTTGGCGACGTCCTCGAAACGGTCGACCACCTTCTCCAGCTCGCCGTAGATCTCGCTGCCGATCATATAGGCCATCGCATTGCCGGCGCCGTGCCGGCGAAACAGATCCTTGAGCCCCTGCTCGTGCAACTCGTCGGAGCGCCCTTCCACCTGCGTGACCTGCTCGACGATGGCAGAAAGCCGCGGCGCATTGGCGCTGATGCGATCAAGCAAGGGAATGGCCTCGGCAATGAGATTGGCAGCTTCCACAACGGTCTTGCCCATTTCCTGCATCCGTGGATCGAAGCTGGTCTGCTCGAAGAGCCGGATGGTTTTGACGGTTTTGTGCATCATGTCGATCGCATCATCCATGGATTGGATGAGATCCTTGATGTCGCCACGATCGAAAGGTGTGATGAAACTCCGCCGGACGGCCAGCATGACTTCGCGCGTTATATCGTCGGCCTGATCTTCCAACCGCACGATCGTTTCGCATTGATGCTCGATCTCTATTCCCGACAGCAACCTGTCCAGAGCCTGTGCGGCGTCGACGATCGTTCTGGAATGTTGTTCGAAAAGGACGAAGAACCGGTCTTCGCGCGGCATCAACTTTCGAAACCAACCCAGCATGAACACCTCGCAATCCTGGTCTGCGCTATGAACGACGAGCCGTCCTAAACCCTATCCCGTTGAAGAGATAGGGCCGAATTTCGGTTTGTGACAGATTTATGACAGTTGTGCCGCGGCAGGGACATGGCCGTTGCCGGCAGCTGAACCCTTTCCGCCATCGGCGGTCAGCCGACCTTGTACCGGTAAAACTTGCTGTCCACCGCCATCAGCGGGAAGGAGCGGGGCAGGGCGCTCTTGGCAATTTCGGTAAAGCCGTTCTTTTCGTAGAAGCGCTGGGCGGCGACGAACTTGTCCGTCGTGCCGAGGAAGATGTCGGTGAGGCCGGCATCTCTGGCGTGGTCAAACAGGCGCTCGAGAAGCCGCGCCGCCACGCCGTGCTCGCGGCCGCGCACCTCGGCGGCGACGAACATCTTGCGCAGCGCCGCCTGATTGTTGCCGATGTCCTTCAGCCCAAGGGTGCCGACGATGGCGCCGTCCTTGACGGCGACCCAGAACTGACCTTTGCCGGACTGGTAGAAATCCGGGATGACCCGGAGATCGGGCTGCGCATCGGCAGTGATATCGATGCCGAACTCCTCGCGCTGGATCGGCAGGATCACCGACAGCACGTCATCGGCATCGCCTTCGGCAAAGGCTCTGATTTCGATCTCTCCCATCAGATCCTCCCGCCTCAGGCCTGGGTGCCGCCGACGGTGACCTGATCCATGCGCAGATGCGGCTGGCCGACGCCGACCGGAACCCATTGGCCGGCCTTGCCGCAATTGCCGATGCCGGTATCGAGCTTCATGTCGTTGCCGATCATCGACACCCGCTTCATCGCATCCGGGCCGTTGCCGATCAGCATCGCCCCCTTGATCGGCGCGCCGATCTTGCCGTTTTCGATCAGATAGGCCTCGGTGCAACCGAAGACGAATTTGCCGGAGGTGATGTCGACCTGGCCGCCGCCAAAGGAGACGGCATAGACGCCCTTCTTCACCGAGGCGATGATTTCTTCCGGAGTCTTGTCGCCGCCGAGCATATAGGTGTTGGTCATGCGCGGCATCGGCACGTGGGCATAGCCCTGGCGGCGGCCGTTGCCGGTGGGCGCCATGCCCATCAGCCGGGCGTTCTGCCGGTCCTGCATATAGCCGACGAGCTTGCCGTTCTCGATCAGCACGTTGTAGCCCGACGGTGTACCCTCGTCGTCGATGGTGATCGAGCCGCGGCGGTTGTCGATCGTGCCGTCGTCGACGACGGTGACGCCGGGCGCGGCAACGATCTGGCCGAGAAGCCCTGAAAAGGCCGAGGTCTTCTTGCGGTTGAAATCCCCTTCCAGCCCGTGGCCGACCGCCTCGTGCAGCATGACGCCCGGCCAGCCGGAGCCGAGAACGACATCCATCGTGCCGGCGGGCGCGTCGATCGCTTCCAGATTGACGAGCGCCTGGCGCAGCGCCTCGTCGGCGCCGTACTGCCAGCTGCCCTCGGCAATGAAATCGCCGAAGCCGATGCGCCCGCCGCTGCCGTAGGAACCGCTCTCCTGCCGCTCGCCTTCACCGACCACGACGGAAATGTTGATGCGGGTCATCGGTCTTATGTCGCGCACGCGGTGGCCGTCGGCGCGCAGGATGTCGACCACCTGCCAGCTCGCGGCGACCGAGGCGGTGACCTGCCGGACCTTGTCGTCCTTGCCTCTGAGATAGGCGTCGATGTCCTGCAGGACCTTGACCTTCTCCTCGAAGCTCGGCTGGCCGATCGGGTTCTGGTCGCCGTAGAATTTCTTGTTGGTGCCCTGGGGAGCGGCGGCGTAGGTGCCGGAATAGCCGCGCGTCACCGCGCCGACCGCATCGGCCGCCCGCTTCAGCGCCGCCACCGAGAGATCGCCGGCATGGGCATAACCCACCGCTTCGCCGGCAACGGCGCGAAGCCCGAAACCCTGTTCGGTGTTGAAACTGCCGCCCTTCAGCCGGCCATTGTCGAAGGTCAGCGCTTCGGCCTGCGCATGCTCGATGAACAGTTCGCCGTCATCGGCGCCGGCGAGCGCCTCGGCGACAAGGCCGCGCATCGTGGCTTCGTCGGCATCGAAAAGCGTCAGGAGATCGGTGGTCATGGTCTGGCTCCAATGGGCATGTTCGGGAATGCACTTATCCCCTAGATAGGGCTCCATATAACAAGGAGTGAAGCCCTCGCGGCGAATATTCTTTGTCTCGGGAGGTGGGACGCGTCTCGAAGCGATGCAAACGGTTGATCGCTCTGCGCGGAGTAGACGACGCTGACCACCCGTCGGGGCGTCGAGCGATTTTTTGTCGTCAATGTGCGACTTGCGAAGCTGCCGACATCAATTCCCGGGAATTCGGAGCCTTGAACGTTTGCAGCCCGGCCTCCAGAACTTCAGTGAAGCTCCAGCGGACGATGCCCTCGCGGTCGATCAGGAACTGACCGACAAGCTGCCCATGGTCGGCGGTCATCATCTGCTGATCGGCTTCCGTAATTTGATATCCTTCCTTCTTGTTGAGAAAATCGTCCATCGCCATCACGCCCATAGGCTCTGGCAATTCGCCCGGCAGATCGATGCGTATCGCCATGACCGTGTCGATCCCGACCTCGCGTAAGCCGAAGGCTCGGTGCGAAGCCCGTATCGGGTCGGAAGCCGCAAGAATACCGGGGATCGGATGGTAACGGAAATACAGCCGCGCGCGTTCGACCGGGGTGTTTACCACTGCCAGCGATTGGACGCCTTTCTCGCGCAGCATCGGGTTGAGATATGCCATGGCCGCGACATGGCGCCGGCAGAAGGGACAATGCAGGCCTCGAAACAAACCGATCAACAATGGGCTGCGGCCGCGAAAATCATCAAGCGCGATCTTCCCTTCGCGCGAGACTGCATCAAACACAACGTTCGGCACCCGGTCGCCCGGTTTTAGCGGATGGTCGACATAGCGCGTGGACATGGACAACCTCCTCGCTCGGGATCAGTCGAGAAAAGGCGCCACGTTAAGTGTTTCGAGGTCGAGACTGAGCGTTGCGAGGCCCGACCTCTTGTCTTACCGCACCGCCAGGATCCGATCCAAGAATGGTCCCACATTGGCCCGCGGGCAAGC
The DNA here is from genome assembly GCF_019685435.1 of Rhizobium sp. NLR10b. Lineage (NCBI taxonomy): Bacteria > Pseudomonadati > Pseudomonadota > Alphaproteobacteria > Hyphomicrobiales > Rhizobiaceae > Rhizobium > Rhizobium sp. NLR10b. The sequence goes on along the minus strand of NZ_JABDWV010000004.1, from coordinate 138,127 downwards.
GGTAAACGGCGTATCGTGACCGGAAAAGTCCGTTTTCTCAAAATTCAGCCTTTCACCAGAGCGGGCCGCTGGCGGAAGTGAAGCTGGATTGAGCGGATGAGGGGCGGACCCGCGACAGGCCGCAGCCGCCCTCAAGGCAGCGCGTCAAAACCTTCGGCGAAACCCTTGAGATCAACAGGGATGCCGATCCCTTCTTCCGGCGTCTGGAAGACGATGAAGGTGGCCTGGGCGCCGCTGCGGAAGGTCTTGAGCAGTTCGTCCTCGAGCACGACTTCGGCATAACAGCCGTCGGCGAAGCAGCGGACGAAGTAGGCGCGGCCGATATCCTTGCCGTCGACATTCAGTCCGAGACCGTTCGGCAGGAGCACGCCGAGCGGCGCCAGCACGCGCAGGATCTTCGATTTGCGGTCGGCCGTCTTCAAGACGACGACGGAAAGCCCGACCTCCGGCCGGTCCTCGGCGATGACGTTCTGCATCAGCGCGCATTGTTCCGTCGCCGCACCGGCCGGCTTGTCGCAAACAACCGACCATGCGCCGTGGTTGGATTTCACGGTGCCGGGCGCCTGCGGCTGCGTCTGGCCGGGCGTTACCTGGATATTCGGGTTGGCAGCCGGGGGCTGCTGCGCCGGGGCAGGGGCGGCCGGTGCCGGTGTGGTGGGTTGGGCGGGGGAAGGGGCGGGTTGCTGTGCGAAGACGGGCGTCGTCGCTGCGGCCGCGATGCTGGCAGTCACGAGAAGCGACCGCGCGAGGGAACGGAAACCCATGGAAACCTCTGGATATCGAATCATTGCGGCTATTGTTGAAGCTGCCCACCGGAAATGAAAAGCCCCACCCCGTGAAAACCGGGGGACTGCGGCAGAAATTGGACCTCTGTCAAATAATGTGCGGTGGTCGGATCGGCCGGAAATGGCATTTTTCATATGCTGATGAAAAACTTGGGATGTTTTGCCGTTCGGCCTGCCTGTGCTTTAAGCAAAAATGCCGCATAGACAATTGCTCCTGCCTGTTGCGGCAAATGCCAAACTGTGGTTTGAAGCGCTGAAGATGGCAAGGATTCTGCGTTCGATTTAGCAGGTCAAGCGCTCGAGGGAGATAATAAGGTGATGAAGAAGGCTTATGCAGCTCTGACCGCGCTGGTCTGTCTGCTTTTTGCTTCCGGCACATATGCCGACCAGCCGACGCCGTGGCAGGCGACGCTGCAGCCGGCGGCGACGCCGATTATGCGGGAAATTCATTGGTTCGAACAATATACCCTGTGGTTTATCGTTCCGATCACGCTCTTCGTTCTGATCCTGCTCATCGTCGTCTGCTTCAAGTTCCGCGCCAGCGCCAATCCGGTTCCGTCGCGCACGAGCCACAATACGCTGATCGAGGTCATCTGGACCGTGGGGCCGGTCCTGGTGCTGCTCTTCCTCGCCATTCCCTCGTTCAATCTTCTGACGGCGCAGCTGACGCTGCCCGAAAATCCTGACGTGACGATCAAGGCGACCGCCACCCAGTGGCAATGGAATTATGAATATGAAGGTTCGGGCGACAGCCCGCTCGCCTTCGATTCCTACCTCTTGAAGGATCAGGATCGCGCGGCCGCCGGCAAGGAAGACAAGTCGGTCTATCCGAGACTGCTCGCCGTCGACAACGAACTGGTGCTGCCGGTCAACAAGACGGTGCGCGTTCTCGTGACCGCGGCACCCACCGACGTCATCCACGCTTTCGCCATGCCGTCCTTCGGCATCAAGATCGACGCCGTACCGGGCCGCCTGAACGAGACCTGGTTCAGGGCCGAGCGCGAAGGCCTGTTTTATGGCCAGTGTTCCGAGCTCTGCGGCAAGGACCATGCGTTCATGCCGATCGCCATCCGCGTCGTCTCCGAGGACAAGTACAAGCAGTGGCTGACCGCGGCCGCCAGCGACCTGCCCGGCGCCTACAAGACACTCATGGCCGCAACCGATGGTCCCGCAAAGACCGTCGACGTTGCCGAAGCACAGTAATTAAGGGGATCGGGACAATGGCTGGACCTTCCGCTCACGACGATCATTCTCACGCCCACCACGACCATGCGCATGATGATCACGATCACCATGATCACGGGCACAAGCCGAGCTTTGTCAATCGCTGGCTGTTCTCGACCAACCACAAGGACATCGGCACGCTCTACCTGATCTTCGCGATCATCGCCGGCATCATCGGCGGCGCGCTGTCGGTGGCCATGCGCATGGAGCTGCAGGAGCCGGGCATCCAGATCTTCCACGGCCTGGCCTCGATGGTCTACGGCTATGAAGGCGATGCCGCGATCGACGGCGCCAAGCAGATGTTTAACATGTTCACGACGGCGCACGCGCTGATCATGATCTTCTTCATGGTCATGCCGGCGATGATCGGCGGTTTTGCCAACTGGATGGTGCCGATCATGATCGGCGCGCCCGACATGGCCTTCCCGCGGCTGAACAACATCTCCTTCTGGCTGATCGTCCCGGCCTTCGCGCTGCTCTTGCTGTCGATGTTCGTCGAAGGCCCGGCAGGCGCTTACGGTACGGGCGGCGGCTGGACTATGTATCCGCCGCTGGCAACGAGCGGCACGCCGGGACCGGCGGTCGATCTGGCGATCTTCGCGCTGCACATTGCCGGCGCCTCGTCGATCCTCGGTGCGATCAACTTCATCACCACGATCCTCAACATGCGCGCCCCCGGCATGACGCTGCACAAGATGCCGCTCTTCGCCTGGTCGGTGCTGATCACCGCCTTCCTGCTCTTGCTGTCGCTGCCAGTTCTGGCAGGCGGCATCACCATGCTGCTGACTGACCGCAACTTCGGCACCTCCTTCTTCTCTCCGGAAGGCGGCGGCGACCCGATCCTCTACCAGCACCTGTTCTGGTTCTTCGGTCACCCCGAGGTCTACATCCTCATCCTGCCGGGCTTCGGCATGATCAGCCACATCATCTCGACCTTCTCGAAGAAGCCGATCTTCGGCTATCTCGGCATGGCCTACGCAATGGTTGCGATCGGCGCCGTCGGCTTCGTCGTCTGGGCCCACCACATGTACACGGTCGGTCTGTCGCTCGATGCGCAGCGTTACTTCGTCTTCGCCACGATGGTCATCGCCGTTCCGACAGGCGTGAAGATCTTCTCCTGGATCGCGACGATGTGGGGCGGCTCGATCTCGTTCCGCACGCCGATGATCTGGGCGATCGGCTTCATCTTCCTGTTCACGGTCGGCGGCGTCACCGGCGTCCAGCTTGCCAATGCCGGTCTCGACCGCTCGCTGCATGACACCTATTACGTCGTGGCTCACTTCCACTACGTTCTGTCGCTCGGCGCCGTCTTCGCGATCTTTGCCGGCTGGTATTACTGGTTCCCGAAGATGACCGGCTACATGTACAACGAGTTCGTCGGCAAGCTGCATTTCTGGGTCATGTTCATCGGCGTCAACCTGGTGTTCTTCCCGCAGCACTTCCTCGGTCTCGCCGGCATGCCGCGCCGCTACATCGATTATCCGGATGCCTTTGCCGGCTGGAACTATGTTTCCTCGATCGGCTCCTACATCTCGGCCTTCGGCGTGCTGATCTTCCTCTTCTCGGTCTTCGAGGCCTTCGCCAAGAAGCGCATCGCCGGCGAGAATCCGTGGGGCGAGGGTGCGACGACGCTGGAGTGGCAGCTGCCTTCGCCGCCGCCCTATCACCAGTGGGAACAGCTGCCGCGCATCAAGTAAAGCGCTTGGAAAACCGGACGCCGCATTCGAAACGGCGTCCGGCATAGTAAATTCAGGACGGAATGATGACGGTTATCGACAATCACGAGGCGCTTGCAGAGGACGGCGAAATGTCGGAAGCGAGCGCGCGCGATTATTTCGAGCTCTTGAAGCCGCGGGTGATGTCGCTCGTGGTCTTCACCGCCTTTGCCGGCCTGGTGCTGGCCCCGGGCCACATCAACCCCGTCCTCGGCCTGATCGCCATCCTCTGCATCGCCGTCGGCGCCGGCGCCTCGGGCGCGCTGAACATGTGGTACGACGCCGATATCGACGCCGTCATGAGCCGCACGGCCAAGCGCCCGATCCCGGCCGGCCGCGTCGCGCCGTCGGAGGCGCTCGCCTTCGGTCTGGTGCTGTCGGGCTTTTCCGTCGTCATTCTCGGCCTTGCCGTCAATTGGCTGTCGGCCGGCATCCTTGCCTTCACCATCTTCTTCTACGCCGTCATCTACACCATGTGGCTGAAGCGTTCGACGCCGCAGAATATCGTCATCGGCGGTGCCGCCGGCGCCTTCCCGCCGATGATCGGCTGGGCCTGCGTGACGAATACGGTGACGATCGAGAGCACCGTTCTCTTCCTGATCATCTTCCTCTGGACGCCGGCGCATTTCTGGGCGCTTGCCCTCTTCAAGATGCGCGATTACGAGGCCGTCGGCGTGCCGATGCTGCCGAACGTCGCCGGCGAGCGGGTGACCAAGCATCAGATCGTCGCCTATGCGGTGCTGACCGCCATCTGCGCGGTGCTGCCGTCCGTCCTCGGCTTCGCGAGCTTCGGCTACGGCCTCGTCGCCGCCGTGCTCGGTACGATCTTCATCACCTGTTCCATCGCCGTCTGGCGCATGCCCGACGGCGATCTGAAGATGGTGCCGGCAAAGAAGCTCTTCGCCTTCTCGATCTTCTATCTCTTCGCTGTATTCTCCGCTTTGATGATCGACCGGCTGGCCGCTATGCTGGTTTCGCAAGTGGGAGGCTCGCTCTGATGGATCTCGTCAAGCTCACCGAAAAGCAGATGAAGTCGCGCCGCAACCGCAACATCGCCCTTGGGCTGGTGCTGGCCGGTCTCGTCGTCCTCTTCTATGCGATCACGATCGTCAAGATCGGCGGGGGGATGGCCGGATGAGCGAAAAAGCCGCCGCACCGAGGAAGCAAGGCCGCAACAACGGCGCCGTCGTGCTGATGTGCCTGAGTTTCGTCTTCGGCATGGGTGCGATGAGCTATGCCGCCGTGCCGCTCTACCGCATCTTCTGCCAGGTGACCGGCTATAACGGCACGACCCAGCGCGTCGAGCAGATGTCGAGCATCGTGCTGGACCGCAAGATGCGCGTCACCTTCGACGCCAATGTCGCCCCCGGCCTGCAATGGAATTTCAAGCCGGTCGAGCGCGAGGTCAGTCCGAAGATCGGCGAAACCATCCAGGTCAATTTCGTCGCCGAGAACCGCTCGAACGAGACCCAGCGCGGCCAGGCGGTGTTCAACGTCACGCCGGGCGAAGCGGGCGCCTATTTCAACAAGGTGCAATGTTTCTGCTTTACCGAAACGGACCTGAAGCCGGGCGAGAAGCTGGAAATGCCGGTCGTGTTCTATATCGACCCTGAAATCGTCAAGGCGGTGGAATCGAAAGATATCCACACGGTGACGCTGTCATATACGTTCTACCCGAAAGAGGGTCCGAAGCCTGTCGCTTCGAATGAGGGTGGAACGGTAAAGATTGAAAAGAAACTTTGATCAAGGCTCGTTTCCGGCTATGCCGGGAGCGAAGTGAGGAAGACATCCGGGGATAGCCACATGGCCGATGCGCATCAGAAGAACCACGACTACCACATCATCGATCCGAGCCCGTGGCCGATTCTCGCCTCGCTCGGCGCCTTCATCATGGCGATCGGCGGCGTCTGCTATATGCGTTACCTGAACGGCGGCTCCTTCAAGCTCGCTGGCGCTGAACTCGCCAATCCCTGGCTCTTCTTTATCGGCCTCGTGCTGGTTCTTTACGTCATGTACGGCTGGTGGGCCGATACGGTGAAGGAAGCCCATGAGGGCTCTCACACCCGCGTCGTCTCGCTGCACCTGCGTTACGGCATGATCATGTTCATCGCTTCGGAAGTGATGTTCTTCGTCGCCTGGTTCTGGGCTTATTTCGACGCCAGCCTGTTTCCGAACGAGGCGATCCAGGCCTCGCGCATGGCCTATACCGGCGGCGTCTGGCCGCCGAAGGGCATCGAAGTCCTCGATCCCTGGCACCTGCCGATCTACAACACCGTCATCCTGCTGCTCTCCGGCACGACGGTCACCTGGGCGCACCATGCGCTGCTGCACAATGACCGCAAGGGCCTCGTTCAGGGCCTGACGCTGACCGTGCTGCTCGGCATCCTGTTCTCCAGCGTGCAGGCCTACGAATATGCCCACGCCCCGTTCGACTTCAAGAATTCGATCTACGGCGCGACCTTCTTCATGGCGACCGGCTTCCACGGTTTCCACGTCCTCGTCGGCACGATCTTCCTGCTGGTCTGCCTGCTGCGCGCGCTGCGCGGCGATTTCACACCGAAGCAGCATTTCGGCTTCGAGGCAGCCGCCTGGTACTGGCACTTCGTCGACGTCGTCTGGCTGTTCCTGTTCTTCTGCATCTATGTCTGGGGCGGCTGGGGCGCACCCGTCGCAGCCGGCTGATCGGAAGCGATGTTCAAGCGAAAGGCGGGCCTCGGTCCGCCTTTTCTGTTTTGGCTCCACGCACCGTGATCGCAGGGCTTAATCCACGGCGCGGCCCGTGACGTCCCGCTACGATTGAGTGAGAATCACCAAGGTCTCCGGCAATACTCCGTCATACTCCATCGCATCCGCAGCTTGCTTGGACTTCATAAATTCCTCCAGGCGGCCCATGTCGGGAACGTCCATGACGAGGCCAACGCGATTGGACGCCTGTGGATCGACAAACGTACGAATGTTTGTGCAGCCGAGGGGCTCGAAGACCTCTTTGCGGCGCGGTGAAGTGAGCCAATGTTTGACGTCCTTGACGTCGTGGTAGGCCAATATGGTAGGCATAGCATCCTCCTCTCAAAGCCAAGTGGAACACTACGCCGCGATCGATCACATTGATATTACCCGGATGGGCGGGGCGCATCGTCGTCGGCAAATGGCAAAGATGTCGATGTTCTCGTCGATTCCTGCCCCAGCTTCGCACCTGGAAGCGATCATGGTGGCATTTGCCGCCGAACTCGGCGTCGATGCTCGCGTCAAGTCGGTCAAGCCTGAGCCTAATGGAGAGTGGGACGTACGATTGGCATCAACGTCCGCCAGCGATCCTTTCGAAGGCCGAAGGTCCGGGGATGCCGAGATCGAGGCGTTGGCGGATTGCCTCGGCGCATTCGTCGGCGGTCAGCACCGAGGTATCGACCTCCATGTCGTAGATGCCTGGCCGGTGCACCTCGTCCTGCCAGCGCTGCACCGGTTCGGGAACCGGCATGTCCGCAGTGGCGCGGAGATACAGCGTCTCGCGGCCGTCTTGTTCAATGTCTCGCCGCTGCATGATCGTCTCGAGCGGACAGCGCACGCCGACGAACAGCACGGAAAATCCATCGAGACGCCGGGCGCAGTCGGGAAGTATGCCGAGTGGGTGCGAATAGCTGTCGTGATGGCCGAGATCGGCGACGACGTTGAGGCCCAATCCGGCATGGATGGCGATCGACTCGTAAAGGGCGGCATAGAGGAAAGGTATCAGCTCTTCGAGCTCCGGCCGCTCGCCGCCGGGCCTGAGCCCGATGCCGGGCAAATAGCGCTGCGGCGTCATCGCATTGTAGCTGTCGACGCCGAGGTTGATCCACGGTCCCTCGAATTCGTCCTGGATCGCCCGGGCAATGCTGGATTTGCCGCTGCGCGGCGCGCCGTTCAGGATAATGATCTGTCCGGCATGGCTGTCATTGGTCATCAGTCTTCTTCTTCTTCTGTTTGGCGCGAATCGGTGAGGCGAAATCGCGCAGGCATTTCCATTCGGGATGCGAATACTTTATGGGAGAGTTAAGGCAGCATCGAAAAGCCGCGGTCGCAAGTGGCCGCGCAAAGGAACAGCATGAGCGAGGACAGCGCGCAATTTCCCCCTCTCGATCCGGTGAAAACCGGTATCAAGGGCTGCTGCCCGCGCTGCGGTCATGGCAAGCTGTTCGATGGCCTGCTCGGCCTGAAGCCGCGTTGCGCCTCCTGCGGCCTCGATTATTCCTTCGCCGATTCCGGTGATGGCCCGGCCGTCTTCGTCATCCTCATCGTCGGCTTCATTATCATTGGCATGGTGCTGTGGCTGCAGGTCAATTATGGGCCGCCGATCTGGGTGCATATCCTTATTTTCGCGCCGCTGACGATCATCCTGTCGCTCCTGACGCTGCGCTGGTTCAAGGGCATCCTGATTGCCATGCAGTACCGTCATAATGCCCGCGAAGGACGTCTGAGTGACTGATGTCGATCACGCCGGGCCGCGCCGCCGGCTGCCTGTCATATCCGGCTTTCTGGTGCTGGTTGCCCTTGCCATTCTGGTTTCGCTCGGCACCTGGCAGCTGCAGCGCCTCACCTGGAAGCAAGGCCTGCTCGCCGACATCGCCGCGCGCCAGGCTGCCGCGCCGGTGCCGCTCGCCGGCATCGAGGCGATGGCGGCTTCCGGCGGCGACATCGAATACCGCAAGGTTACCGCCACCGGCCGCTACATCAACAACAAGGAGCGGCACTTCTTCGCCACTTGGCGCGGCCAGACCGGCTTTTACGTCTATACCCCGCTCGAGCTTGCCGACGGGCGCATCCTCTTCGTCAACCGCGGCTTCGTTCCCTATGAGAACAAGGAGCCGGAAATGCGCATGCAGGGCCAGCTGACTGATCAGCAGACGGTCACGGGCCTCGCGCGCGCCAAACTTGCCGGCAAGCCCTCCTGGCTGGTGCCCGATAACGACGTCGCCAAGAACATCTTCTACTGGAAGGACCTCGACGTCATGGCTGACAGCGTCGGCCTGGAGAAGGCGCGCGTCATCCCGTTCTTCGTCGACGCCGATTCCACGCCCAACCCGGCCGGCCTGCCGATCGGCGGCGTCACCCAGGTCGATCTGCCGAACGATCATCTGCAGTATGCCCTGACCTGGTACGGGCTTGCCGCCGTGCTCGTCACCGTGGTGGCGATCTCCTGGTTCCGAAAACCCGGCAGGGCACCTCGGCAATAGTATCGCTTCAATTCCCGGCCATATTGGGCTAGAGGTCCCTTACTCCTATCGGACGGAATTTTGACGGAACGGACATGAATATTGCGGCGAAACCTCCCTTGACGATCAGGCTCTGCGGGCCGCGCGGCTTCTGCGCCGGCGTCGACCGCGCCATCCAGATCGTCGTGCTGGCGCTGAAATCCTATGGCGCGCCGGTCTATGTGCGCCACGAGATCGTCCACAATCGTTATGTCGTCGAGGGGCTGGAGGCCAAGGGCGCCGTCTTCGTCGAGGAACTGGACGAGATCCCGCCCGAGCATCGGGCCCAGCCGGTGGTCTTCTCGGCCCATGGCGTGCCGAAATCGGTGCCTGAGGATGCCGCGAGCCGCAACCTTTTCTATCTCGACGCCACCTGTCCGCTGGTCTCCAAGGTCCACAAGCAGGCAATGCGCCACAATCGACTTGGCCGCCACGTCGTCCTCATCGGCCACGCCGGCCACCCGGAAGTGATCGGCACGATGGGGCAGTTGCCGGAAGGCGCGGTTTCGCTGATCGAGACGATCGAGGATGCCGACGCCTACGCCCCGGCCGACCCCGACAATCTCGGTTATGTCACCCAGACGACGCTGTCGGTCGACGATACCGCCGGCGTCATCGCCCGCCTCCAGGAGCGATTTCCCAACCTGACTGCGCCGGCGGCGGATTCGATCTGTTATGCGACGACCAACCGCCAGGAAGTGGTGAAGCAGGCGGCCCCCGGCTGCGATCTTTTCATCATTGTCGGCGCACCGAATTCCTCCAATTCCAAGCGCCTCGTGGAAGTGGCGCTGAGGGCAGGGGCGAAGAAATCGATCCTCGTCCAGCGCGCCGCAGAGCTCGACTGGGAGGAGATCGGCGCGATTTCGACGCTTGGCCTTTCCGCCGGCGCCTCGGCGCCGGAGGTGATCGTCAACGAAATCATCGAAGCCTTCCGCGCCCGCTTCGATGCCCGCGTCGAACTGGCCGAGACGGTGCAGGAAACCGAAAACTTCCTGGTCAACCGCGAATTGCGCAGCATCGAGCTGACCGCGGCCGACATGGCGTTCGTCAACGGCTAGGCCGCGATCGCGTCCCAGGTCATCCATCCATCATACAGAGACGAGACTTCACTTGGCAGTCTACACCGATATCGCCGAAGACGATCTGAAATGGTTCCTGACGGAATATGATGCAGGCACGCTGCTCTCCTACAAGGGCATCGCCGAAGGCGTCGAAAACTCCAATTTCCTGCTGCATACCTCCAAGGCGCCGCTGATTCTGACGCTTTATGAGAAGCGCGTGGAAAAGAGTGACCTGCCTTTCTTCCTCGGCTTGATGCAGCATCTCTCGGCCCGCGGCCTGTCCTGTCCATTGCCATTGCCGCGCCGCGACGGCGGGCTGCTCGGCTCGCTCTCCGGCCGCCCGGCCGCGCTGATTTCCTTCCTCGAAGGCATGTGGCTGAGAAAGCCGGAGGCAAAGCATTGCCGCGAGGTCGGCCGGGCGCTGGCCGAAATGCACGTGGCCGGCGAGGGCTTCGAGTTGAAACGGCCGAACGCCCTGTCGCTCGATGGCTGGCGGGGGCTCTGGGAGAAGTCCGAGGCGCGTGCCGACGAGGTCGAACCCGGCCTGCAGGGCGAGATCCGCAAGGAGCTTGATTTTCTCGCCGCCGCCTGGCCGAAGTGCCTGCCGTCCGGCGTCATCCATGCCGACCTCTTCCCCGACAACGTCTTCTTCCTCGGCGACGAGCTCTCCGGCCTGATCGATTTCTATTTCGCCTGCAACGACCTGCTCGCCTATGACGTCTCGATCTGCCTGAACGCCTGGTGCTTCGAGAAGGACGGCGCCTACAACATCACCAAGGGCATGGCGATGCTCGAGGGTTATCAGAGCGTCAGGCCGTTGAGCGGTGAAGAAATCGCCGCCCTGCCGGTGCTCGCGCGCGGCTCGGCGCTGCGCTTCTTCCTGACCCGGCTCTATGACTGGCTGATGACGCCGGAGGGCGCCATGGTCACCAAGAAGGACCCGCTCGAATATCTGCGCAAGCTGCGCTTCCACCGCCAGATCGGCTCGGCCGCCGAATACGGATTGAGCCTATGAAACACGTCGATATCTTCACCGACGGCGCATGTTCCGGCAATCCCGGTCCCGGCGGCTGGGGCGCAGTATTGCGTTATGGCGAGGTCGAAAAGGAGCTTTGCGGCGGCGAGGCGGAGACGACCAACAATCGCATGGAGCTGATGGCGGCGATCTCGGCGTTGCAGGCGCTGAAGAGCCCTTGCGAAGTCGACCTCTATACCGACAGCGCCTACGTCAAGGACGGCATCTCCAAGTGGATCTTCGGCTGGAAGAAAAACGGCTGGAAGACATCGGACAAGAAGCCGGTGAAGAATGCCGAACTCTGGCAGGCGCTTGAGGAAGCCCGTAACCGCCACAAGGTGACGCTGCACTGGGTCAAGGGCCACGCCGGCCACCCGGAAAACGAACGCGCGGATGAACTTGCGCGCCGGGGCATGGAGCCGTTCAAGAAGGGCAAGGCGATTTCGTTTTAAGTGTGGGAGGTTTTGCCGTTACGCACCTCTCTCAATAAAGCACTGGCGGCGTGAATGTGCCCGTCGGTTCAACCCAATCTCCGTCATGCTCGGACTTGACCTGCTCGAGGCCGAGGATGACGGAATATCTGGTGTCGTCCCAGCCAATTCGTCCCCGAAAGCCGACAATGGGCGGACTCATCCGATGACGAGCACTTTTCATCTCAATGCTGCGACGCCGTCGCCGCCCCCTGGATCAGCCGATGCAGATATTCGAGCTTGGCCACAACAGGCGAGGAGAGCACGAAGGGGTAGGAGTCGGGCTGGCCCATGCTGCGCTGGATGGCGTTGATTGCGAGGCTGAGCGGCACCCAGGCGCTGACGAGCTGCTCGGCGCTCTGTGCCCGATAGGGAAGAAAATCGACCTCGCCTGCGATTTCCTCGTGGCCGCGCGGATCGATGGCGATGCCGAAGGCGCGGGCCGTCTCCAGCGTATCGACGATATGGAGGTAATGCGCGAAGCATTCGGCGAAATCCTCCCAAGGATGTGACGAAGCATAGGCGCTGATGAAATTATCCTGCCATCCCAAGGGCGGGCCGGCGGCATAGTGTTTCTGGAGGGCCGCCGCATAATCCTGCCGCTCGTCGCCGAAGACGGCGCGGAAATCATCGAGGCCGTTCTGATCGCGGACCAGCTTGTTCCAGATGAAATGGCCGGTCTCGTGGCGGAAATGGCCGAGCAGCGTGCGGTAAGGTTCGTTCATCGAGCTGCGCGCTTGTTCGCGGGTGGCGTCGTCGGCTTCGGCGGCGCGGATGGTGATCAGGCCTTCCTCATGGCCGGTCATGGCCGGCACGACATTGCCGTTGCCCTGCAGGGAATCCTCGAGGAAATCGAAGACCAGGCCGCCATGCGGATCTTCGCCGCGATCGGGATGCGGCAGCCTCCAGCGCAGCAGCGAATAGAAGAGATGACGCTGCGCCTGACCGATGCGCCGCCAGCGGTCTATGCCGTTCTGGGTATCGGTGTTCGGAACCAGCCGGTTGTGGCGGCAGGCGGCGCAGAATTCACTGTCGCTCTCGTCCTCCACCAGCCAGTTGCAGATGTCGAGGCCGGCATTGGCGCAGAAGCCCACGTGCCGGTCGGGATCGGAAACGAGCTGCCAGGCCGTCTCATCGCGCGGCTCCAGCGCATGCATCGCGAGGTCGCCGGGCAGGAAGCCGAGGCGATGGTTGCAGCGCACGCAGTGACGATTGTCGAAGTGGACGACCTGGTCGCAATTGTCGCAGGCAAAGAGTTTCATCGTACTGATCTCTGCAAGGCGGGGGGCGGATTAAAAATGCCCGCTGCGCGCGTGCGCAGCAGGCATGGTTTATCCGGGCTGCTGTGGTTCAGAGCCGGTCGACGGCGCCCTTGAGCTTGTCCTTGACCTTGCCGGCTGCGACCTGCCCCTTGCCCTTGGCTTCCTGGACGTCGCCCTTGGCCTGCATGTCGCGATCGCCCATGGCCTTGCCGGCGGCCTGCTTGGTCTTGCCGGCAATTTCGTTTGCCTTGCCTGAAATCTTGTCGCTGGTGCTACCCATCTGTGATGTCTCCATTCTCGGCGACGGACCTCTCGTCCGCGCGGGAAGGGAACGTCACTCGCGCCTATTCGTTCCCGCGACCGTCAGGTGAGCCGCGACCGTCAGGCGTGGCCGGCTTCAGCCGAAAGCATGGCGGCGTTGATGCCCATGCCGGCGAGCGCCCGCTCGTATTTGTCGTCGAGATTGCGGTCGAAGATCAGTTCCTCATTGGCAGGGCAGGTGAGCCAGCCATTGTTGGCGACCTCGTTTTCCAGCTGGCCGGCCGCCCAGGAGGAATAGCCGAGCAGCATCGTCGCGCGCTTCGGCCCCGCGCCCTTGGAGATGGCGCGCACGATGTCGAGCGTTGCCGTCAGGCAGATGTCGTCGCTGACCGGGATCGAGGAGTCGCTGGCATAATCGTCCGAATGCAGCACGAAGCCGCGGCCGCTCTCCACCGGGCCGCCCGTCTGGATCGGGAAATCGCGCGCCCGCTGCGGCAGCACGATCGGTTCTTCCTGCTTGATCATGTCGAGATGCTGGAGCACGTCGGTGAAGGTGAGGCTCTGCGGCCGGTTGATGACGAAGCCCATGGCGCCGGCATCCGAATGCGCGCAGATGTAAATCACCGTGCGCGCAAAATTGCGGTCTTCCATGCCGGGCATGGCGATGAGGAACTGGCCATCGAAGAAGCCACGTTCCCGTCTGTTCTTCAGCGTCGATAAGGACATCGTTCCTCCTGCTGCCAGACCGCACCAAGGCCCCGACAAGAGAAAGATGGGCCAATGTCACAAATCAATCAACCGAAAATGAAGATTTAAATGGCCGCGGCTTCTGGCGGCAAGAGAGCACTTTCGGTAAACCGTTGTTCCATGATGATTATTTTCATGGCCCCGCGACGGCTTTTGATGGCGGTCATTTCCGTGGCCGCGGCCCTCGTCCCCTTTTGTTCCGCAAAAGCGGAGATGAGCGCCTGGGCCGAGGCCGAGGGCGGCCGCATGCGCCTGGTGGCGCTGGCGCCCGATGCCGGCGGCAAAATCCGCGCCGGCCTGCAGATCGAACCGAAACCCGGCTGGATCACCTATTGGCGCGAGCCCGGCAACAGCGGCATTCCGCCTCAGGTCACCATCGCGCCGGCCAGCGGTGTGACCCTCGATGCCATTGCCTATCCCGTCCCGAAGCATTTTTTCAAAGGCGGGATCGAGGATATCGCCTATGACGCGCCGGTGACGCTGCCGCTATCCTTGATGGCGGCTGGCAAAGGCGGAGTCGAGATTGACGCCTCGGCTTTTATCGGCATCTGCAGGGATATCTGCGTTCCCTTCCAGGCGAATTTGAGCCTGAAGCTCGGCCGCGCCATGCAGTCGCACCCGGAGGAAGAGGCGATCCTGGCGGCCGCTGACGCGACGCTGCCGAAGCCGCCGTCGGATGATTTCAAGGTGACGGCGCATGCGATCTCAGCTGATCGGAAGACGCTGTCGCTGACGCTCGCTCTGCCGGGTGACGGCAAGGGGACCCCCGATATCATCGTCACCGGCCCGAGCGGTTATGCCTTCACCAAGCAGAGCGGCGGCAAACGCGATGGCGCCACCTTCAAGACCGATATGATGATCGGCAGGCTGCCCAGGGATTACGACATGTCAGGCAAGCGCTGGGGCGTGCTTGTCATCGATGGCGACAGGGCGATGGAGACCACGCTTGCCTTTGAGTGACCGGCACTTATAGTCGCCCTATTCCCAGGCGGCGCCCGCCGCAGAGCACGAACCCAACAAGCCAAACCCGAGGAGAAAACCATGACCATCGCGATCGGCGACAAGCTTCCGGCCGCCACCTTCAAGGAAAAGACCACCGACGGCCCGGTCGAAATCACCACCGAGCAGCTCTTTGCCGGCAAGCGCGTCGTGCTCTTTGCCGTGCCGGGCGCCTTCACGCCCACCTGCTCGCTGAACCACCTGCCGGGCTATCTCGAAAACCGCGATACCATTCTTGGCAAGGGCGTCGACGACATCGCCGTTCTCGCCGTCAACGACTGGCATGTGATGGGCGCCTGGGCGCAATCCTCGGGCGGGCTCGGCAAGATCCACTTCCTCGCCGATTGGGACGCCGCCTTCACCAAGGCCGTCGGCCTCGAAGCCGACCTCTCCGCCGGCGGCCTCGGCCTGCGCTCCAAGCGCTATTCGATGCTGGTCGAAGACGGCGTCGTCAAAGCCCTCAACGTCGAGGAAAGCCCCGGCCAGGCGACGGTTTCCGGTGCAGCGGCGATGCTGGAACTGCTTTGAGTTTTCATTCGGAGAGATAAAGGGGCGGCCATTCGGTCGCCCTTTTCAATTGTTGCCGCGCCGCTCGTGTGCTGGCGAATTGGCGGAGACGCCCTCCTTCTTCCCAGGCCACGGCTGCTCTGTCATGCGGAGTAGCTGCCCCTCACCCTAACCCTGTCCCGGTAAACGGGGAGAGCGGACCTGCCACGCGAGAGTCTACCGGGGAACGGAGAGGTCGCGGCGTGTCCCTTCGCCCCGCAAGCGGGCAGAAGGTGCGGGTAGGCGGATGAGGGGCAGCCGCCATCTCCTGGGCCGAGATGAAGGGGCCGACGCCAAGAAAGGGCATGGCGTTCGCGCCCTTTTCAATTCCACGATAGTCCAAGCCTCAATCTTGCCGCAATCGTTATAACATTACAGCAGTAATGTTATTACATTTTAGGATCAGCCATGCCGCGAAACCCCGATCGCCTTCCCATCAGCCTCATGGGACAATCGGCCTTATCGAGGGCAGTCGGCATCACACTGGTCATTGCCGTCCTCTGGCTCGCCACCCGCTGGGCGGTTCTGCTGCCATGACGCCGCTGATCCGTCTCGACAATCTGACCATCGCCTATAACAGGCATCCAGCCGTCCATCATGTCTCCGGCGTCTTTGCGCCGGGCAGCCTGACGGCGATTGCCGGGCCGAACGGGGCGGGCAAGTCGACGCTGCTGAAGGCGATCATGGGTGAGCTTCGTCCGGCCGAGGGCCGGGTCGAGCACCGGCTCGGCCGGGCGGAATTCGGCTATCTCCCGCAGGCGGCCGAGATCGATCGCCGCTTTCCGATCTCGGTCATCGACACCGTCATGCTCGGCGTCTGGAAGGCGAGGGGAGCCTTCAGCCGTGTCGGCCCCCTCGACCTGAAGAGAGCAGGCGAGGCGCTTGCCGCCGTCGGCCTCGACGGCTTTGCCAGTCGCCATGTCGGGTCGCTCTCGGCCGGCCAGTTCCAGCGTGTGCTTTTTGCCCGTCTGCTGCTGCAGGATGCCGGCGTCATTCTGCTCGACGAGCCTTTTACCGCAATCGATGCCCGCACGACCCGGGATCTCGTCGAACTCGTCATCCGCTGGCACGGCGAGGGCCGCACTGTCATCGCCGTGCTGCACGATTTCGAGCTCGTCCGGGCGCATTTCCCACAAACCTTGCTGCTTGCCCGCGAGCTTGTCGGATGGGGCTCGACCGCCGAGGTCATGTCCTCCGCTAATCTGATGAAGGCCCGCGCCATGTCCGAGCGCTGGGATGAGAACGCCGCGGCCTGCTCACCGCAAGAGGCGCCGGCGGCATGACGGTCTACGATCTCTTCCTGGCGCCCTTTGCCGATTTCGGTTTCATGCGGCGTGCCCTCGTCGCCTGCCTCTGCCTCGGGCTCGGCTCGGGGCCGATCGGCGTCTTTCTGATGCTGAGGCGCATGAGCCTGATGGGCGACGCCATGAGCCATGCGGTGCTGCCGGGGGCGGCGATCGGCTATCTCCTCGCTGGCTCGTTGTCGCTGACGGCCATGGGCCTGGGCGGCCTTGTCGCCGGCCTTTCGGTGGCGCTGCTTTCGGGTGCCGTCAGCCGCATGACCGTGCTGCGGGAGGATGCGAGCTTCGCCAGCTTCTATCTCGCATCGCTGGCGCTCGGCGTGCTGATCGTCTCGCTGCGCGGCTCGAACATCGATCTGCTGCATGTGCTGTTCGGCACCATCCTGGCGATCGATGCGCCCGCTCTCTATCAGATCGGCGCGATCACTTCGCTGACGCTCGTCGTCCTCGCCGCCATCTACCGGCCGCTGGTGGCCGAATGCTTCGATCCGGGTTTCCTGCGCGCCGTCGGCGGCCGCGGCCCGGCCTATCATGTCCTCTTCCTGCTGCTGGTGGTGCTGAACCTCGTCGCCAGCTTCCAGGCGCTCGGCACGCTGATGGCGGTCGGCCTGATGATGCTGCCGGCCGCCGTCGCCCAGCTCTGGTCGCGCAGCCTGCCCGCCATGATGCTGATTGCCACCGCCAGCGCCGCCGCCTCCGGCTATCTTGGCCTGATCGCCTCCTACCATCTCGAACTCGCCTCCGGCCCGACGATCATCATGACGGCAGCCCTGATCTACGCCTTCTCAATCCTGTTCGCGCCCTCCGGCATCGCCCGGCGCCTCTTCCCCCGCCCGCATCTGAAGGGCTGACCTCAAGGAGACTTCGATGATATCGCCCAGACTGGTTCTTGCCGCCGCCGCACTGCCCGCCCTGATGGCGCTCTCGGCCGCACCCGCCTCGGCCGAAACGCTGAAAATCGTTGCCTCCTTCACCGTGCTTGCCGATGTCGTCAAAGAGGTCGGCGGCGATCATGTGAAGGTGACGAGCCTCGTCGGCCCGAACGGCGATCCGCACGAATTCGAACCGTCACCCGCCGATGCTAAGAATTTGAAGGCGGCGCAGGTCACCTTCGTCAGCGGCGAAGGGCTGGAAGGCTGGATGGACCGGCTGATCACCGCCTCCGGCTACAAGGGCAAGCCGGTGACGGTCTCCGAAGGCATCGCCACCCGCACGATGGAAGAGGATGGTTCTGAGATCACCGACCCGCATGTCTGGAACAGTCCCGTCAACGTCAAGGTCTGGGTTGCCAATATCGAAAAGGCGCTGTCGGCGGCCGATCCGGCCGATGCCGCTGCCTTCAAGGCCAATGCCGAGAAATATTCAAAGACGCTCGACGAGCTCAACACATACGCCCATTCGAAATTCGACAAGATCGCCGACGACCGCCGCAAGGTGCTGACCAGCCATGACGCCTTCGGCTATTTCGGCCGCGAATATAATGTCAGCTTCCTCGCGCCGCTCGGCCTTTCCACCGAGAGCGAGGCGTCCGCCGCCGATGTCGCCAAGCTGATCAGGCAGATCAAGAGTGAGCATGTGAAGGCCTATTTCTTCGAGAATTCCAACGATCCGCGCCTCGTCAAGCAGGTCGCCAAGGCAACCGGCGCCGAGCCCGGCGGCGAGCTCTTTGTCGAATCGCTCTCCGACGCCGAGGGCCCGGCGCCGACCTATGAGAAGATGTTCCGCTACAATGTCGACCAGCTCGCCGCCGCCATGGCGAAATCGAGCTAAAGGCTGGCCGCTCTGAAAGCGCGTCGCATGAGGCTTTGATTCAAGCGGCGCGCTTTAGACGCTAAAGATTGAGGTCGAAGACCAGGATGCCGGCAAGGCCGCCGTCCGTCGAGGCGACGATACGTTCGCCGACGGCAACATGGGCGGGATGGACGAGATAGGCATCCCGCGCTTCAGCGCTTTCGAAGGTCACGGCAAAGCCATCGACGAAGCCGGCATGCAGGCCCTCGGGCGAAACATTCGGCCCGTACTTGATATCCAAAATGCCGGGGATGACCTGTTTCAGCGCGACGATCGCCTCGAACAGCGATTGCTTGTCGTCCATCGTCAGCGCCGTCTTCAGCCGCAGGAACACGCAGTGCAGGATCATTATGGTCCTCCCGATTTTCTGTGTCGGCAGCATAGCTGCGAAAGCCGGGACGGCAACGGGATTTATTTTTCGCGCCAGCCGTTGCCGAGAACCGGAGGAGGCCAGGCTACATCTGGTCGGTCGCCGCCATGTCACGATTGTAGATCTTGCGGACGAGCTCGCCGGCGTGAGCACGGGCTTCGTCCTTCTGAGCCGGCGTCATCGGCCGGCAGGTGTTCCTGAGGTTGGACCGGTCGAGCACGGTGGCCGCAGCCGAATTGGTGATGACGAGGTGCCAGCTGCAGGAGGCAACCTTGTCGACGTTCACCGCGCCATGGCATCCGGAAGACAAGCAGAAAGCCACGGTCTGCTGTGCGGCATGATCGCCCTTCTGTGCCAGCGCCAGCGCCGTCTGGAATTCCTGAGTCCATCGTTCACAATGCTTCACCCCAGGCACGCAGGCCTTCATGACGGGAGGGACGTCACCGGCCTGAAGCGGCGAAACGAAAAAGACGCCGATCGACAGGGCGAGCAGAAGTTTGAGCATCGCAAATTCCTTATGTGATAAGGGAGTGGCGCATATTGCCGGCCGCCGGTCAATCGCCATTTCTAGGGAGGTCGTCGCCGGTGATCACGCCCGTTTCGTCAGCGGAAACCGGTCACGAAGCAGCCGCAGCACCGAGTCCGAGGGCATCGGCGGGCCGAACAGATAGCTCTGCCCGTAGCTGCAGCCCATCTTGGCAAGCTCGATCGCGTCCTCGTTGGATTCGATTCCCTCGGCCACCACCTTCATCTCCAGCTCGCGCGCCATTGATATCACCGATCGGAGCACGGTCGCCTTCTTGTCGCTGCTGTCGCGCACCAGCGCCTTGTCGAGCTTGATCGTATCGAAGGGGAAGCGGGTGAGATAGGCAAGCGAGGAATAGCCGGTGCCGAAATCGTCGAGCGCCAGGCCGATGCCGGCTTCCTTCAGCTTCTGCAGCACGAGGCGGGCCTGTTCCGGATTCTCCATCACCATGGATTCCGTCAGTTCCAGTTTCAGCCGCGAAGGCGGGCAATGCGTCTTGGCGAGAACCGAACGCACGTCGTCATAGAGCTCGTTGTTGAGCAGCTGCACGCTCGACAGGTTGATCGACACGAAGATCGGCAATTCGCCGGTCTGGCTCTGCCAGCTCATCAGGTCGTTGGTCGCCTGTTCGAGCGCGAACATGCCGAGCGCCCCGATGATGTCGGAGGACTCGGCAAGCGGGATGAATTCCGACGGCGGGATATTGCCGCGCTTCGGATGTTCCCAGCGCATCAGCGCCTCGAAGCCGGCGACCTCGACGTCCTCGAGCCGGGCGATCGGCTGGTAGACCATCGACAATTCCTTGCGCTCGATGGCCCGGCGCAGATCGGTTTCGAGCTGCAGCCGGTCGGTGCCGAAATCGCGGAAGGCCGGCTGGAACGGTTCGACGCGGTTGCCGCCGGCCCGTTTTGCCCGATACATCGCAAGCTCGGCGTCGCTCAGCAGCCCGCTGGCGCTCTCCTGCCGGTCGACCCAGGAAGCGAGCCCGATCGAGGCCGTCAGGATGATCTCACGACTGGCGAAGTTGATTGGCACCATGATCGCCTTGCTGACTGCATCGGCAAAATCGGCGACCTTGGCCGGATTGTGCTCGGAGACCAGGATGAGGCCGAACTGGTCGCCGGCAAGCCGCGCCAGCGTGTCCTGTGGCTTCATCAGACGCCGCAGGCGCCGCGTCAGGGCAATCAGGATATTGTCGCCGGCGGCCACTCCAAGCGAATCATTGACCAGCTTGTAGCGGTCGATATCGATCACCATGACAGTCGGACGCAGCGTCTCGCCGGCCGGCGCCAACGCCAGCACAGACTGCAGCCGGTCGAGGAAGACCTGCCGGTTCGGCAGGCCGGTCAGATTGTCGTGCAGCGCATCGTGCAGCAGCCGCTCGACGGAGTTCTTCGGCTCGGTCACGTCGACAATCGTGCCGACGCAGCGGATGATTTCGCCGTTGGAGCCGAGCACCGGCCGGGCGCGGATCAGCAGCCAGTGGAAATGCCCGTCCTCGGCGCGAATGCGGAACTCGTGATTGAGCCGGCCGCGCCGGTGTTCGAGCAGCACGTCGAGCGTGGCGCGGAAGCGGTCGCGGTCGTCGGGGTGCAGCCGCGGCAGCCAGTTGCGCGCTGCCCCATGCATGGTGCCGGGGGAGAGGCCGAGCTTGACTGAGACGTCGGGGATGGTGACGACGCGGTCGCGCGCCACATCCCAGTCCCACACTATGTCGCCGGAGCCGGTCAAGGCCAGAGACTGCCGCTCGAGGTCGGAAAACAGCCCCTGCTGGAAGGCACCACCGGCAAAGGCGTGCTGCATGACGGTAAAGCCGATCAGCAGCACGATCAGCACCAGGCCGCCGCCGAGTGCCGGCTGGATGATGTCGTTGTCGAGCCGGCCGGTGACCGTCAGCCATGCGCCGAACAGCCAGACAAGCGTCAGCGCCCAGGCCGGCACCAGCAGAATGGCGCGGTCGTAGCGGTTGAAGCCGAGATAGATGATGAGCAGCAGGCCGGTCGCCGCCGTCAGCGCAAAGGAAAGCCGGGCAATGCCGGCGGCGATCGACGGATCGTAGATCGCCACGCCGAAGAGCAGGGCCAGGCCGAGCACCCAGGCGAGCGTGGCGTAGCCGAGATGCGCGTGCCAGCGGTTGAGGTTCAGATAGGTGAAGAGGAAGATGACGAAACTCGAGGCCAGCGCCACCTCCGCGCAGGCCCGCCATATTCGCTGGTCGGCCGAGGCGACGCTGATCAGCTTGCCGAGAAAACCGAAGTCGACGCAGATATAGCCGAGCACCGCCCAGGCAAGGGCGGCGGTTGCCGGCAGCATCGACGTGCCCTTGACGACGAAGAGGATGGTCAGGAACACGGCGAGCAGGCCAGCAATGCCGAGCACGATGCCGCGATAGAGCGTGAAAGCGTTGATCGTATCCTTGTAGGCGTTCGGTTCCCAGAGATAGATCTGCGGCAGTTCCGGCGTCGACAGCTCAGCGACGAAGGTGATGACGGCGCCGGGGTTCAGCGTGATGCGGAAGACGTCGGCCTCGTCGCTCGGCTGCCGGTCGAGCGCAAAACCTTCGCTCGGCGTGATGGCGCTGATGCGCTGCGAGCCGAGATCCGGCCAGAACAGCTTGGAATTGACCAGACGGAAATGCGGGGCGACGATGACGCGCTCCAGCTGTTCCTCCGAGACGTTGGCGAGCGCAAACACCGCCCAGTCGCCCTGATGGTTTTCCGAGCTCGCCCGGACCTCGATGCGCCGGCGGATGCCGTCGGCGCCGGCGGCCGTCGACACCTGGAAGGCCTCGCCCTGGTTGGCATAGATCTCGGTCGTCGCGGTGAGATCGAGCGCGGTATCGTCACGGGAAATCTTCACCGGTTCGGCCGCCTGGGCAACGCCCGCCGAAAGGGCGAAGACCGCCAGGAAAAGGGCTGCGATCACCGCGATCACTCGTCCGGACGGTGACTTGGGCAGCATGCTGTTTCTGGTCATCGGCTGTCGGTTTTCCTGCCTTTATCCGTATCGGTGGCGAGCCGTGAGAACATCACGTGGTCGTGCCACTGACCGTTGATCTTCAAATATCCGCGCAGATAACCTTCCCGCTGAAACCCGGCCTTTTCAAGCAGACGCATGCTGCGCGCGTTATCTGGAATACAGGCTGCTTCAATACGGTGCAACTCAAGCCCGGAGAAGATGTAAGGAATAACCAACTGAAGGGCCGCATACATATGCCCCTGGCCGGCATGGCGTTCGCCCATCCAGTAGCCGATCATGCAGCTTTGTGCCGCACCGCGCCTGATATAGCCGATGGTGATGCCGCCGACGAGCGTGCGGTTTTCCTTGAGGAAGATGAACAGCGGGATCGACTGTCCCGAGGCATATTCCTGCTTGCCGCGGATGACGCGCGCGCGGTAGGCGCCCTCCGTCAGCTCGTCGCGCCGCCAGGTCGGCTCCCAGGGTTCGAGGAATTTGCGGCTTTCGGCGCGCAGCCGGTGCCACTGGGTGAAATCCTGGTAGCGCGGCAGGCGCAAGAGGTATTTCTCATTCTCCAGCTCCACCGCATCCGGCTGCCGCGACAGGAACCGAAACACCGATTTTGGCATCGATCACTCCCGGCAGACGGACGTCGGCTCAGCTGGCCTGCATCGTCTTCGGCGCCGGGACCGAAAGCGAGGCGATGATGTCTTCCATCGGCGCGAGCTGTTCCAGCGGCCCGATTGCCGAAAGCGTCGGCACCGTATCGTAGAACAGCCGGCCGGCGAGGTCGGTCAGCCGCTCGATGGTGATGCCCTCCAGCCGTTCCATCATCTCCGGATTGGAGATCGGCCGGCCGTAGAGCATCATCTGCCGTGCGATCTGGCCGGCGCGGGCGGCCGGGCTCTCCTGGCCCATCAGCAGCTGGGCGCGGATCTGGGCGCGGGCGCGTTCGATCTCCTTCTGGTGGATCTCGCTGGCCGACTTGTGCAGCTCGTCGATGATCACAGGCACCAGCTCCGGCAGGTTTTCGCCGCCGGTAGCGGCATGAATGCCGAAGATGCCGGTATCGGAAAAGCCCCAGTGGAAGGCGTAGACGGAATAACAGAGGCCGCGGAACTCGCGCACTTCCTGGAACAGCCTGGAGGACATGCCGCCGCCGAGGATATTGGCGAGGATCTGCGAGCAGTAGAAGTCGCGGGCGTGGTAGGGCTTGCCCTCGAAACCAAGCAGGATCTGCGCGTCCATCAGGTCGCGCGGCTCGCGCACGCTGCCGCCGATATAACGCGCCGCTTCCATCACCGGCGGCGCCGAAGGCTGCGTCGGCAGGCTGGCGAAACGCTGCTCGACCATGCGCAGGAATTCCTGGTGGTCGACGGCGCCGGTGGCGACCACGAACATCCGATCGGTCGTGTAGTTGCGGCCGAGATAGGTGCGGATCTGCTGCGGCGTGAAGGAGACGACGGTCTCCGGCGTGCCGAGAATGGCGCGTCCGAGCGTCTGGTCACGATAGGCGGCCTCGGAGAAACGGTCGAACACGACGTCGTCGGGGGTATCGTTGGCGGCGTTGATCTCCTGCAGGATCACCTGCTTCTCACGCTCCAGCTCCTCCTCCTCGAAGGCCGATTCCGTCAGGATGTCGGCGAGGATGTCGACGGCGAGCGGCACGTGGTCCTTCAGCACCCGGGCATAATAGGAGGTCGTCTCGGTCGAGGTGGCGGCGTTGACCTCGCCGCCGACATCCTCGATCTCTTCGGCGATCTGGCGGGCCGTGCGGCGCGCCGTGCCCTTGAAGGCCATGTGTTCGAGCAGGTGGGCGATGCCGTGCTCGTCTTCCGTCTCGTTGCGCGATCCCGATTTGATCCAGACTCCGAGCGCAACGCTTTCCAGGTGCGGCATGGTTTCTGTGACTACTGTCAGCCCGGATTTGAGCCGGGTGCACTCAACTGTCATTGGCTATCTTTCTGCGCCTGCTGTCGTCTCGCTGCGGGCGTGCTGGCCGATAAAGGTTTCAACGGCTTTCAGCTCCGGTTTGATGATCTGGAAGCGCTCCTCCCTTTGCATCAGACCAGCAAGCCACGTCGGAAGCGCCGGGTCAATACCGCTGGCCGATTTTACGGCGACGGGGAATTTCGCCGGATGCGCGGTCGCAAGCGTCACCATCGGCGTATTCGCCTTTTCCTTCTTCTTCGCCACAAAGACGCCGATCGCCGAATGCGGATCGAGCAGATAACCGGTCTCGGCATGGGTCTTGCGGATCGTCTCGGCCACCTGCCGCTCACTGGCGCGGCCGGCGCGGAAATCGCGGCGGATCGCCTTCAGCGCTTGCGCGCCGATCTCGAAGCCGTTGGATTGCTTGAGGCTTTCCATCGCGGCGCGCACCTTCGAGGCATCGCGCCCATAGGCTTCGAACAGCAGCCGCTCGAAGTTCGACGAGATCTGGATATCCATCGACGGCGAACTCGTCGCCTTGACTGCCTTCATGTCGTAGCGGCCGGTCTTCAGCGTGCGGGTGAGAATGTCGTTCTCGTTGGTGGCGATGACGAGCCGGTCGATCGGCAGGCCCATGCGCTTGGCGCAGTAGCCGGCGAAGATGTCGCCGAAATTGCCCGTGGGCACCGTGAACGAGACCTTCCGGTCCGGCCCGCCGAGCGCCACCGCCGTCGTGAAATAATAGACGATCTGGGCCATGATGCGGGCCCAGTTGATCGAGTTGACGCCGGAGAGACGGACCCTGTCGCGGAAGGCCGCGTCGTTGAACATCGCCTTCACCAGGTTCTGGCAGTCGTCGAAATTGCCTTCGACGGCGAGCGCATGCACATTCGAAGACGTCGAAGTGGTCATCTGCCGCTGCTGCACCGGCGAGACCTTGCCGTGCGGGAAGAGGATGAAGATGTCGGTGCGCTCGCGGCCGGCAAAGGCGTCGATCGCCGCGCCGCCGGTATCGCCGGAGGTGGCGCCGACGATCGTCGCCCGCTCGCCGCGCTTTTCCAGCGCATAATCCATCAGCCGGGCGAGCAGCTGCATCGCCACGTCCTTGAAGGCAAGCGTCGTGCCGTGGAACAGCTCCATGACGAAGCTGTTCGGCCCGGTCTGGACGAGCGGCGCGATCGCCGGATGGCGGAAGGTGCCGTAGGCCTCGTCGATCATTGCCCGGAAGGTCGCCTCGGGGATCTCGCCATTGGTGAAGGGCGAGAGAATGGTGAAGGCGATCTCCTGATAGCTCTTGCCCCGGAGCGCCCGGATCTCCTTCTTGGAGAAGTGCGGCCATTCACTGGGAATATAGAGCCCGCCGTCGCGCGCCAGCCCCGTCAAGAGGGCGTCGCAAAAGCCGAGGGAAGGGGCCTCGCCGCGGGTCGAGATATAGTCCACGTTCGTCATCCTTGATCTATCGCTGGAGAAAATCCGGCCGGGCGCGGCCGTGGCCTGCTTCGCCGGAAACCGAGAAGGTGCGGCCCTGCCGACATATGATCGCCGTTATCTTGTTGAAGTTGCCCGCATCCGGCGGCGAAAAGTGCATCAAAACGGCGCGTACCCAATCGATTTTTGTTTGAGCCGCTGATATAGACCATCGCCAACCGTCGTGAAAGGCCTCACGCAAAAGACATGGGGCCTCCAAGAAACGCTTGTGCAAGGGGTGGAATATCGTGCTCGGCAAGGTCTCGCGTCTCATCGTCTCCGCTTCTCTTGTCGCCCTGCTCGCCGGCTGCAATTCGCTCGGCATAGGCGGCGACAGCAAACCGGAGGCAGCGCCCGCCCAGCCGAACGGCAATGCCCAGATCATGCCGCTGGCGCCCGCCAATCCGTCGTCCAACAATCCGTCGATCGGCACGGCCACGACTGCGCAGGGCACCGTCGCCCCGGTCGTCCAGGGCGCCTGCCCGCAGATCTTCATGCGCGATCAGGATGCGATCTTCCGCACTTACGCCAAGGGCAAGAAGGACGATCCGCAGCAGATCGCCGTCCAGGCCTCCTTCGGCGATTACACCCGCCAGTGCATGCTGAACGATACCA
Organism: Rhizobium sp. NLR10b; assembly: GCF_019685435.1. NCBI lineage: Bacteria > Pseudomonadati > Pseudomonadota > Alphaproteobacteria > Hyphomicrobiales > Rhizobiaceae > Rhizobium > Rhizobium sp. NLR10b. The sequence goes on along the minus strand of NZ_JABDWV010000004.1, from coordinate 111,857 downwards.
ACCTGACGATGACCGTCGTCGCCCAACTGCGCCTCATCACGGGCCCGGCGGGCGCTCCCGGCCCGGTGACGCTGCCGATCCGCGTCAGCGTCCTCGACGGCGAGAACGTGCTCTACTCCGAAGTCACCAAGTTCCCGACCGAAATCCCGGCGGGCTCGCCGGGCACGCAGGTCATCTTCCGCAAGGAAGGCATCAAGATGCCGGTCGGCGCCGGCGCCCTGGTGCGCGTCAACGTCGGCTTCGACACCCAGCCGGCGAAGACGAAGAAGAGCAGCTAGGCCTGCCTTTGTCATGCTCGGGATATCCGTTGGATGCCGAGAGGACATAGCCGCAATCTCAGCCATTGCCACGCCCACACCGTCATTTCAGGGCTTGACTCTGGGATCCACGACCGGCACTCGGCCTCAATTGCTTGCCCACGGGGAAATGTCGCCGCTCCTCACGCAGTGCCAGCCGCATGGATCCCAGGTCAAGCCCTGGGATGACGGAGGAGAGGTGGTGCCGTGACCCATAATCCCATCTGCGCGGGAGAGAGGCAGTGCCGGGGTGCATAGGCCCCGTCGGCGTGCAAGAGAGGTGGTGTCTGGGTACATCGCCTCAGCAGCCACATGAAGCGACACCAGATGCGGCGCCGCACGAGCTTCGGCAACAGCGGCACTTCACAAGCTGCGCCGCCGGCGCGTTTGGCGAGAACGCCAACCCCACACTCCGTCATCCCAGGGCTTGACCCTGGGATCCACAGCCAGGCACTCGGCTTCAATTAATTGCCCACAGTAAAGATCCCAGGGTCAAGCCCTGGGATGACGGAGGAGAGGCGGTGCCGGGATGCATAAGCCCCGCCGGCGCGGAGGAGAGGTAGTGCCGCGACCGCATCGGCAGCAGCCGAGCGAAATGGTCCAGGCCTAGAGCACGCCTTCCCACGCCGCCAGCGCGGCAACCACGCCCGGCAGGTCGTTCATGCGTGAGATCACCGTCTCGGCGCCGGCATCGGTGAGTTTGTCGGCATGGGCGGGGTAGCTGTGCGAGGCGCCGGTGAAGCCGATGACGCGCATGCCGGCGGCGCGGGCGGCGTGCACGCCGTGGACGGAATCCTCGACCACGACCGTCTGGTCGGGAGAGACGCCCATGCGGCTTGCTCCGTGCAGGAAGATATCCGGCTTCGGCTTGACGCGGTCGGCGCCGAGATCCTTGGCGGAGAAGACGTTGGGCGCAAACAGCGGCTTCAGGCCGACCTTGCCGAGCATCATGTCGAGCCGCTTCGTGCTCGAATTCGAGCAGATGCAGCGCTTCATCGGTAGCCTGGAGACGGCGAATTCGACGCCCGGGATCGCCTTGACGTCATTCGCCAGCCTGAGGTCGAGCAGCTGCTCGGATTTATCCAGCAGCGAGGCCGAAAGCGGGATGCTGGCCTCGCGCTCGACCTGCAGCAGGATGTTGTGCCAGGTCATGCCGGCGAAACGCTCGCCCATTTCCTCGACGCCGATCGGATATCCGGCCTCCGTCAGCAGTGCGGATTCGACTTCGGCCGCGATGATTTCGGAATCGACGAGGACACCGTCGCAGTCGAAGATGATGAGATCGAAGCCGTCCATTGTTCACGCCTTGCTGGAAATCTGGTCTTGTGCGGGGATGCTGCGGCTTTACACGATCACCGGGCAAAGCTCAACCTGATCTCAAGCATGGCTGCGATGCGGCAAGCGACCGGCTCCGTGGTCGCTGCTCAATGGTGATACTGGAGGGGCAGGGCTCGTCGAAGTTCAAGCGGCGAGCCCCGGGCAATTATTGTTCCGGCAGAATGATCTTCTGAGTGGTGGTGCTTTTCACCGGCTTTTCGCCCGGAACATGCGACATCGTACGAGTCGTGCTGTCGAGCGAGCTGCCGTCCGTGCTGGTCTTGGTGCGGGACTTGCTGAACGTGCCCTTGTCGACGGCCTGGGCCTTGGTCTGCGCCTTCAGCTTGTCGCCATTATCGTTGACATGAGTCTTGCTTTGCGCCTTTCCGTCGACCGTGGCCGCACTTCCGCCAGATCCGATCGACGATGTCGTGCCGCCATCGGTCTGGCAGGCGCCCGCCGTTCCGACCGAGCTGGCGGATGTGCCTCCGGCCGAAGCGCTTCCCGCCGTGCCGACGGTTCCGGCCGCATTACAGTCCTCCGCAAGGGCGGCCGGGCTCGATGCGAGGAGCGAGATCGAGGCGGCGGCGATAAAGTTGATGGGTTTCATTGCCATCTCCTATTTGTTCGGCTTGGTGATGGAGCAGGTTCCATCGGACCGTTTCGTGATGACGGTGCCGTCCGGCCGGGTCACGCTTGCCGTCGAAAAGCTGTCGACGCTTCCCGATCCCGCCGAGGAGCCCGCCGAGGCGGATGACGAAGTGGAGCCGGTCGAACCGCTGCCCGTCGTGGTCGACGAGGACACGTGCCCGTTGCCGGCCGTGACGGTGGTTGACGTGTCTCCCGCCTGGGATTGGACGATCGTGCACGTCGTCCCGTCGTCGAGCTTGATCTCTTCCGACATTGTCGGGCCGGCGATCACAATGAGCGAAGCGGCCAGTGCGATTGTGGAAAACCGGGTCATTGGTTTCTCTCCAAGAGTTTGGCCGGCGCCCGGAAGGCGCCGGCCGGGATCATCATTTGCAATCCTCGGTGCCGGCGGCACCCTTCTTGACCTGGCCAGGCGCGCAGCCTTTCTTGCCCTTGTTGTCGTGCGAGCTGCCTGCCGCGCTGCTGCCGGTGCCGACGGTGCTGCCGGTCTTGTCTCCATCCGCCGACGAAGCGCCGGTTCCGACACTCGAGGCCGAATTTGCATCGCCCGAACCTGCGGCGGAACCGCCGGTGCCCACGCTGCTGCTGGACGTGCCGCCGCCGGCCGACGAGCCACCGGTGCCAAGCGTAGAGGCGGAACCGGATCCAGAGCCCGAGCCCGCGGCCGAGCCGCCGGTACCGACCGTGCTGCTCGAGGTCCCGCCGCCAGCCGACGAGCCGCCGGTGCCGAGCGTCGAGGACGAACCGGAATTGCAGTTGGTCGCACCAGCCGGGCAGGTGCCCCCGGCAGAGCTGCCACCAGTACCGACGGTGCTGCTCGCAGTTCCGCCGCCCGCCGTCGAACCGCCGGTGCCGACTGTGCTCGAAGACTGCGCAAAGCCGGACGCCGCCGTGCCGGCCAGAAGGGCCGCTGCCAATGCCAGATGTGTTACCTTCATCATAGGATATTCCTCCGATTGTTTGTCAGTTGCCGTCGCATCCGGAGTGGATGGACGACTGTTTGACAAACGACGGTTTTACCCGGCTGTTCCTGATCTAGGCACTCAGTCGGACAAGGCCTCGGACCTTAGGCCGATTTAATCGTTCGGCGCGGCGGCTTCGACTTTTTTGCCGCCGATCAGCGCCGTCAGGCGGCTGTAATGGACCATCTGTCCGGCCACCCAGGTCTCGAACTGAAGGAGCGTCCCATCGGGCATCGAGGCGAGTTCGCCCCCCGCGGAGACGCAATACCAGCCCTTCTCAGCGGCTTCGTCGAGGATGTTGCTGATATGCTGACGGGACACGCCGAAGCGCTCCGCAAGCGCTCGATAAGTCAGGCTTGCAGGGACCTCCGCGTCGGCCGGGCGCTCGCGCAGCGCCTCGGCGATGACGGCGCAGAAAACGAGGTGGCCGGCATCTCTTTCGCTGTGGCGCACGATGGCCGGAAATGGGCCGAATAGGTCGTCCTTCAACGCATAACGTTCCGCGGAGAGCGCCAGCCAGCGCGCCAGCACGTCCTCGTCCTGGGCGAGTTCGTCCGGGCGGATGGGCAGAGGCGGCGCCAGGAGCTCGAAGGATCTCAAAATGGCCAATGGCGAGTGTGCGATTTCCCGCATCAATGCCAGACCCGGCTTCAGGATTTGCGTACGGCGATCCGTCTCCAGTGACATCGCGGTGACAAGGCCCCGGTCACGCAGCCCGCCGATGAAATCGGCGATCTGGCGCGGGCTGCCGGGTGCAGCGCGCTGAAGAAGGGCAAGCGATGGCGCTGGGCCACGCGCTTGAAGCCACTGAATGTAAAGACAAATCAGCACGAAGGAAACGAGATAGCGCTGCTTCTGGGCAAAAAGCTTGTTGGCAGGCAACACCTTCGGCACGCGTGCAACCATTGCCTCGCAATAGGATAGCACCGCGCCGCGATAGGAGGGATGTCGCATCAAGCCGGCCGCCTCGACCCACAGAGTGTCCGCGGCGAAGTCATTCACTCCTGCGTAAAGCCTTGTCTCACTCATTTTTCTTTTCGTCTGCTTACCTGATCAATGCAAAGTTTAGACTCTGCCCTGGGCGGGGAGGCGGTTTATACAGCTTCCGCGTTTAATTTTCTTCAATAAAGTTGATTCTGATGAAAGCACAGGGCCGTATTTCAGTTCACTTCGCCGTGGCCGGTTCAGCCTTTATTCCACTCTTCCTTTCAGCCGTTACCGCGCAAAGCGATCCCTTGCTCGATTCCTATGTCGAGATCAGCAACGGCGGCGAGTTGGGAACGGATCAGGTCGACATGTCGACGGGTGGATGGATCAGATCCGTGGGGGCCGGAACCGTCAACCTGGTGCCGGAAATGGATATTATGAACGGCGCCGTTGTGCGTTTCTCCGCCATTGCCGGTAGTGATCTGAATCTCAGGCTTTATCGGGCCGGGACGGCCGCGGAACTTCATTTCGGCGGCGCCGGCGACACCGGCACCGTCACGCTTGCGGATAACTTCTTCTCGGGCGGAGGCCAGGACGTTTATGTCGATTCTGGCACGCTACTGATCCCGGGGGACGGTCAAGGGGCACTGCTCCGCGCCACCACGACAACCGTTGCATCCGGCGCAACCATCGACTTCGGGACGCACAACGATTGGATAGCCTCTCTTGCCGGCAGCGGCACCATCCGCCTCAACAATGCTAATCTTGAGATCCGAGACTTCACATTCGATGGAACGATCGACGGCGCAAACAGTGTGACCTTCAGCCGGGGCGGAAACTGGCAGGGCAGGTTCGTCGGCGTCGGCGAAGTCGCGCTCTCCGCCAACCGGACGCTAAACATTCTCGATGCCGCCACCGCTGCAAATCTTTCGACGCTCGATTCGCTTCGATTGTCGTCAGGCTCGACCCTGGATCTAAGAACGTACGACGCCTCGCTCAACAACCTCTACGGCTCCGGCATGATAGGCACGACGGAAACGCTGGCGATCGGATCCGGAAATTATTCCGGCGAGATCATCGCCACCCGCGGGCTGACGATTTCCGGGGATTTTCTCTGGTCGGGAATCGCGCAAGGGGGCCTCTCGATCGATGTCCTGTCCGGCGCGACACTGACTGCTGATGGCGGCAAGGTGTTCGGGGGCCTTGCGGACATCAATCTCGACGGGACGTTGACTATCAAGACAAGTGAAGCTGTCGATGCACTAACCGGTAGTGGGAGTGTCGACGTCGCCGGCAACGCCGTTCTTTCCGTTGGAGCTGACAATAGCTCGACCACTTTCGACGGAGTTATATCAGGTGACGGCGGCCTGACCAAAGCCGGCACCGGCACCTTCACGCTCAGCAGCCAGCAGTCCTATACCGGTGCAACGACCATCTCAGCCGGCAAATTGCAGTTGATGTCGGCAAACGCGCTTTCCACCTCGTCCGGACTCTTCATGAATAACGGCACCCAATTGGATATGGGCGGCTTCAACCAGGCTATTGCGAGCCTTTCCGGCGGCGGCGACATTCTGCTCGGCAGTGCCAGCCTGTCCCTTGGCGCTTCCGGCGCGAGCGGGACGTTCAGCGGCGTCATATCCGGCAGCGGCTCCGTTACCAAATCGGGCGCCGGCACTTTTGGGCTATTTGGACCCAACAATTTCTCCGGCGCGATGAATGTGCTGGGAGGAACCCTCTTCGTGTCCTCATCCGCATCTCTCGGTGATGGCAGCGCCACCAATACCGTGACCCTCGACGGCGCGACGTTGCAGACATTCGGCACTGTTGCGTCTCCAGCCGCCCGGGGTGTGGTCATCGGAGGCGCCGGTGGCACCGTGAACACGAACGGCTATGCTGTGACCTTCGCCGGCAACGTGTCGGGTACCGGACGGCTGACCAAGACTGGCGCGGGGACACTGACCCTTTCCGGCAACAACACGCGTTCCGGCGATACGGTGATCGACCAGGGGCGGTTATTCATCCAGAACGGCAATGCATTGGCCGACGGAGCGGGCGTGACCATTACTGATCTGGCCGGAACCGGGCTCGACGTCGCCACCTCCGAAACCATCGGCTCGCTCGCCGGCGGCGGTTCGTCGGGCGGAGATGTGAACCTTTTTAACACGGCGACACTCACGGTCGGCGGCGACGACAGTTCAACCACTTTCGCCGGGTCGATCACCGGCGATGGCAGTCTCGTCAAGACTGGCGATGGCCTCTTTCACCTGACTGGAAACAGCAGCTATAGCGGCGATACGGATGTGCTTGACGGCACGCTGTCGGTCAATGGCAGCCTGACTGGTGCGGTCAACATCGGTTCCGGCGCAAGACTTCAGGGAACGGGAAGCGTCGGCACCGCCTCGCTTGCCGCAAACAGCGTCCTTGCTCCTGGCAATTCGATTGGAACCCTCGCGGTCTCCGGAGATCTGAACCTCGATCCACTCACTCTTTTCGAGGTCGAGATCGGCAGCGCCGGGCTGAGCGACAAGGTCGATGTCACCGGCACCGCCTTCCTGAACGGCGCCAAAGTCCAGGCAATCCTATGGGACCCGGCCGTGAGTTACATCAACGGCCAGTCCTACACGATCGTCTCCGCCGGCGCCGTGTCGGGCACCTTTGGCGATCTGGAGATCGATTCCGCCTTCCTGAAGTCTTTCCTCAGCTATTCCGCCACCGACGTAACCTTGACCCTGCGTACCGTGCTGAGCCCCGGCTCTCTGTTCCCGAGCGCCGCCCTCACCTTTAATCAGCAACAGTCGGCTTACGGGCTCGACTTTCTCGACCAGACGAGCGGTTCCAGCAGCCTGGCGCTCTACAATGCGATTCTTTATAGCGACAGGGCAGAAGCGAGGGATGCGTTCGATCAGCTCTCCGGCGAGATTCACGCCTCGTTGCAAAATGGCCTTTTCAGCGAAGCCGATGACGTGCGCAATGCGGTCTATGACCGGCTGAACGAGGCGTTCGAGACCGGCGGCAAGGCATGGACGAGCGCCTATGGCAATCTTTCCTGGTTGAAGGGCGACGGAAACGCCTCCAGCGCGACGACGGCGCGCGGCGGTGCGCTGTACGGTGTCGACTGGGTGATCGACGATCGTTCGGCCGGGGTGTTCGCAGGCGTCGGACAATCGTCTTTCCAGATCCCGGACCTTGGCTCCACGGCCAATATCGACAGCGTGCATCTTGGCCTCTATGCCGCCCAGCGATTCGGCGGACTGCAGGTCAAGTTCGGGGCGTCGAATAGCTGGCACGACATCGAAACGCGCCGCGACATCGCCTTTGACGGTTTTTCCGACAGTCAAACGGCAAGCTATCATGGCAGTACCGCCCAGTTTTTCTCGGAGGCGTCATTCGACTTCGGCCTTTCCCCTGACCTGATCGTGACGCCGTTCGGCAGACTGGACTATGCCATCGGCCAGCGCGACAGCTTCCACGAGGACGGCGGCGCAGCCTCCCTTTCGGGCGAGAGCGCACGCGAAGATCTGTTTGCGACGACTGTGGGGCTACGGACGAAACGACAGGCTTCGATCGCCGGAAAGAGTGTCACCACTGGTTTTGATGTCGCCTGGAGACGGATTGCCGATCAGGATACGCCGCTCGCCGCTCTGGCATTCGAAAATGGCGGCAGTTTCGTCGTGAGAGGGCTGCGCAATGCCGAAAACAGCGTCGTTGCGGGCGGATCCGTGACGTTGCAGCTGACGGAGGCAGCGGCCGCTTCCCTGTCGTACCGAGGAGAATTCGGCGGTGGCCTCAACCGCCACAGCGCCAATGCCCGGTTGGACGTGAGATTCTAGAGCATGAGTGTGAGCGATTTTCGGAGGAAATCATGCTCTAACTGTTTGAGGATTAAAATTTAAGGCCCACCCGGCCTTAGATCATCCTGTTCTAGCGAGGCGCTTTCGCATCCGGAGCGGATGGATAGCTGCTTGGCGAACGTCGGTTAAACCTCACTGTTTCTCTCCTAAGCCTCGCTCGGATAATCCCCCGACTTTTTCTATCCGATCGCGATCGGCCAGCGGCGAAGAAATTTGCAACGCACTTCTGTGGCGGCGCGACACGAGCCGCCGCCAAGGGCGGAAAGCACCACAATCACAGAAGCTGTGCACAGCTGCAGGCGATGATGGATCATGGTTTGACCGGCGGAAAACATGCCGACGATGGCGTCGAAAGGAAGGCAAAGATCGAAAAGAAGATGAGGAAGAAAGGCTGCCAGGGGTGATGAAGCCGCAAACGGCTTCGCGTGCCAGCAAAGGACGCCGGATGGGAGCCCGCGCTCGGCCGAATGCGAACATGCCTCGACTGGAGCGGGGGCGCAGGGGTGGCAATCAAGCGAGGCGAGTGACGGATATGCCCGACGGTCGGTTCGGCGCATTCATCACCTGCGCCTTTACGCTGGCAGGGTTTTGCAGATCTGCACCCGTCTGTCCAGCCGGAAAAAGCAATAGAAATTGCCGGTCGCCTTCCGGTGTAAAGAGGATCGAGCGGCTTTCGGCGGTGCGCCTCGCCCAGCCCCTGTCAAGGAAGCTCGACAGCAGCGCCTTGCCGAGGCTGCCCGCCAGATGCGCTCGCCTTTCGCTCCAGTCGAGGCAGGAGCGGCAGAGCGGGCGGCGCGAGGATTTGAGATTGCCGACGTCGATGCCGATGCGGGCGAGATCGCTCTCGCCCTTTTCCGTCAGCGCCAGACCCTCTCCGACCGCCTCGATCGCGCCTGATGCAATCAGGCTGTCGAGCATGCGCACGCCATAATCGCCGGCCAGATGATCGTAGCAGATGCGCGCCTTGCGCAGCGCCGGCTCCTTCGGCCCTGGCTGGTGGCGCAGATGCCCGCGCCCGGCGGCAAAACCCATCATGCTTTCGATCAGCCGGGCGGCGGCCTCGTCGGCCAGCGTGAAATAGCGGTGGCGCCCCTGCTTGCGCTGGGCCAGCAGCCCGCCGGCTTCGAGCTTGGCGAGATGGGTGCTTGCCGTCTGCAGCGTGATGCCGCCGACGCCGGCAAGCTCGGTCGCCGTCAGCGCCCGCCCACCGGTCAGCGCCGCCAGCATGTTGGCCCGCGCAGGATCGCCGATCAGCGCGCCGATCTGGGCAATGTCTGGTCCTTCCTTCATAGTTCGATCGTAACCGAAGCATCTTCGTCCGGCAATGTGCGAAAACGGGGAAGCACAAAGGAGAACCCGATGATCACCTGCTTCATCCGCTATGAGATCGACCCCTTCAAGAAGGACGTCTTCACTGAGTATGCCCGCAACTGGGGCCAGGCGATCCCGAGGAATGGCGCCGACCTGATCGGCTATTTCGCCCCGCATGAAGGGTCGGCGACGACGGCTTACGGCGTCTACAATATCGAAAGCCTCGCCGCCTACGAAGCCTACCGCGCCCGGCTGGCCGCCGACCCGCTCGGCCGCGAGAATTACGAGTTCGCCCGTCGCGAACGCTTTATCCTGAAGGAGGATCGCGTCTTCCTGAAAAACGTCTCTGCTCCCCACGCAAAGCTGGTGCTGCCATGATCGCCGTCATCTTCGAAGTCGTGCCCTATATGGGCGAGCGCCACAAATATCTCGATCTCGCCGGCGAACTGCGATCAGAGCTCGAGACCATCGACGGCTTCATCTCGATCGAACGGTTCGAAAGCCTGACCAACCGCGGCAAGCTCTTATCGCTCTCCTTCTTCCGCGACGAGGCGGCAGTCAAGGAATGGCGCAACCGCGAGACCCATCGCGCCGCCCAGCAGGCCGGCCGCGGCGGCATCTTCGCCAATTATCGGCTGCGCATTGCCAGTGTCGTGCGCGATTATGGCATGTTCGAACGCGACGAGGCGCCGGCCGATAGCCGCACTGTCCATGATGCGGCGTGATGACAGGCGGAGGGGCGTGTGTGGAGAGGAACCTCAACATATTTTTTGCGGCAGCGCGTGTTCCCGGCGCCACGCCCTGAGCCGCGAGAGCGGGAAGGGAGAAAAGTACGCAATGATGACGATTGACAAGAATCGCAACATAAAGGCAGTTCAGCAGCAAGTTGTATTTATTCCGCGCCTGTGGGGCCGGTTCCTGTGGGTATTAAAAGAAAAGTTTTATTAAGCCAGTACAAATGGATCGTCTTTACAACCGCAGTCTTAATTGCGCCGACCATCGTCAACGCCAAAGGTACCAAGTTGACGCCACTTGAGACAAAGGTGTCGGGGTTGCTTGATCGCGGCGATTGTGCCCAGGCATGGAAAGAACTGTGGCACTATGCCAGACAGGGAGACCAGAAGACACTCAGCGATATCGCTTTCGTCGTCATTCCCTATAGAGCGCTTGTTCCGCCTACTTATTTTCCACTGCCGGAAAACGCCCTCCAGAGCCATCTGATCAATCATGTGATCGCCCTCAAGCTCTACAACTGGAGAGACCCGGAAGTGAGCGCGCGATTTGACAAATATGGGCTAAGCCTTGATTCAAATCCGCAAGAGATGTTCGCAAATGTCGAGACTCAGGTTGATTATCAACGCGTTGATAGCTGTTTGAAAACACGTAGAGATAAGGAAACCTGCGTAAGACTCGCCATCAAGCTCAAGATCATTCCCGATTTCGACTCGTATGTTGCCATGATGGATCACGCGCCCCGCGACGCATTTTGCCTACCTTTGCCGGGTCCGAAGAAAGCTCACATTTCTCCCAATCCGTGATGGTTTAGCGATTTAGGGCAATGGCTGACAACGTTCCTGCTGGATTACGATCGCGTTTTTGTTTCTTTGCGAGACAGAATACGTCTGGGTTCAAGAGGGCGTCAGAGTGAGCGCTTGGTAGGCTCAGCGAGAGCGGGAAGCAAACTGCGTCAAGCGCGGACGGATGGCGGCAACTACATCCCTCTGCTCACCAGCCGCCACAATAAATTCCCGAAATCAGTCATCGCTTCAGGCTTTGGTAACTAAGTTGGGTAACCATAACGGAGAGTTAAGCGTAAAGCGTATGAGTGAGTATCAGAATGGCGTCAGTTTTTCCGCTTGCCGACCTGAAGGCCTCCGTCAAGACGGACTCCTGGGTTGACACCATCATCAAGGGCGACTGCGTGAGCGCCCTTGAAGCCTTGCCCAACCACTCCGTCGACGTGATCTTCGCCGACCCGCCGTACAATCTCCAGCTCGGCGGAACGCTGCATCGTCCCGACCAGTCGCTGGTCGACGCGGTCGACGACGAATGGGATCAATTCGCCTCCTTCGAGGCCTATGACGCCTTCACCCGTGCGTGGCTGCTCGCCTGCCGCCGCGTGCTGAAGCCCACGGGCTCGATCTGGGTGATCGGCTCCTATCACAATATCTTCCGCGTCGGCGCCACGCTGCAGGATCTGAACTTCTGGATCCTGAACGACATCATCTGGCGCAAGACCAATCCGATGCCGAATTTCAAGGGTCGCCGTTTCCAGAACGCCCATGAGACGATGATCTGGGCAAGCCCCAACGCCAAGGCCAAGGGCTATACCTTCAACTACGACGCGATGAAGGCCGCCAATGACGACGTGCAGATGCGTTCGGACTGGCTGTTCCCGATCTGCAATGGCGGCGAGCGGCTGAAGGGCGAGGACGGCAAGAAGGTGCATCCGACCCAGAAGCCGGAAGCGCTGCTCGCCCGCGTCATCATGGCTTCGACCAAGCCCGGCGATATCGTGCTCGATCCCTTCTTCGGCTCGGGCACGACGGGTGCCGTCGCCAAGCGCCTCGGCCGCCACTTCGTCGGCATCGAGCGCGAGCAGGATTATATCGATGCGGCCGCCGCCCGCATCGCCGCCGTCGAGCCGCTCGGCAAGGCGGAATTGACCGTCATGACCGGCAAGAAGGCCGAGGTGCGCGTCGCCTTCAACGTGCTTGTCGAAAGCGGCCTGATCAAGCCCGGCCAGGTGCTGACTGACGCCAAGCGCCGCTACAGCGCGATCGTGCGCGCCGATGGCACGGTGGCATCAGGCGGCGAGGCCGGCTCCATTCATCGTCTCGGCGCCAAGGTGCAGGGTCTCGATGCTTGCAACGGATGGACCTTCTGGCACTTCGAAGACGGGCTGTCCCTGCGCCCGATCGACGAGCTCAGGTCCGTCATCCGCAGTGATCTGGCAAAGGTGGAGTGAGCACCACCTAAACCAGATAATTGGAGCATGATGTCGTCCGAAAACCGCTTACACTTTTCGGCATCATGCTCTGGCGAATCGAAATAACTTCTTCCGGTTTCCTCCAGTTGCGGAAGAAGACCAAGGCGCCCGGGGTTCAAGCCTCGGGCGTCTTCTATTTGAGCTGGGAAGCGCAATGATCAGAACTGGCGATAGTCGGTGACTTCGACCCGCGTGATGCGGCCATCTTCATTGAAGGTGATCGTTTCCTCGCCCTCGCGCAGCAGCGGTTTGCCGGTCCGGCTGTGGGGGGCGCTGAGCGACCAGACCGCGCGGCCGGAGAGGGGCGTCAGGCTTTCCACCAGCGAATTCTCCGCCGTCTGATCGGGATAATCGTCGAAATAGCGCCGGAAGGCAGCCATGATCTCTGGTCGCCCCGAGAGGCTGCCGACGCCGTTCGAGACATAGGTCGCGTCCTCGGCGAAATAGTCCTCGATCGCCGGAAAATCCAGCGCGTTGATGGCGGCGTGGAAGCGTTCGATTTCCTCTGCCGGGTCGAAGGCCATGGCTCTCACACCTTCACGCCGTAGGCAGCGAGATCGCTGCGCAGTTTGTCCGCGCCCGAAAACCGCACCGCGTTCCAGCCGAAGGCCTTGGCGCCTTCGACATTGGCCGGTGCGTCGTCGATGAAGATCGTCGCGGCGGGATCGAGGCCGAAGCTCTTCGTATGCGTCTCATAGATCGCGATGTCAGGCTTGATCAGGCCGACATCGCCGGAAACGGTGACGCCTCGCGGTTTCGTCAGGAACGGGAAACGTTGCTGCGCCTCGCGGAAAGTGTCGGAGGCGAAGTTGGTGAGCATGGTCACGTCGCGGCCTTCGTCGATCAGCCCCTCCATGATCGCGACGCTCTCCTCATAAGCGTGCGGGACCATCTCGTGCCAGTATTTGCGGAAAGCGCGGATGTGCTCCTCGCGCGTCGGATGCGCTTCGATCAGCTGCGCTTCGGCCTCCGCCCAGGTGCGGCCGCGGTCCTGCTCGACGTTCCAGTCATGGGTGCAGATATTGGCGAAAAACCAATTGCGCTCGGCCTCGTCGGGAATGAGGCGGGCGAAGGGAAGATTGGGATCGTAATGAATGAGAACTTTGCCGATGTCGAAAACGATATGCCTTATTTCGATGGTCATGTTTATGCCCTGGATGTTTTGAACGCGAGAGGAATAGCCGCTGCGATCGCTTTTTTCATGACGGTCGGCAAGGCCTGCGCTTCAAGATTTGTAACCGGTTCCCACCATCCGTCATCCACGCCAGCATTCGGCTTCGGCTTTGCAGCGATCGCCGCCCGCCAGATCGACAGCCGGAGTTCGAAATGGGTGAAGACATGGATGACGGTGCCGCAGGATTGCCAGGCCGCCTCGAAGGGGGCGGCGGTGACGGAGGTCTCGCCGTCGATGCGCGCCGTCCAGCCCGTCGTCGGCACCTCGGTCATGCCGCCGAGCAGGCCGCTATCGGCCCGCCGCCTGAGCAGGATCTCGCCCTCTGCGGTCACCGCGATGAAGGCCGCGCCCTGGCGAACCGGCTTGTCCTTCTTCGCCCCCTTGACCGGAAAGAGCTCGGGATCGGAAAGCTTCAGCGCCTGGCAGGCATCGCGAAACGGACAGAGCGAACAGGCCGGCCGCTTCGGCGTGCAGATCGTCGCCCCGAGATCCATCATCGCCTGGGCGAAATCACCGGGCCGAGCCGCTGGCGTCAGCAGCGCCACCTTCGCCTTCATCAGCGGCTTGGCGCCCGGCAGCGGTGTTTCGATGGCATAAAGCCTTGAAATCACCCGCTCGACATTGCCGTCCATGACGGCGGCCCGCCGATTGAAAGCAATGGCGGCGACGGCGGCAGCGGTATAATCGCCGATGCCGGGAAGCGATTTCAGTCCCTCTTCGGTGTCGGGAAAGACGCCGCCATGTTCCCTAGCTACCGCTTCGGCGCATTTCTTCAGATTGCGGGCCCGCGCATAATAGCCGAGCCCCGCCCAGGCGGCCATGACCGCCTCGTTTTCGGCTGCGGCAAGATCGGAGACTTCGGGCCAGCGCTCGAGAAACTTCTCGAAATAGGGTTTGACCGCCTGCACCGTCGTCTGCTGCAGCATCACTTCGGACAGCCAGACGCGATAGGGATCGGCGCGGACGCCGCGCGCCGCCATGCCGGGCGAAACGCGCCAGGGCAGGTCGCGGTGATGGCGGTCGTACCAGTCGAGGAGGGGCTTCGCCGAGGGCGTGTCGAGTGTCGTGGTCGTCATGATTTGCCGCAATGGGGGGAAGGCCCTATACTTGGCGAAGCAACGCCGCGCGATCAAGTCGGCCGCACCAATTCGTGACGCCGTTCAAAGGTTTCGATGAGTTATCCACGCAAAGATGTGAAGCAGATTTCCGAACTGGCGAACGGGCTGATCGATCCGGTCCTGGCGCGCCGCGCCGGCATCAACACGGCGCTACTCGGCTCGTGGAGCGAAATCGCCGGCGAGGATTTCGCCGATTGCACCCGGCCGGAAAAGATCGCCTGGGCCCGCGGCGGCGGCGATGACGGCAGCTTCCGCCCCGGCGTGCTGACGATCGCCTGCGAAGGCGCGCGCGCGCTCTTCCTCACCCATGCCCAGGGCGAACTTATCCAGCGCATCAACAGCTTCTTCGGCTTCGCCGCCGTCCACCAGATCCGCATCGTCCAGAAGCCGGTGTCGCAAGCCGTCCGCCGCTCCCGCCCGCCCGCGCCGCTGAAGGGCGAGGCCGCGCGCAAGCTCGAAGGCATGATGGAGGGCATCGAGGGCGACAAGCTGCGTCAGGCGATCCAGCGCTTGGGAACTGCGGTGATGGGCAAGCGGGGAAGAGGGCGCTGATGAGCAAATCTGAGTGGAAGTTTGTCCGCTTCTGGCGACCGAGGCGTCCTACGGGCGTTTAATTTTTTGATCCTGCTTCAACACGCTCGCGGGTCACAAGGAATTCGACTCTGCCCGAGACCGACGTATAGGGCTCGCATTGCGTAATCGCATCAGCGAGATTTCCGGGAGGAGACTGGTGACCGAACGCTTCGGGTGCTATATTTGTATAGCAGACAGGAGAAAAATCATGTTGGCCTTGCGGTTGCCACCTGAAATCGAAGCACGCCTCGATGAGCTTGCCAGGCGCACGGGCCGCAGCAAGAGCTTCTACGCGCGTCAAGCCATTCTCGAACATCTCGATGATCTCGAGGATGTCTATCTCGCCGAAAAGCGCCTCGAAGAGCTTCGCCGAGGTGAGAGCGATACAGTGCCGCTGGCCGAGCTGATGGCACGTCATGGCTTGGAGAATTGAGTTTCACCGGGCAGCCGAGCGTGAGCTTGAGAAGCTTGGACATGAGGCGGCTCGCCGAATCCTCCGGTTTCTCAATGATCGCGTTGCCAAGCTGGACGATCCACGATCCATCGGAGAGGCGCTTAAAGGATCTGAACTTGGGGACTTCTGGAAGTACCGCATCGGGGACTATCGGGTGATCGCAAGCATCGACGATGGAACCGTGCGAACCCTCATCGTGCGGATTGGCAATCGCCGTGATGTCTATCGATGAAATCCGGGAGCTGACCGATAGCAATTTTGTCCGGCGGTCCCATCACGGTCACAATTCTTTGAAGGAAGTTGGCCAACCGTGCCTTGTAGGCGGCTGCCAGCCGTTATATCGCACAATCATGCCGTCACTCTCATTACTTATGGGGAACCCATGCAGATGTCCGAAATGCAACTGACGAAACGCCGCCTCCTGGGTGGGATCGCCATCGCCGCAGCTGCCGCAGCGCTTGTCGCCTGCAACGACAGCAAGGACGCTGCCGATGCTTCGTCCTCCGGCAAGACCATGGCCGACGGCACCGATGTCGATACCATGCAGACGGCGGCCACCTCGGCGGGGGACATGCCCCAGTCCGACGGCGATGTCGACATGGCCGAAGTGCTGAAGCCCGGCGCGCTGCCCGAGATGGCGCTTGGCAAGGCCGACGCGCCGGTCAAGATCGTCGAATATATGTCGATGACCTGCCCGCATTGCGCCCATTTCCACAACACCACCTTCGACACGATCAAGCAGAAATACGTCGATACCGGCAAGGTGCAGTTCATCATCCGCGAATTCCCCTTCGATCCGCGTGCCGCAGCCGCCTTCATGCTCGCCCGCTGCAGTTCCGCCAATCCGGAGCAGTTGAGCACGCCGGAACAGTATTTCCCGATGGTTTCGATGCTGTTCAAGCAGCAGCAGGTCTGGGCCGCCGCCGATGACGGCCGCGCCGCACTGCTGCAGATGTCGAAGCTTGCCGGATTTACTGAGGATAGCTTCACGAAATGCTTGACGAACCAGAAGCTTCTGGATGAAGTGAACGCCACGCGGGAAAGGGGATCCAAGGATTTCGGCGTCAACGCCACGCCAACGTTCCTCATCAATGGCAAGCGCTATTCTGGAGACATGCCGGTTGACACCATGTCGAAGCTCATCGACAGCCTCATCTGAACCGGACCGTTCGACCACAGCGGGCGACGGCGAAAGCCGTGCGCCCGTTTTTTGTTTTCAGCGCAGTTTGCGGGCGGGGCTTCCTGCCGTGGATATTTCCGCATGAAGTTCAACAAGCTGCGCCTGGTCGGCTTCAAATCCTTCGTCGAGCCGACGGAATTCATCATCGAACGGGGGCTGACCGGCGTCGTCGGACCGAACGGCTGCGGCAAGTCCAATCTCGTCGAGGCGCTGCGCTGGGTGATGGGCGAGAATTCCTACAAGAACATGCGCGCCTCCGGCATGGACGACGTGATCTTTTCCGGCTCGGGAAACCGCCCGGCCCGCAACACCGCCGAGGTGGCGCTCTATCTCGACAATGGCGAGCGGACCGCACCCGCCGCCTTCAACGACAGCGACGAGATCCAGGTCACCCGCCGCATCGAGCGTGAACAAGGCTCGCTCTATCGCATCAACGGCAAGGAAAGCCGCGCCAAGGATGTGCAGCTGCTCTTTGCCGACGCCTCCACCGGCGCCCGCTCGCCCTCGATGGTTGGCCAGGGCCGCATCGGCGAGCTGATCCAGGCAAAACCGCAGGCCCGCCGCCAGCTCCTGGAAGAGGCGGCCGGCATCTCCGGCCTGCATTCGCGTCGCCACGAGGCCGAACTGCGGCTGCGCGCCGCCGAAACCAATCTCGAGCGCCTCGACGACGTCACCTCGCAGCTCGAAAGCCAGATCGAGAGCCTGAAGCGTCAGGCCCGCCAGGCCAATCGCTTCAAGACGCTGTCGGCCGATATCCGCGCCCGCGAGGCGATGCTCCTGCATATCCGCTGGGTGCAGGCCAAGGAGGCCGAGGCCGAGGCCGACAGCGCCCTCAACCAGGCAACCGTCATCGTCGCCGAAAAGGCGCAGATCCAGATGGAGGCGGCCAAGCAGCAGGGTATTGCCAGCCTGAAGCTGCCGGAATTGCGCGAGGGCGAGGCGCGTGCGGCTGCCGCCCTGCAACGCCTGCAGATCGCCAGAAGCCAGCTGGAAGAGGATGCCGGCCGCATCCTGCGCCGCCGCGACGAGCTGACCCGCCGTCTCGCCCAGCTGGCCGAAGATATCCGCCGCGAGGAACGGCTGGTCGCCGACAATGCCGTCATCCTCGCCAAGCTCGACGCCGAAGAGGCCGAGATTTCTCAAATCCTCGCCGATTCCGGCCGTTTTGCCGAGGAGACCCGCGAAGCCTTCGAAGGGGCGGCGGCGAAGCTCGCCGACAGCGAGCGCATCTTCACCCAGCTGACGGCCGAGCGGGCGGAAGCCGCCGCCGGCCGCAACCAGCTGGAGCGCGCCATCCGCGATCTCGCCGACCGCCGCATGCGCCTCGAGCGCCAGATGCACGAGGCGAATGCGGAATTGTCGGCCATCGCAGAGAAGATATCAGGCCTGGCCGATCCCGATGAAAAACGGGCGATCGTCGAGGCCGGTGAAATCGCGCTGGCCGATGCCGAAGCCGCGGCCCAGACAGTCGAACGGGCGCTCGCCGCCGCCCGCCAGGCCGAGGCCTTGTCGCGCGCGCCGGTCGATCAGGCCCGCTCCGCCCTGAATGCGCTGGAAACCGAGGCCCGCACCATTTCCCGCATGCTTGCCGCCGGTGCGGCCGCCGGCAAGTTTCCGCCGGTTGCCGAGGAGCTGAAGGTCGATCGCGGCTTTGAGACGGCGCTGGGTGCGGCACTCGGCGACGATCTGGAATCCCCGCTCGATGCCGAGGCGCCGGCCCATTGGTCTGTCAATGGCGACGGCGCCGCCGACCCGGCGCTTCCGCCGGGCGTGACGCCGCTCATCGCCCATATCAGCGCACCCGCCGCTCTGACGCGCCGGCTGCGCCAGATCGGCATGGTTGGCGAGGGCGACGCGCGGTCGCTGATGGCGGCGCTGAAGCCCGGCCAGCGCCTGGTGACGAAGGAGGGCGCCGTCTATCGCTGGGACGGCCATGTCACCGGCGCAGATGCCCCGAGTGCCGCGGCACTGCGCCTTGCCCAGAAGAACCGCCTGGCCGAACTCGAAAGTGAAGTGGCGATTGCCCGCGACGTGCTTGCCGAGGCCGAGGAACGGCAGGCAGCCGCCGCCGAAGCCATCCGCATCGAGGAACGCAGGCTCGCGGAAGCCCGCGACATGAGCCGCCTGTCGGCGCGTCATCTCGCCGAGGCGCGCGAGGCGCTGGCTGCGGCCGAGCGCGCTTCCGGCGATCTCATCCGCCGCCGCGACGTCGTCAGCGAGGCCGCCAGCCAGTTGGGCACGCAACTGGAGGAGATCGGCGTTCAGGAAGAAAATGCCCGCATCGAGCTGGAGGATGCGCCTGATCTCACGCTGATCGACGAGCGGCTGCGCTTCCAGCAGGCGGAGGTTGCGACCGACCGCGGCGCGCTCGCCGAGGCCCGCGCCCGGCACGAAAGCCTGGCGAGGGAAAATGAGGCCCGCCAGCGTCGCATCATGGCGATCGGCCAGGAGCGCGAGACCTGGCGCCAGCGGGCGGCAAGTGGCGAGGATCATGTCGCCACACTGCGCGAGCGCGAGGAAGAGGCGCGCGAGGAGGCGGCCGAGCTCGAAATGGCGCCGGATGAATTCGACGACAAGCGCCGCGCTCTGCTCAGCGAATTGCAGAAGGCCGAAGAAGCGCGCCGCAACGCCGGCGATCTGCTCGCCGAAGCCGAACGCATCCAGCGCGACGCCGACCACAAGGCGGCGACCGCGCTTTCCGAGCTTGCCGAATACCGCGAACGCCGCGGCCGCGCCGAGGAGCGCCTCGTCTCTGCCCGCGAGCGCCGGCAGGAAAGCGAAGCCCGCATCCGTGAGGCGCTGAACGTGCCGCCGCATGAGGCGCTGCGGCTTGCCGGCCTGCAGCCGATGCAGGCGCTGCCCGATCCGCGCGAGGTCGAGCGCGATCTCGAGCGGCTGAAGATGGAGCGCGAACGGCTCGGCGCCGTCAATCTGCGCGCCGACGAGGAGCAGAAGGAGCTGAGCGAAAAGCTCGAAGCCCTGATCAAGGAGCGCGACGACGTCATCGACGCGATCCGCAAGCTGCGCGGCGCCATCCAGAGCTTGAACCGCGAGGGCCGCGAGCGCCTGGTCGCCGCCTTCGACGTCGTCAATGGCCAGTTCCAGCGGCTGTTCACCCATCTCTTCGGCGGCGGCACCGCCGAGCTGCAGCTGATCGAATCCGACGATCCGCTGGAGGCGGGCCTCGAAATCCTGGCGCGGCCGCCCGGCAAGAAGCCGCAGACCATGACGCTGCTGTCGGGCGGCGAGCAGGCGCTGACGGCGATGGCGCTGATCTTCGCCGTCTTCCTCACCAATCCGGCGCCGATCTGCGTGCTCGACGAGGTCGACGCGCCGCTCGACGACCACAATGTCGAGCGCTACTGCAACCTGATGGACGAAATGGCGGCATCGACCGAAACCCGCTTCGTCATCATCACCCACAATCCGATCACCATGGCCCGCATGAACCGCCTCTTCGGCGTCACCATGGCCGAGCAGGGCGTCTCCACCCTCGTCTCCGTCGACCTGCAGACGGCCGAACGCCTGCGCGAAATCGCCTGAAGGCGTCCGCGCGAGCCGCGGAGACCAGGCTCAGGGCCCAGGGTGATGGGATTGAGGCAAGGGACCGGCCGGAAACGCGGGACGCGGCAGGAGGCCGCGGACAGACACACGGGCGCCACCGAATTGGTATTTGGCGGTCCGCCGCTATTTTGCTGCGGCTGTCACCCTATCCTCCGTCTTCCTCGGGCTTGACCCGAGGATCCATGCGGCATCCACCAGCGCCAGGCCGTGGATCCCAGGCTCAAGGCCTGGGATGACGGAGGAGAGGTGGTGCCCGGATGGTGAGGAGAGGTGATGCCGGGCTGGCGGGAAGGGTGGTGCTTGGGTTGGCAGAGGAGAGAATGAACCGGGCTCGAAGGACGAGAGGTAGTTGCGGTTGAGGGGCAGCCCCCCCACCGATCTCCCAGCCTGGGACGTTGCACGGATATTGAACTCCTGCGTATCTCGACCAACGAAAACGCCAGAACACGAAGCAATCAATGACTACTTCCGTCCAAGCGGTTCACCCCCCATGATCCCTGGTCAGCCGCCCGATGCAGCCTGGAAGACCGCCAGCTGCGCGGCGAAGGCGCGCTGATAGGCCGGCCGTGCTTCGGCGCGGGCGACATAGGCTGCAAGGCTGGGATAATCGTCCAGTATGTTTGACGACTTCAGCCGCAGCAGTACCGAGACCATCAGCAGGTCACCGGCGCTGAAGGCGCCGTCGAGCCAGTCGGCATGGCCGAGATGGGCAGAAAGGCTGTCCAGTCGTTTGCGGATGCTGCCCTCTAGGGAACGCAGGCGCTTTTCGTACCAGGGTTCGTCGCGCTCCAGGATCCTGGCGAGGCTGTGCTCGAAGATCGGCGTCTCCACCGTATTGAGCGCGGCAAACATCCAGGCGATCGCCCGCGCCCGGCCATTGCTATCCCCAGGCAACAAGCCGTCGCCATGACGCTCGGCGATATGCAGGACGATCGCGCCGGATTCGAACAGGGTAAGATCGCCTTCCTCATAGGTCGGGATCTGCCCGAAAGGCTGACGCGCCAGATGCGCCGGCTGCTTCATCGTCTCGAATGAGACGAGGCGAACCTCATAAGGTTGGCCCGCTTCCTCGAGCGCCCAGCGAACCCGCATGTCGCGCGCGAGACCCCGGCCCCGATCGGGCGAACGTTCAAAGGCGGTAATGGTGATCGTCATCGCTTTCTCCATCGCTTGTCCACATTGAAGACGTGCGGCCAAACGGGATTCCGACATTCACCGCCGTCCGGCGTCAGCTTTTGCGGGAACGGCTGTCTGCCATCGGCGCAGGATCTGCCTCGCATTTCGAGAGGGTCGCATCGACGACGAGGCGGTTGCTCATCGGCCGGCCAAAACCCGAACTCCAGCCGGACTGTGCACAAATCGCGCGCAATTTTCCCGCATTCAGTGATAAACACCAAAAAAGGTCGGCTGTCTTGCGGTCCGTACCCCATTTGGATGATGCTCTTTTCTCTGACTTGCATTAGAAGTTGTTTCAACGCAACCTGATGACTTTGCTGAAAAGCGGGCGGTCAACGTTGCGTATTGTCGAATTTGCGATGCGCTTTCCGGGTAGAGGGCAAAGACCCGGGAGGTGTTGAGCAATCCCGGGAAATCCTGAGGTATTGCCGAACACGAAGATCAGGGTGGTTCCATGAACCGTCCTGGGTTGAGGGACCCCCCGTCCGGTTTTCCTGGCCGGACGGAAACAAGGCTTTGCGGGACATTGTTGCAGTCCCGCAAAGCTTTTTTATGCCTTCTTCAGATCGGGTGCGGTTTGCATGCCTTCGGCCGCCACTCTCGCGAAAATTATTGTGCGACGCAGCATTTTTGCCGCATTTGTCGATTTTCATTTCAACTCCAAGGCATTAAGCTGATTTGTCAGGCTGACGACACTGCCTTCTTCTCTTTCGTCATGCTCGGGCTTGTCCCGAGCATCTGCGACCGGTCACACGCAGCAGATCCTCGCCACAGGGGCGAGGATGACGGCGAGAAAAGAGCGAGGGTCGTCGACAGCCGAGGGATCACGCTGATCCCGATCTGGAGTTGGGGGGAAGATGACCAAGTGGGTCTATAGGTTCGGCGACGGACAGGCGGAGGGTGGCGCGCGCGACCACGAGATGCTCGGCGGCAAGGGCGCCAATCTTGCTGAAATGTGCGCTCTCGGCCTTCCCGTTCCGCCGGGACTGACGATCGTCAGCGATGCCTGCAACACCTATTACAGCAATGGCGGCCATATCGACGACCGGCTGAAGGCCGAGGTGCGCGACGGCATAGCGGCGATCGAGGCGATCACCGGCCGCCATTTCGGCTCCACCAGCCAGCCGCTGCTGCTGTCGGTGCGCTCCGGCGCCCGCGTCTCCATGCCCGGCATGATGGACACGGTGCTCAATCTCGGCCTCAACGACGAGACCGTGCAGGCGCTCGGCCATGATGCCGGCGACGCGCGTTTTGCCTGGGACAGTTACCGCCGTTTCATCCAGATGTATGCCGATGTCGTCATGGGCCTCGGCAACGACGCCTTCGAGGAAATCCTGGAGGACGAGAAGGCCAAGCTCGGCCACGAACTCGATACCGAGCTCAGCGCCACCGAATGGCAGCATGTCGTCTCCCTCTACAAAAGGTTGATCGAAGAGGAGCTGGGACAGCAGTTTCCGCAGAATCCGGAAGTCCAGCTCTGGGGTGCGGTCGGCGCCGTCTTTTCCAGCTGGAAGAGCGCGCGCGCCGTCACCTACCGCCAGCTGCACAACATCCCGGAAGGCTGGGGCACGGCGGTCAATATCCAGGCGATGGTCTTCGGCAATCTCGGCAACAGCTCGGCGACCGGCGTCGCCTTCACCCGCAATCCTTCGACCGGCGAGAAGGCGCTCTACGGCGAATTCCTCGTCAATGCGCAAGGGGAGGATGTCGTTGCCGGCATCCGCACGCCGCACAGCATCACCGAGGAGGGGCGGCTTTCCTCCGGCTCCGACAAGCCCTCGATGGAAAAGCTGATGCCGGAAGCCTTCCGCGAGCTCACCCGCATCTGCACCGAGCTCGAGATGCATTACCGCGACATGCAGGATATCGAATTCACCATCGAGCGCGGCAAGCTGTGGATGCTGCAGACCCGCTCGGGCAAGCGTTCGACCCGGGCGGCGATGAAGATCGCCGTCGACATGGTCGACGAGAAAGTGATCACCGAGGAGGAGGCGGTGTTGCGCATCGAACCTTCGAGCCTCGACCAGCTCCTGCATCCCACCATCGATCCGCGCGTCAACCGCCAGGTGATCGGCACCGGGCTGCCGGCCTCGCCGGGGGCGGCGACCGGCGCCATCGTCTTTACCGCCGAAGAGGCGGTCGAGGCGGAGGCCGAGGGCCGCAAGGTCATTCTGCTGAGGGTCGAGACCAGCCCGGAGGATATTCACGGCATGCATGCCGCCGAAGGCATCCTGACGACCCGCGGCGGCATGACCAGCCATGCGGCGGTGGTTGCCCGCGGCATGGGCATTCCCTGCGTCGTCGGCGCCGGCACCATGCGCATCGATCAACGCAACGAGCGCCTGCTCGGCATCGGCGTGACGCTGAAGAAGGGCGATATCATCACCATCGACGGTTCGGCCGGCCAGGTGCTGAGGGGCGAGGTGCCGATGATCCAGCCGGAACTGTCGGGCGATTTCGGCCGCATCATGGGCTGGGCCGACCGCGCCCGGCGCATGACGGTGCGCACCAATGCCGATACGCCGGCTGATGCCCGCGCCGCCCGCTCCTTCGGCGCCGAGGGCATCGGCCTTTGCCGCACCGAACACATGTTCTTCGAGGGCGAGCGCATCCATGTCATGCGCGAGATGATCCTGGCCGAGGATGAGAAGGGCAGGCGGCTGGCGCTCGACAAGCTGCTGCCGATGCAGCGCTTGGATTTCACCGGCCTTTTCACCGTCATGCACGGACTGCCGGTGACGATCCGCCTGCTTGATCCGCCGCTGCACGAATTCCTGCCGAAGACCGACGACGAGGTCGCCGAGGTCGCCTTCGCCATGGGGTTGGAGCCGCTTGCGCTGCGCCAGCGCGTCGATGCGCTGCACGAGTTCAACCCGATGCTCGGCCATCGCGGCTGCCGGCTGGCGATCTCCTATCCCGAGATCGTCGAGATGCAGGCCCGCGCCATCTTCGAGGCGGCGGTGGCTGCGGCGCATGAGACCGGGGCGGCCGTCGTGCCGGAGATCATGGTGCCGCTGGTCGGCCTGCGCTCCGAGCTGGATTACGTCAAGGCCTGCATCGACGCCATCGCCGGCAATGTCATGGCCGAAGCCGGCATGAAGATCGATTATCTCGTCGGCACGATGATCGAGCTGCCGCGCGCGGCGCTGCGCGCCCATGTGATCGCCGAGGCCGCCGAATTCTTCTCCTTCGGCACCAACGACCTGACGCAGACCACCTTCGGCATCTCACGCGACGACGCGTCGACCTTCATCCCCACCTATCAGCGCAAGGGCATCATCGAGCACGATCCCTTCATCTCGCTCGATTTCGATGGGGTGGGGGAGCTGATCAGCATCGCCGCCGAACGCGGCCGGCGCACCCGCAACGACATGAAGCTCGGCATCTGCGGCGAACATGGCGGCGACCCCGCCTCGATCCGCTTCTGCGAAACGATCGGCCTCGACTACGTCTCCTGCTCGCCGTTTCGCGTGCCGATCGCCAGATTGGCGGCGGCGCAGGCGGTGATTTCGGAAAACATGTAGGACCGGGCAGCGCCGACGTCAGTGATGGTACCGCCAGCGATCGTGATAGATATAGGGTCCGTTCAGATCCCAGGCCATGCTCTGCATCAACTCGGCACTCTGCGCCCGCGACTCGGCCCGCCGGTCGAGATCGATGCGCTGCAGGCAGGTGGCAAACGCGTCGGTGCCGCGGCGGAAACCATAATTCAGGCACTTCTGCTCATCGGCCGCCCGCCGCTCCTCCGGCGTCATCGTCTGGCAGGCGGAAAGGCCGAGGAGGGTAAGGAGAAGGGCGATGCGCATTGGTTTGGTCCTTGCTTTTCCCTGAGGAAAAGCCATTCGGGCGAGGGCGTCAAGCGACCGCTCGTCCCTTGCCGAGTGGCCCAGGCCGGGAATGGTTTCTCCTGCGCATCCCACGCTCCGTCATGCTCGCCCTTGAGCTGCCTTGGGATCAGCCCCGGCATGCGGCCTCAGTCAATCTTCCCGCAGTGTCAGCCGCATGGATCCCAGGGTCAAGCCCTGGGATGACGGAGGAGAGGTGGTGGCGCGCCCCATAAGCCCGCCAGCGCGCGGCAGAGGTAGTGCCGGGACGCATCGGCTCGGCGGCAGCGATGACGCTTCGGCAGACGCGGCGCCACACTGGCTACGGCAAATGCGGCGCCTCACAGGCTGCGCCGGCGGTGCGTTTGGCGAGAACGCCAACTCCACACTCCGTCATCCCAGGGCTTGACCCTGGGATCCACAGCCAAGCACTCTGCCCACATGGCAGGATATGTTTACATCATCACCAACCAGAAAAACGGCACCCTCTATATCGGCGTGACATCCGATCTGGAGCGCCGCATCTACGAGCATCGCGAAGGACTGACACCGGGCTTTGCCTGGAAATATGGCTGCACCCCGCCTCGTCTGGTACGAGGAGCATTGCGACATCGGCAGCGCCATCCAGCGCGAGAAATCATTGAAACGATGGAACCGGCAATGGAAGATCGACCTGGTCGAGGCGATGAATCCCGAGTGGGACGATCTCTATCTTACGCTGTGGTGATGCCGGCTGCGTCGTCTGTCGTGCCTGCCGCGCGTGGATCCCAGGGTCAAAAGACGGAGGAGAGGTGGTCGCGAGACAGATCGGCTCACCGCGAGGAGAGGTGGTGCCGGGATGCATAAGCCGCCAGCGCGGAAGAGAGGTGGTGCCGCGACCCATACGTCCGCCAGCGCGCAAGGTGGTGCCGCGACGCATCGGTTGAGCAGCTGTGAGGAACCTTCGGCAGATGCGTCGTTGCACAAGCCGCGGCATTGCGACATCCCAAAAACCGCGCCGGCACCCAAGCTGCGCCGGCGGTGCGTTTGGCAACATCGCCAACCCCACACTCCGTCATCCCAGGGTGCTTGACCCTGGAATCCACAACCAAGCACGCGGCTTCAGTTACTTACGAGAAAAAGCCGTCGAGAGCGACGACAACGCCTCTCGCCATCTTCACGCCGCCCCGGCGGGATCCCCGATCGGCAGCAGCGCCGGATCGAGCGGCGGGTCTTGCGGGTTCTTCGTGTCGCCCGGGTCCTGGGCCGGGGTCAGCGGCGGTTTTTCCTGGATGCGGTCGGGAATGCCGGGTGTCGGCGTCGGCCCGCGCGGTGTATCGGTCGTCGGTGTCGGGATCGGATCTCTGTTCGGCATGATCGCCTCCTTTCCAAAAGGAACGGCACCGCCGGAAGATGGTTCCGCTTTCGCCACCCACCTATGCACAAGGAGCATTCCTCTGTATGAGGAGGCCGAAAACACTGGAACCGAGCATGGCCATCCGCGATCGATTTTCGAAGAAACTGAACTGCCCGCAATGCGGCAATGCGGGTTTTGCCGAGGCCTCGGAGATCGATGATCCCAAGCGCAAGCATCCGGATTTCCAGGTCGATCAGCTGCCGCGCGGCTTTGGCGTGCAGCGGGCTTCCAACCACCAGGAAAGCTTCATGATCAAATGCGAGTGCGGCCGCAAATTTCCCTTCCGCAGCCTGGCGGAAGCGGCGGTCGAACGGCGCTAGAACCGAGACGGACGCTCAGATCCGCTCCAGCACCTCGATGAAGGCATCGGCGAAGCGCACCAGATGGGCAGTGTCCTCATCGGGCGCCTGCATGCGGATCTCGGTGCCGTTCTGATCGAGCAGCGCCAGCACGACGCGCATGCCCTCGCCATCGGGGATGCGCAGGACGGCGATGCGGCGACAATCCTCGATCAGGCCGGCGGCCGGCAGGTCGAACAGCAGTTCGCCGCCGGAACGGCCGGCTGCCTGGCGCACCGCCTCGCAGAAGCCGGCATCGCCGCCGGCATAACCTTCGAGCGAAAGTTCGAGCTCGACGAGCTCCATCGGCAGCGTCGGTTCGGTGTGATCGATCCCGCCAAGCGCAGACGCCTGCGGCCTTGCTGCTATCTCGGGTGAAATCATCCCGTCTCTCCTGTCCGTGACCCTGGAGATGAAACCGCGGCAGAATGGCCTTTTTTTGACATATCAGCAAGGGCTTATGAAGTCGGCGGTCGATTGCCCGGCGGTCTCCGCTGAATTCCATCTGATATTCCGAGACAACAGTTTCAATTCAGCCGAATCTTGCCCCAGATCCGGATAATTTTAGGCCGGCCCGGCCTAGAGTCTTTCCGGGTTAGATTGAAGCATTCTGCCGGAGCAGATTTTCGTCAGGACAAAGGCGATTGGCGACGGACATACCCCTCGGTACGTCCGAGCCGATCGCCTTTGTCCTGGCGGAAAGATGCCCGGCCCACCGGCCGCACCGCTTCGCCATGGCGAAGCGATAAGTGCGTCCGGCGATTCCAAAGTCTTGCAGATTTGCCAGACAAATCTGCGGGAGGGTTGGCTGAAACGGGCCGGCTGATCGACCGGCCGGCTTGGCCGTAGTGCTGGGCTACGACGCGCGCCGGCCGGTCGACCATCCGACTCCGTTTGAGCCAACAGAATGATTCAATCTAACCCGGAAAAGCTCTAAATCTGAATCCGAATCTAAATCAAAGAAATAGAGCAAGATGTCGTCCGAAAACCGCTTCACACTTTTCGGCATCATGCTCTAAACAGGGAGAAGGCGATTTGCGTGGTTGATGGCGCGGCGCTGACGAGCAACCGGTAAGTTTGATGCCCATCCGTTACGACCGTCCCGTTTCCAACGCCGCCTACGCTTCGCGGCTGATCGGGGCATTTTCCCTGGTTCTGGCGCTCGCCGTGCTGATCGCCCACCGCTTCGGCGGGCTCGCCACCCCCTATCTGGTGCTGCTTTTGATCGCCGCCGCCGGCGGCGCGCTGCTTGCAGCACTGCTCGCCGCCGTCGGCCTGCGCAGCCTCTGGGTATCAGGGGCCGAAGGCGGGCTCGCCGCACTGGCGGCGCTGATCTATGCCGCCTTTCCGCTTGGCATCGGCGCCGTGGCGGCGGAGCGCTACCTCAGCCTGCCTGCGATCTACGATGTCTCCACCGATCCGGTCGCAGCGCCCGACTGGCTGTCGCCGCCGAAATCCGACCAGATCTGGCTGAAGCGCAATCCGCTGGTGACGCCGGAGGATCGCGAGAAGCAGATGGAGGCCTATCCCGAACTGACCGGCCGGCGCTATGAGGGCGCTCTCGACCGCGTGCTGGAGGCGGTGCGCAAGGTCGCCAAGCAGAGCGGCTTTACGATCGTCAGGAGCACTGGCACGAGCGAGCCGGATCGCGATCTCGAGGACAGGCCGGCAAAGCCCGACCCCGACGACGACGCCGTGACCGACGCGCCCGGCATCATTCCCGTGCCGACGCCGCGTCCCTATGACGACGACGTCGCCAAGCTGATCCGCGGCGCCAACGGCGTGACGCTGCAGGCGACCACCCGCACGCTGATCCTCGGCCTGCGCTTCGATATGGTCATCCGGCTGCGCGAAGAGGCCGAAACCACCTTCGTCGACATCCGCGTCGCCTCCCGCTACGGCCAGCACGACCTCGGCCTCAGCGCCGCAATCGCCGACGATTATCTGAAGGCGCTCGACTCCGAACTCCTGGGAATTGCGGGTGGGTGAGCCGCGGTGCCGCCAAGGGCGGCAGCAATCGATCCAGTGAATCGATTGCAGCGGCGAACGCCCTGAGCCCAAGCGAAGGGCCGGGAGAGGGCGCGGCAGACGCGGCCCCCTGTTCCGATGCCGCCAAAGGCGGCTGCAATCGATCCAGTGAATCGATTGCAGCAGCGAACGCCCTGAGCCCAAGCGAAGGGCCGGGAGAGGGCGCGGCAGACGCGACCCCCTGTTCCGGTGGCGCAAAGCGCCTGCAATCGATCCAGTGAATCGATTGCAGCGGCGAACGCCCTGAGCCCAATGGAAGGGCCGGGAGAGGGTGCGGCGAACGCGACCCGCATACCGTACCGCAAACTCGACGGTCCTGCGATATTGCCTAGCTCTCCTCCCTCATTCTGTGACGAGCACAGGAATGAGGGAGGAGAGGTGGAAGCAAACGCCCCGAGCCCAGCAAAGCCGGGATAGGCGCGGCAGACCGGCCCCCTTGTTGCGGGCCGCCAAAGACGCCGGCAATCATCCGACCACCAACCGATAACGCTGCAGCCTAGCGCCCAAGCTCGCCCACGGCAGCGATGATCTCCGTCGCCGTCGGGAAGATGCAAAGGCTGCTGGGTCCGTCCAGCGCCTCCATCTGTGCCCAGGCAATGGTGCCGTTCTGATCGACCAGGAAGTGACCGACGAGCTGGGTAGGGTGTTTGGCGAAGATCGCCTGATCGGCTTCGTCAAGCACGAAACCGTCCCTGGCGTTGAGCACCGTGTTGGCTTCCATCGGCTGGATCGGTTCCGGAAACACACCCATGGGGTTGATGCGCGCCGCCTGGAACTGCGCCATCGTCGCGGTATAAGGCCATTCGGGCTGCTCGCTGCTGCCCTCGGGCAGGAACTCGGCATGCGGCACACCATAGGCGCGATGCGTGCGGCAGTCGGGATCGCACAGCAGCGTCACCGGCGTCGGACGGTGGCGGACATACAGGCGAGCGCGCTCCACCGGCGTGTTGATAACGGCCACGGTCCTCACCCCGGCGGCGCTGAGGGTGGGCTCTATGCCGGCAAGCTGCTCGAGCTGGCGCCGGCAGAACGGGCAGTGCAGCCCGCGAAAGAAGCCGATCAGGAATGGCCGGCCGCTCAAATCGGCCAAAGAGACCGTCCCGTCGAAATTGGCCGAGGCGAGCTCGAAGGCGGGCGCGGTGTTCCCAGGTTGCAGCGGGCGCTTCTGTTCTCCCATCGAGAATTCCTTTCCCGGTTCGTCTCAGGTGCAACGACCGAAATTGAATATAGCACTCGTTGCAGGAACACCCAGCGCCCGATGGTGAGATCGCCTGGAGTGGCCAGGCGTGCTTACCGCCTTGCCAGGCGCCACAGACGCATCAGTTCCACCGGAGCCGAGATCTCCGCTGTCAGCACGAACGGGTCTGTCGAGCCTGAACGGGTCGGCCTTCGACTCTTGACGGGAAGACCGTGCCCCATGCCATGGATGGAATAGAGCGATACCGGGCGTGCACCTCCGGCGTTCCAGGAGGACAACTCGCCCCAGGGCTTCTTCTCGACACGGGCGCTGCTTCGATCGACAGCGTTCGCTTCAACCCATTGATCGACGCAGGCCCTCGCATTTGCCGGATTGACCGTGCGATCCGCAGTCCCCTGCCAGATGCTGATCGGCGGCCAGGAGCGTTGGCCGGGGGAGATTTCGGCAATCCTTGCGCCCCAGCCATCCGGAGGCAGTGCCGCGCCGGACTTCATCGCCCGCAGCGCTGACATTGCATCGCGCACCGCGCCAACCGGCATCCCGGCGACGATGGCGGCACCTGCAAACATATCCGGATAGTTGGCGACCAACGAACCTGTCATCGCGCCGCCGGCAGAAAGGCCGACAATGTAAACGCGCGTGCGATCGGCTCGATGTCGTTTGAGCGCATGGTCAATCATCTGCTTGATGGAAAGCACCTCGCCGCGATCGCGAGCGACCTCGCTCGGACGGAACCAGTTGAAGCATTTATGCGCATTGTTGGCGTGGGTCTGCTGCGGGTAAATCAGCACGAACCCTCTCTCGCTCGCCAGTCTCGAGAAGCCGCTGGCGGCGTCCAGGCTTTCCGGCGTCTGCCGGCATCCATGAAGCACCACCACAAGGGCCGGTTTGCTTGGCAGATCGGCGGGCACGAAGCTCTTCATGACAAGCCTTCCGGGGTTGCTGCCGAATGCGGCGGTCGTCTGGAGCCTCGGTCGCTCCTGCCTGGATGGCTTATGGCGAAGCGGACGCCATGCCTTCTCCAACAAGCGTGCGGCTCGCCGTCGCGTCGTCAACAGTCTCGACAGCGATTGGGTGAAGCCGAGCTTCAAACCACCACGCCTTCCAGCCTGGAAAGCAGAGCCTCCAAGCCGGGCTGTGCCGCATCTCGCCTCGACGACGTGCAGCAGATGAACGGTGACATGGTAGCGATGCGAAGCTGCCCGCTTCCGTCTCTTCGATAACAGATCGCATCGGCCTGCCGAACATCGCGGACCGTTGCGATCGTCGAGTTGGATTGATCGTGAGAATGGAGCATGGCTGTTTCGATTTTCCTGTCTTTCATCGCAGCTGTCGCATCGAACCATGACAGTCTGGTCCGCAGGGGGAGTTCAAGTTGTCGCCCGAAACCGAAATCAATCTCGACCGTCACAGGAAGCCTTCAACCCCTTATTGGTTCCGATCTCGTGCGACAAGCCTACCAGGTCCTCGGCCGAAAGCTGCGATGCATCAGGACTGCCCCTCACACTCAGATCGGTCGATGCCGTTTCATTTCCCGCATGTCTCGGTTTATGGAAGAGCAACGCATTCTTTCCAAGGAAGAAGTGGCCGATGGCCGGAGATGAAGAGAGCCCCGAAAAGCTGGAGTCCGCCTTGGCGCTTGCGGAAAGTCTTCGCGTCACGGTCGGCAATTTCGTCAGGGGCATAAGAGCGAATACAAACACGCCGACAACGTCTCAGTCTGAAACTCTGGCGCTGCTCGATCGAAGCGGTCCTCTCAGCGTCGCCGAATTGGCAAGCCGACGCAATGTCAGACATCAGAGCATGCGATTGGTCGCAGGCCAATTGGAGACCGCCGAATTGGTCAGCAAGTTGCCCAATCCGGTGGATAGCCGCAGCCGGCTTCTATCCATAACCGAGAAAGGCCGGGAAGAGCTGACCCGCTCCAGAAAGGCTCGGACGGCGGAAATTGCCGCGCTTATCGACGAGCGCTTGTCCCAGGAGGACAGGCGAACACTCGAAGCCGCAATTCGTATCATCGAAAGACTTGTTCGTCCGTAGCGTCAGGCCTTCGCTAAAGTCGCAAGGACGGTTGAGAACGTGTTCAGGCCCCAATGCTCGGCATATTTGCCGTCCTCGACACGCACGATATCGATGACATCGATGGCGACATCCCGACCGGTCGGTTGAATTCCCATCAAGGGACCGGAGTGAGTGCCACTGATCGTCTTTCGCGTTGTCACCTTGTCGCCTTCGGCGATCTGATCATGGATCGTCACTTTCATATTCGACAGCGCCGGGCGCAGGACATTTTGGAACGTGTTCCACATGCTCTGCGGGCCATTCGCCATTCCTTCCGGCGCGGCATGGTTGATGAAATCCGGGGCCATCAGGGCTTTGAACGCCGCCTCACTGCCGTCTTGAATCACTTCAACGTTGAAGCGGCGAACCACCTCTTTATTCTCGATCTCCATGATCGATCCTTTCTGCTATCCCAATGCCGATTTATACAGGTAAACTGTATAAATCGGCAACCGACTTTTCGTCGCTTTTCCAGCGCCATCGTGGCAGATCGGCGCAGCCAGCCCCGCATCCGGCTGCCATCCCGTAAACGGGGCGAAAGGGCATGCCGCGACGTTTCCGTTCCACGCTCGTCGGCCGGAAGCATCTCCGCATCTAACCCGACTTGCGCATCTCGGCATCGCGCCACTGCTGCCATTGCTGTCGCAGCCGGCTCCTGGACATGCCGATGGATTCAGCCAGAATCTCGACCTTGAGGATCCGTTCGGTGCGGAAGTGACGGAAGGCCTGTTTCGATTGGCACCAGGCGATCAGCAGGCTGTGCCTATCGGCATAGCCGAGAAGCACGGGCCAGACGATGCGGCTGCTGATCGTCCCGTCCGCCGCGCGATAGTCGAGTTCCAGCTTGCGGCCTTCCCGGATCGCCGACCTCAGAGGACGCCTGTCGAGCGTCGCATCGCCGCCGATAGCCTCCGGTTTGATGCCGACCGCGGGCTCGGCAATAAAGGGAAGCAGCTCCGGCGGTATGACCGAGGTGATCTTGGCCATGACATCGCTGGCGGCGTTGCGGATGGCCGCATCATTCAGCCTTGCCACCATCTGCACGCCGAGCACGACCGCCTCGATCTCGTCGGGCGTCAGCATCAGCGGCGGCATGTCGTAGCGCGGATCGAGCACATAGCCGAACCCGGCTTCGCCTTCGATCGGAACACGCTGGGCAATCAGATGGGCGATATCGCGATAGACGGTCCGCCTGGCGACCTCCAGTTCATCCGCGAGCGCCGACGAGGTCACCGGCCGGCTCGACCGGCGAAGAATCTGGATGATCTGAAAAAGCCGCTCTGCTTTTCGCATGCCTGCTGATTCCTGCTGCCACAACGCTGTCAGCACGGCTGTGTCACAAAGGCAAGCCGAGAGATCGTCGCGCACCCATCATCGCGCAGCCAAGGAAGAACATCATGATATTCGCATCCACCCGCCTCATCGCCGCCGATATCAACAGCATGGTGGCCTTTTATGAGCTTGTGACCGGCTGCCGCGCCGAATGGCTTGCGCCCGCCTTCGCCGAGATCGTCATGCCAGGCGCCACACTCGCCATCGGCAGCGCGGAAACGGTGGCCTTGTTCAGCGAGGGCAGCGCCGAGCCGGGAGCCAATCGCACGGCCATTCTCGAATTCATGGTGTCGGATGTCGATGCGGAATTCGCCCGGCTCAAGGACCGGGTCACGGTCGTACGCCCAAGGATCTGCCATGGGCCAACCGGACAGCGCAGTTTGCCGACCCCGAGGGGACCCGCATCGCCCTCTATACGCCTGTCACCGAGGCCGCCAGACAGCGTTTCGCCGGCCGTTGATGCTGGCCAGGGCGAGGGGTCTCACTCCAGCACCAGCCATCCCGAATAGCGCACCACCAGCCCGGTCAGCCGCCCGCCGATCTCGACGTGGAAGTGGAAGCGCCCATCGCGCTCCTCCTCGTAGGTATCGCCGCCCGGCGCCAAAAACAGCGGCAGCGGGATGCCGCAGAAGCGCCAGCCGCGCACGATGAGCCTGAGCTTCTGCCCCTCCGGCACCAGCGCCAGCAGCACCCGGAACGGCCCGAACACCTCGACGAGCAGGTGGCTATCGCGGC
The DNA here is from genome assembly GCF_019685435.1 of Rhizobium sp. NLR10b. Classification (NCBI taxonomy): domain Bacteria; kingdom Pseudomonadati; phylum Pseudomonadota; class Alphaproteobacteria; order Hyphomicrobiales; family Rhizobiaceae; genus Rhizobium; species Rhizobium sp. NLR10b. Next base: position 77,402 of record NZ_JABDWV010000004.1, on the reverse strand, counting down.
CGGGGCCGGCGGCCTGCCAGCTGCGGAAGGTCTTGCTGCCGAAACTGCGCGTCCAGATCTCCCGCTCGCCCTCGGCGACAAAGCGCACCGCGACCGGCACATCCTCGCCGGCGGCGGGAAAGCCGATGAGGCCGGCGATCAGCCGGGCGAGGAGACCGCTGCCGCGCTCGATCCGCGCCCGGCCGGAGGCAAGCCGGGTGCCGCCCGCATGGATCGCCGCCAGCGCCGGCGGCAGCTTCTCCCAGGCGTTGCCGAGAATGCGCCGGTAGAGCGGCTGGGCCTCTTCCTGGTGATCCAGCCGGACGCCCGAGGCGATGGAGAACTGGCTGAAGGCCGCTTCGAAATCCGCAAGGGACAATTCCCCCGCCGCCGGCCGGGCGCCGCTTTCCGGCCGTTGGCCGTCGAGCAGCCGGCGCACCAGCAGCTCGACGCCGAGAACCGGGATGAACGGCCCGTCATCACCTTCGGCAATCAGCGACCAGTCCGCCGTCAGCCGCCGCCCCTCATGATCGACGCCGCCCAGGCGCACGAACATGCCGCCGCGATGCGCGCCGGCGGCGAAGCGATGGCTGGCCGCCTGCAGCGCCCGGGCGAACGGCGTGAGCGACGGCAGCAGCCCGATCTCGACCAGCCGGGCGGCAAATCTCAAGAGCCGCTGCAGCGCCTGCGGCTCGGTGCCGACGCCGGTGAAGGTGGATTGCAGGCCGGCAAAACGATCAGGCAGCAGCGCCAGGTCGGGCGCATCCACCAGCAGGAAGCTGCGGCTGGCGAGCGGCGCCACGCCGGGCGGCGCGATCGTCACCCGCATCTCGTCGATCAGCCCGCGCCCCTTGGCCGGCTGCCCCTCGCGCAGCAGCGCCACCGGCCTGCCGGCATAACTGGCGATCGCCCGGACGACATTGAGGCCGATCCTGACATGCGCCGACGGGGCAATGCCGGCCGCGACGCTGTCGACGCGGGCAAAATGCGGCGCCATCGCCTCCAGCGCCGCGAAGGAGAGGGCCGGCAGGCTGCTCAGCCCCGAGAGCACGAAGATGCCTTTCGCCTTCGCCTCGGCATCGAGCCCACTGACGCCGGCGACGAAACCGGTGCTGTCGGCGAGATCGGCATAATCGATGCCGAGCTCGATGCAGGCCCGCACCACCTTGTAGCCATCGCCGGTGAAGCTCTGGAACGGCCCGGAGGCATCGACGACGAGATCGGGCCTCAGCCGCGTCAGCTGCTCCCGGAGATCGCCGTCACGATCGAACACCACCGCCTGCAGCCAGGCGCCGAGATCGTTGCCGCCGAGCCGCCCGGCGCCGCCTTTCGGCGATCGCATATCGAAGACGAAATCATCGGCCTTTTCGAGCGAACGGCCGGCGATCAGCAGCCTGAGCCGCGGCTCCTCGCCGAGCAGCCGGGCGAGCCGGCCGCCGAAGGCGCCGTAGCCGCCGATGATCAGCAGGGAAAAGGTGCCGCCGCTCATGCGATGAAGCGGCCGCGCTGCTCCGGCGTCGGCACCATGCAGCTCTGCCGTCCGGCAATCTTCAGCCGGTTGCGGGCGATGAATTCATAAAGCGCGTCCGCCGCGCGCCGCGGCATGAGCCGGAAGAGCTTCACCAGCGAATAGGGAAAGCCGAGCCCGGCCACCATGCGGATCGAGCCATCCGACTTGAAGAAGGCGCGGCCCTTCTCGATGAGGATATTGGTTTCGTAATCGCGGCAATCGAGCCCGTAATGCCGGTAGAGCGCCTGCCCGAGCGACGACTGTGCCGCGACGAAGCGGTAGCGCTGCCGCCTGTCGTGCTTCAGCGCGAATTTCACCCAGCCGGAGCAGAAGACGCATTCGCCATCGAAAACGATGAGCGGCCGGTCATCGGCGAAGGCGGGAACGGCGGGATCGGTGCGATAGCTGTAATCGGCGCGGCCCATGCTGATCTCCCTCCGCCTCTCCTTTACCCCGGCCAATAGCGCGCGGCAAGCGAGGGCGGCCCATCCGCCGCAACCTCGCCGCGCTCCATGAGATGCTCGATATGGGCGAGCACGGAAAGCGCGGCCGCGCCATGCAGCTTCGGATCGGTATCGCGATAGATCGCCTTCACCATCTCCGCAATCTCCCGATCGCCGGCCGCAACCCGCGCCAGCACTGCCTGCTCGCGCCCGAGGCGATGCGCCTTCAGCGCCGGCAGGAAAGTCTTCGGCTCGTTGACCGGCCCGCCATGGCCGGGCAGCAGCAGGGCGTCTTCGCGTGTAATCAGCCTGTCGAGCGAGGCCATGTAATCCGCCATCGCCCCATCCGGCGGTGCGACGATCGAGGTCGACCAGGCCATGACATGATCGCCTGAAAAGAGGATGTCGCGGCCGTCGAGCGCGAAGGCGGCATGATTGGCCGTATGCCCCGGCGTCAGCACCGCTGTCAGCGCCCAGCCGTCACCCGTTATCGTCTCCCCATCGTCGAGCGTGATATCCGGCACGAAATCCATATCCGAGCTTTCGGCAAAGGGATTGACCTCGCCCTCCCGCAGCCGCCGCGCCGGCCGGTGCGGCCCTTGCCCCACCGTCACCGCCCCGGTTGCCGCCTGCAGCCTGCGGGCAAGCGGCGAGTGATCGCGATGGGTATGGCTGACGAAGATATGCGTCACCTCCCGCCCGCCGATCGCGGCCATCAGCGCCTGATAATGCGCCTCGTCCTCCGGCCCGGGATCGATGATGCCAAGCGAGGAAGAGCCGACGAGATAGCTGTTGGTGCCGAAAAAGGTGAAGGGCCCGGGATTTTCCGCCGTGACCCGCGCGATGCCGGAAACAATCGGCACGGCCCGCCCATAGGCCGGCTCGAAAGCAAGGTCGAATGCGGGACTTTCCATGCGGGACGATGATCTCAGGTTGATAATATCGCGGCATGCTAGCACACCGCCCGCCGCTTCGCGCGCAGAAATCTGCCGCAGGCGCAACTTAGTCATTGTGACAGGCAAAGAGCTTTGCTAATCAGGCGTCGATTTGTGAGCAAGCGGTTCGCCGCTCAAGCTCTGGTGGGGCGTAGCCAAGCGGTAAGGCAGCGGTTTTTGGTACCGCCATCCCCTGGTTCGAATCCAGGCGCCCCAGCCACTACTCTATCGGTTCTGCACATTGGGTTCGCGCGATCACTTTGTTGTCCGGTGGAGTATACTCTTGTGGACACCCCCTATACCCGCCGTTATGCCGCCTTGGTGCACGGCGCGGCCGATACCAGTCGGTATGATCGCATTACCGCCTTGGGTTACGTAGCTCATTGCCGTTGAAGCCGTATGAGGGAAATGGCTGCGCGAAGAGGCTTAAATACCCTCTCGTAAAATTTTCTGGTTTTTCTGATCGTAGTTTGCGCGACTTTCACGCAAACGGATTGGAAGCGTGGTCGAGGCCAGTTCACACAGGTTGCTCGTACTATCTGGGGCCGACGGTCGCTCTCCATCCCTGTCATCTGGCTTTGTCACGGCATCTTTAAATTATCGCTACGCATGGTAGAAGCGTAAAAAATATGACGGATTCGCGTAGTGGAACAGCTTGAAAAACCAGAAGCAATTTCAACCGGCACCGACTTAGCTGTTGCGCTGGGCTGGCCGTCTGATGGTTTGGAAACACGTAAGATCGCGGTCGGTAAGCGTGAGCTGACTGTAGAAACCGCCAATCTTCAGGGTGAAGGTGCTGTTATGTTCACTCGCCTAGATGATCAGGCGACGCGACAAGAGCTGGATATGGTGGCCTTATATGGGTATCACTCATCCTGCCCTTGGGGCATTGTAGCTGACGAGCAGGGCATTCATGTTCTAAGTTCTCGATGGCTGCGAGAAAATGACTGGTATCGCCTTCCTCCTATACAGTGGGGGGAGGTGACAAAGTCTGTGGAATTGCTCAGTGCTTTTGCGCCTGCCGGTGTCAGAAGTAGTGCGCCGCAGCGCAGCCTGCTGGCTCTAGAGGAACCAACGACATTTCTACAGGCGGTAGACGACGCTCTTGTAGATAGACTCGACAATTGGCGCGACCGAGCCGTTCGATATTCCAGAGGAGCTGTCACTAAGGTCGATGAACAACTACAGACCTTGTACGCTCAATTGTTTGTTCTGCGTACGATTGAAGACCGGGGCTTGGACGACACAATTCCGCCTGCTCTAGAAGCGTGTGTAGCGTCGGATGGGTTTGATTTCGGCCGCTGGGAGACGATCTACGAACGTGCGAAGGCACGGATTGGTAGCGATCTTTTCACGGAAAACGTCGCCAAAGATATTGAGCCATTCATTCTTTCCGGCATCGTTCGGGACTTGTATTTCCCGAAGCGTATTCCCGGGCGCGATGTTCGCTATGACTTCTCTTGGATCAGCGCGGATGTACTCGGACTAGCCTACGAGAAATACCTCTCTACCGTACTGCAACCTGCACCTCTGCCTGCACAAACTGAAATGTTCGCCCAGCCTCAAAGAGGTGTGGAACGTTTGAGTGTCAGGAAATCGGCTGGGGCGTTTTATACACCAAGATTTCTAACTGGTTATCTGGCTGGTAGTTGCATCAGGCGTTTCTACGAAGACGCTGCCCCTGATGCCATTCCGGACATAATCGATTTTGCATGTGGCTCGGGCTCCTTTCTAGTCGCTGCTGTGGACCATCTGCTAGGCCATCTCAAAAGGCATGATTCATCGCAGCCTTGGGCACGTAAGCTTATCGAAGGCGGTCACATCGCGGGTATCGACGTCGATCCGAAGGCAGTGACGGCCGCGCGGCTGCATGTCTGGCAGCGAATGATTGAAGAGCCCGACGCATTGCCGTTGCCGAATCTATCAAATGTCATTCGCGTGGGTGATGGGTTGGCTCCTGGAACGTGGGATAACCTTAATAAGCAGTATGACATCGTCCTCGGCAACCCACCCTTTCTGGCGACGTCACTCGTAGCCAACAGAGATAGACTTGAAGCAGAGTTTGAAACTGCGAAGGGGCGCTATGATTTTTCGTCGCTATTTGTAGAGCAGGCTTTGAAAGTGCTGCGTGAGGGAGGCAGACTCGGGCTCGTTATCCCAAATAGACTATTCTTGAACAAAAGCGCCGAACCCCTACGGGGGCTGCTGTCCGTCAAATCTGCTGTTGACGTTATTGTCGACTTCGGCTCCACAAAAGTCTTTGACGCTGATGCGTATGTAGGCTGCATAATCGCCGAAAAGACTGATGGTCATGGAATTGTAAACCAGTCTGTGAGGGTGATTAGAGTACAGTCTCTTGAGCCGGATTATATGACCGCAGAGCTTTTCGGGGCCGAGGAACGTGACGTAGTCCTGGAGGGCGGAACTCTCAGATCATACAAGGCTCGTCAACCAGGGAAATCGCCGTGGTCGCTGTTATCTGTGGCTGAGCAACGTAACCGTATTGCGATGGACGAAATTTCCCTTCGGCTAGATTCAATTGCAACGGTTGCTCAGGGAATACGAACCGGTGCAAATGACTTGTTCATCCTCGACGTAGAGGACGACGACGGCACTGCACTTGCACGAGTAAGGAACGGGCTGGGCGAAAGTTGGTTTGTCGAGCGTGACTTGTTAGAACCTGTTGTCTTTGGCACAGAATTGCAGCGATACTCACTGACGGCCCCGTCGCGCAAGCTCCTTTATCCATATAGAAACAATGTTGCGCTGACAGAGACGGAGCTCAAGGAGCGCTATCCTCGGGCTTATGAATACTTTTATGCCTACAGAGAACTGCTGTCGGCGCGTTCCAGTTTGAAGGGAACAGGCTCAAACTACTATGAATTGATACGGCCTCGAGATGAAAGGTGGCTGCGATGCCCGAAGCTACTTATCCGAGACCTTGCTCCTGCTACCGCGTTTGCGCTCGATGAGCGTGGCACAGCGTTTATCGTAAGCGGGACCGCTGTCGTTCCCGCCGACCCTGAACTCTGCCTGCCACTTTGCGCCTATCTTAATAGCCAAGTGGTCAACTCCCTGATCAAGCAGCAGACTCCTTCATTCAGGGGCGATTTCCAGAAGTTTGAGCCGGGGGTTTTGTCCGCAATCCCCGTCCTTACGCCTATCGCAGAGGATGAGATGGTAGCTGGGCAGCTTCGCGAATTGGCGACTAGGCGGATGAAATGCTCAGAGGGGAGCACAGAGGGGAAGCTAATCGAGGAAGAAATAGATCGCTTCCTGATCGACCTTGCAGCGTCGCTGGGAGCCGACTTGGTCTTGTGATATGCCACTTTATCCAATCGAAGGAATCGAGCTGGACCTTCCGCGAAACCTCGCGATACTTGATTCCAATATTCTGATTGCATTGGCACTTCCCGACGATTCGCTTCACGCTGAGGTCGAACAATTCATTGAAGAACAGGACCAGTTCATATTCGGAGTGCCGCCGCCTGTGGTGGCAGAAGCCTGTAGTTTCATTATTGGCAAGAAGAAGCGACACGATCTCGCATTAAAACTTCTGCGATGGCTCCTTACCCCTGGTAGCGGAGTTATTTTGCTGCCAGCCCCCCACGGCCCTAGGGAAAGTGATATTCAGGCTTACCTGAATGCTGATTCTGCTTGGATGTTGAAGCATAAGCTCGATTATGTTGATGCGTATCTCATGCATATGGCTCATATGGTTACGGAATATTGCCAGCTCGCTCCTGGGTTAATCATCGTCACCAAGGACATGAAGGACTATCTACGTTGTTGGCAACAAGGATATTCTTTCAGTGTTTATGACATCACGCAAAGAGAAGTTTTGGATTTCTCTTGATGACCTGAATTGGTCTTTCATCGTTGAAAGTGTCACAGAGATACGGCTTCTCCCTCAATTTCCGGGGAAGCCCTACTAAAAGATGCATATTTGCGATCAAGCTGGCCGAACATTAGTACAAAACCCCGCGCTCTAGTGCATCTCGTTTTTCTTCAAGTCGGGTTAAGGCAGCGAATTGAGCGCTAGCGGCCAACTTGGTGGCCTCGGCATCCCAGGCGACAAAGAACCAGTCATACGCAGCCTTAATCTGGGGTGCAGCAGTTATTATCGCTTGCTCTTTACCGATCGCAAGCAGGGACAACCGGCACTGTTGCAACCTTTAGGCTTCCGTGCGATGCAGAGACACATAAGTGGGACATCGTGTCCCACTAGCCATCCCAGAAAGCCCAGCTGCTAAGGCTTTAACCGATGGTGGCCGCTCCCTCCTGCTTCACCATTGTTTTCCCGGCGGATGCGGGCTGGCAAGGGCCGACTGCTTCATCTCGCAGGCGCCAAACATTCCCCCGAGGACTCGCATGGCTCCTATTAAGGTTGAACATTCGATCCAGAGTCTCTTTGGCGAGTGTGGAGGATCTCGATAATCGACGGATATTACCCCTTGCCGGCTGCTTCAAACAACCGCACCCCCGTCAACCCCGCCAGCCTCTCCACCAGCGCCTCCTGAAACCCACGATCATTCACCTCCGCCGCCGCCTCCCGCTGCTGGCGGTGATACCAATACCCTCCGCTCACCTTCGCAGCCTCATCCTCGCTCGTCGCAAGCCATGTCTGCGTCAGGTGCCCCATCTCCAGATCATCAGGCGCGCCGGCGCCGCCCATCTTGGTCGGCACCCAGCCGGGGTCAACGGCGTTGCTGAGGACGTCGGGCCAGTGGCGGGCGATGGCGGCGGAAAGGGTGGCGATGTAGAGCTTGCTTTCGGAATAGGCCTGGCTGGCGCTCCAGGGCCGCTTCTTCCAGTCGATATCGTCAAGCGCGCTGCTGCCGCTGCGGTGCATGCCGCTGGTGAGATAGATCAGCCGGTGGGGCCTCGTGATCCAGGCGGTGAGGAGATAGGGGGCGAGCGTGTTGACCGCCAGGGTTTTGGCGTGGCCTTCGGGCGTTTCGCCGCGGCTCTTCTCGAGGTAGATGCCGGCATTGTGGATGATGGCGTCCATGCGGCCGATGGCGTTGACCTGGTCAGCGATCGAGCGGGTTTGCTCGGCGCTGGCGAGGTCGCCGATGACGAGGCCGAGGGCGGCGGCGGAGGTCTCGGCGATGGCGGCGGCGCGTTCGCGGGAGCGGGCGTGGAGGACGACCTCGTGGCCTTCGCGGATCAGGGTGCGGGCGGCGGCGAGGCCGAGGCCATCGGTGGAACCGGTGATGAAGATGCGGCTCATGGGGGTTCCTTTCGCGAGGGGGCGTGGGCTGGGTGCAGAGTGATAGGGTGGGGGTGCTTGGGTCAAGCCCTGGGGGACGGAGGGTGGGGAGGCGCGATTGGCAAGAGGCGAGATGGTGGAGCAAGTCTGGCCGGCGTGTGGGTGCGGGGAGGCTGGAGCTTGGCAGGGCGCCCCCACACACTCCGTCATCCCAGGCCTTGAGCCTGGGATCCACTCGCAGCACTCGGCGTACATGCGTTCACGCATAGGATGCCCCCTGCCGCTCCGTCTGACACGGCGAGCACAATGCTCGGGCATGGATCCCAGGGTCAAGCCCTGGGATGACGGAGAGGGGGGTGGGGTTTAGGCCGGAACCGCAAGGCCGTCACTCGGATGATGCCGCTCCGTCTGACACGGCGAGCACAATGCTCGGGGGGGGCATGGATCCCAGGCTCAAGGCCTGGGATGACGGAGTGTGTGGTGGCGGTGCGGCGAACACGGCAACGTTGGTCCGCCGCTCCACCCCGCCATTTCAACACCCTCACGTCCCTTGCCGCCGCAGCTCCGCGCCTGCCGCAATCGTCTGCACCAGCTCGTCCACCTCGCGTGCCAACCGTTCCAGCGGCAATCCCACGAAGCGGCCTTCGAGGCTGATGCTGACCACCCCATGCACCGCGCCGAAGAGGGTGCGGGCGCGGATGGCGCGGTCTTCGGCGGGCATGTCGGGCTGCAGTTCGGCGAGGGGTTCGGCGATCACGTCCATCAGGAAGAGGTGTTCGTCGAGGTGCCATTGCGGCGTCGGGCTGGTGGCGGGGGGGAAGTGGTCGAACAGCGCCTTCCAGAGATTGCGGTGTTCCACCGCGAAGGCGAGGTAGCCCTGGGCGAGGTTGCGCAGGCGATCGGTCGGGCTTTTGCCCCTGGCCTCGTCAAGCGTCAGCCTCGCTTCGAGCGCCTTCAGCGTCGCGGAATTCACATGGATGACGAGCTCGGCGAGGTCGGTGAAGACGGTGTAGAGGCCGCCGAGCGCGCAGCCGGCATCCTGGGTGATGTCGCGGGCGCGCAGGTTGGCAAGCCCGTCGCGGGCGATGCGCTCGCGCGCCGCCTCGATCAGCCGCGCCTTCAAATCCTCGCGTTTTTCTTCTCGTCTGCCGGCCATTAACCATTTCCCTTCGAATTCTTGAACGACGTTCAAAAATTGTCTTGAACGTCGTTCATGATTCTGCCATAACTCGTCTCGTGAACAACGTTCATAAACCGGAGGAAGGAAATGTTCAAATTGATTTCCACATTGCTGCGGGGCAGGGCGCATGCTGCCGAGCAGGCCTTCGCCGATCGCAACGCCGTGCCGCTGCTGGCCCAGCAGATCCGAGATGCCGCCCAGTCGATCCAGTCGGCGCGGCGCAGCGTCGCCGTCGCCATCGCCCAGAACGAGCAGGAGAAGGCGCAGCATCAGACGATCCTTTCCCGCATCGCCGATCTCGAGACCCGCGCCACCGCGGCCCTCACCAGGGGCAATGAGGGGCTGGCGCGGGAAGCGGCCGAGGCGATCGCCTTTCTCGAGGCCGAGCGCGATGCGTCGGAACAGGCGCAAAGCCAGTTCACCACTTCGATCGCCAAGCTGAAGGGCATCGTCAGGGATGCCGAGGCGCGGCTGCAGGCGCTGCAGCGCGGCGAGCGGCTGGCCCGCGCCACTCAGGAGGCGCAGAAGCTCGATATCGCAGTCGCCGGTCCCGGCCTGGCCACCCTCGACGAGGCCGAGGAGACGCTGGCCCGCCTTCGCCTGCGCCAGAGCCAGAACGAGCTGACGGCGGCGGCGCTGAAGGAGATGGAAAGCGCCACGCGGCCGGCCGGCATCATCGAAAAGCTTGCCAATGCCGGCTGCGGCGCGCCGCTCACCTCATCGGCCGATGAGGTGCTCGCCCGACTGAAGAGCCGCATCACGCCGGCCGCCTGACATCGTCATCCCACCATCCACCCCTCAAAATTAAAGGGTCACTGCTATGAACGACAGTTTCCAGAAACACTCCGCCAGCTGGGTCAGCTTCTCCTACATCTCCTTCGGCGCCGCCGCCTTCATGCTGGCGCTCGGCCTCTACATGATGCCGCTCGATCTCTGGGGGAAGGGCTATCTCGCCATGGGCATATTGATGCTGGTGCAGACGACGGTGAACATCACCAAGACGCTGCGCGACAATGCCGAATCCGAGAAGCTGATCCGCAAGGTCGAAGATGCCCGCACCGAAAAGCTGCTGGTCAACTTCAATCGTAACGGTGAAGATTGATCTTCCTTAACCACATCGCAGAGTTGTTATCGCACTCAACTTTTGCGTAACAACTCTGTGGCCTTCTCTGCCCACGAAAAGAGGGTCTCGCCGTGCAACACAATCTGATGACATCGAGGAAATTCGCGCCGCTGTTCTGGACGCAGTTCCTGACCGCCTTCAACGACAATTTCCTGAAGAATACGCTGGTCTTCCTCATCCTCTTCAAGATGTCGGCAAGCGAGGGCGCGGCGCTGGTGACGCTCGCGGGCGTCATCCTCATCGTGCCCTTCCTGCTGCTTTCCGCACTCGGCGGCGAAATCGCCGACAAGCACGACAAGGCCAAGGTGGCGGAACTGCTGAAACGCTGCGAGATCGCGGTCGCCGCCCTTGCCGTTATCGGCCTCGCCTTTTCCTCGATTTTTGTGCTGATGGCGGCCCTCTTCGGCTTCGGCATCGTCTCGGCGCTGTTCGGGCCGATCAAATACGGCATCCTGCCCGATCATCTCGAACGCCGCGACCTGCCGAAGGCCAATGCCTGGATCGAGGGCGGCACCTTCATCGCCATCCTCGGCGGCACCATCATCGCCGCACTGGCTTTTTCCAGCGGCGACAATGTCATCCTCTTCGGCTCGATGATGATGGGGCTGTCGGTGCTCTGCTGGCTGTCGGCCCGGATGATCCCGGCGACCGGCTCCAAGGCGCCGGATCTTCAGATCGACCGCAACGTCATCCGCTCCAGCTACACGCTGGTCATGGAAATCCGTCAGGACAAGCGGCTGTGGCGCTCGGCGCTGATGAACTGCTGGTTCTGGCTGGTCGGCGCCTTCATCCTCTCCATCCTGCCGACCATGGTGACCGAGCTGCTCGGCGGCTCCGAGCTCGTTGTACCCGCCTATCTCACGGTGTTCGCGATTGCCGTCGCCGTCGGTTCGGGCATTGCCGCCTGGATGTCGGCGGGCCGCGTCGTGCTGTTGCCGGCCCCCGTCGGCACGGCGCTGCTCGGCCTCTTCAGCCTCGATCTCGCCTGGAACCTCTGGGGCCTCACCTCGACCTCGCACGCGACGACGATCCTCGATTTCTTCGCCGGCGAAAATACCATCCGCGTCGCCATCGATCTCGCCGGCATGGCGATCTCGGGCGCCTTCATCGCCGTGCCGACCTTCGCCGCCCTGCAGACATGGGCGCATGAGGATCACCGCGCCCGCGTCATCGGCGCCGCCAATGTGCTGTCTGCGCTGTTCATCACCGTCGGCCTCGGTTTGGTCGCCGCCATCCAGGCGCTCGGGGCCTCCATTCCGCAGATTCTGATCGGCCTCGGCATCGTCAATTTCGGCGTCGCCTGGCTGATGCTGAAGACGCTGCCGACCAATGCCTTCCGCGATTTCATCTCGATCCTGTTCCGCGCCTTCATGCGCCTCGAGGTCGAGGGGCTGGAGAATATCAAGAAGGCCGGCCCGGCGCCGATCATTGCGCTGAACCATGTCAGCCTGCTCGACGGCGCGCTCGCGCTCGCCATCACCGAGGAGGAGCCGACCTTCGCCGTCGATTACAAGATCGCCCAGGCCTGGTGGGTGCGCCCCTTCCTGAAAATGTGCAAATTCCTGCCGCTCGACCCGACCAAGCCGATGGCGACACGCTCGCTGATCAAGGTGGCGCAGGAAGGCAATGCGATCGGCATCTTCCCCGAGGGCCGGCTGACGGTGACCGGCACGCTGATGAAGGTCTATGACGGCGCCGCCATGGTCGCCGACAAGACAGGCTCGATGGTGGTGCCGGTCAAGATCGACGGGCTGGAAAAGACCTATTTCTCCTATCTCGACGACGGCAAGATCCGCCGCCGGCTGTTCCCCAAGGTCAAGGTCACCATTCTCGAGCCGGTCAAGCTCGAAGTGCCCACGGAGCTGAAGGGCCGCAAGCGCCGCACGGCGGCCGGCGCCGCACTCTACCAGGTGATGTCGAACCTGCTCTTCCGCACCGCCGATACCTCGTCGACCGTGCTCGAGCGGGTCATCCGCGCCGGCCACGAATTCGGCATGAAGAAGCCTGCGGTCGAGGATCCGGTCACCGGCCGGCTGACCTATGGCAAGCTCCTGACCGGGGCGGCCGTGCTCGGCGCCAAGTTCCGCGCCCGTTTCCCCGAGCAGAACCTCGGGATCATGCTGCCGAATGCCAATGGCGCCGCCGCCACCCTTCTCGCCGTCATGAGCGCGGGCAAGGTGCCGGCGATGCTGAACTTCACCGCCGGTGCCGCCAATCTCCTCTCGTCCTGCAAGGCGGCCGAGGTGAAACACGTGCTGACCTCGCGCGCCTTCGTCGCCCAGGCCAAGCTCGGCCCCGTCGTCGAGGAGCTGGAGAAGCAGCTGACCATCGTCTGGCTCGACGATCTCAGAGACGAAATCGGCCTCAAGGACAAGCTCCTCGGGCTCCTCCGCAAGGCGCGGCCGCTGGTGAAGCGCCAGGCCGACGATCCGGCCGTCATCCTCTTCACCTCGGGCTCGGAAGGCACGCCGAAGGGCGTGGTGCTGACCCACCGCAACGTGCTGTCGAACGCCGCCCAGGCCGCCGCCCGCATCGATTTCCACAGCGGCGACAAGGTGTTCAACATCCTGCCCGTCTTCCATTCCTTCGGGCTGACGGCCGGCACCGTGCTGCCGCTGATCTCGGGCGTGCCGGTCTATTTCTATCCGTCGCCGCTGCATTACCGCATCGTGCCGGAGCTGATCTATGTCTCCAACGCCACGATCATCTTCGGCACCGATACCTTCCTCAACGGTTATGCCAGGACGGTGCACCCCTACGATTTCCGCTCGATCCGCTACATCTTCGCCGGCGCCGAGCCGGTGAAGGCGGCAACCCGCCACACCTATATGGAAAAATTCGGCCTGCGCATCCTCGAAGGTTACGGCGTCACCGAGACCGCGCCTGTGATCTCCATCAATACGCCGATGTACAACCGCTCCGGCACGGTCGGCAAGATCCTGCCGGGCATGGAATGGAAGCTCGAACCGGTGCCCGGCATCGATGAGGGCGGCCGCCTGCATGTGCGTGGCGCTAATGTCATGGCCGGCTATCTCCGTGCCGAAAAGCCCGGCGTGCTCGAGCCGCTCGCCGATGGCTGGCACGACACCGGCGACATCGTCAGCATCGACGAGGACGGCTTCGTCAGCATCCGCGGCCGGGCCAAGCGCTTCGCCAAGATCGGCGGCGAGATGGTGTCGCTGGCGGCGATCGAGGCGCTCGCCGCCGAACTCTGGCCGGCCGCGCTCTCGGTCGTCTCCTCGCTGCCCGACCCCAAGAAGGGCGAGCGCCTGGTGCTGCTCACCGACGCGCCGACCGCCACCCGCGCCGAATTCCTCGCCTTCGCCAAGTCGAAGGGCGCGATGGACATGATGGTGCCGGCCGAGGTCACCATCGGCAAGGTGCCGGTGCTGGGCTCCGGCAAGGTCGATTTCGTCGCCGCGCGCAAGCTGGCGGAAGGGGCGGCTGAGAAGGAAGAGGCGGCGTGAGCGCCGGCGTTGGGCGGGGGAGGGCGCCAGCTCTCCTCCGTCGACAGACGCGCCGCCGGCACAGCCTGTGCGGCGCCGCTTTTGCCGTCGCTTCATCGCCGCCGCTGGCGATGCTTCGCGGCACCACCTCGCTTCCGCGTTGGCGCACTTATGCATCCCAGCCACACCCCTCGTCCGCGTCGGCTTATGCGTCCGGGCACCACCTCTCCTCCGTCATCCCAGGGCTTGACCCTGGGATCCATGCGCAGAGCACCACAGAAGACACAACCGCCATCACCACAGCGTAAGATAGAGATCGTCCCACTCGGGATTCATCGCCTCGACCAGGTCGATCTTCCATTGCCGGTTCCACCGTTTCAATGATTTCTCGCGCTGGATGGCGCTGCCGATGTCCCAATGCTCCTCGTACCAGACGAGGCGGGTGCAGCCATATTTCCAGGCAAAGCCCGGTGTCAGTCCTTCGCGATGCTCGTAGATGCGGCGCTCCAGATCGGATGTCACGCCGATATAGAGGGTGCCGTTTTTCTGGTTGGTGACGATGTAAACATATCCTGCCATGTGGGCAGAGTGCTTGGCTGTGGATCCCAGGGTCAAGCCCTGGGATGACGGAGTGTGGGGTGGCGATGTTGCCAAACGCACCGCCGGCGCAGCTTGAGAACCGGCGCAGCTTGTGAGACCTCGCTTTCGCCGAGGCTTGTGTGGGGTCGCTTTGCCGAAGCTTCCTCACCGCTGCTGAGCCGACGCGTCGCGGCACCACCTCGCCTCCGCGCTGGCGGACAAATACATCCCGCCACCACCTCTCGTCCGCGCCGGCTTGTGCGTGCCGGCACCACCTCTCCTCCGTCATCCCAGGGCTTGACCCTGGGATCCATGAGGCTGGCGCTGAACAGCAATGGCCACCCACCGCAGAGAAATTGAAGCCGCGTGCCCGGTCGTGGATCCCAGGGTCAAGCCCTGGGATGACGGAGAGTGGGGTTGGCGTCCTCGCCAAACGCCGATGACCGGCTCCCGGAGGGATTCCAGCGAGACCAGTGCCGCAGCGGTTCAACTCGCCGGCGCCGTTTCCCGCTTCCTCAGCCCGAGACCGAGAACCAGCGGCACGGCGAGCGCATAGACGGCGACGACCGACAGCCAGATGGCGCCCGGCCATGCCTGCCGGACGAGGAAATAGATGCTGGAAAAGCCGAGCGGCGCCACGATCGAGGCGAGGCTGACGGCCGAGGCCAGCACGCCCTGGAACTGGCCTTGGCTGTTTTCATCCACCTGCCGGGTGGCGAGAGACTGCAGCGCCGGCACGCCGATGCCGCCGAGCGCGAAGACCGGCATGATCGCGAAAATCATCCAGCCGCGCTCGGCAAGGGCCATGACGAAAAGTGCGATGGCGGCGCCGGCGACGCCGGTCAGGATTGCCCCGCGTTCGCCGAGCAGTTTGACCGCCGGCCCCGGCAGGAGGGCCTGGGCCAGCGTCTGGCAGATGCCGAAGGCGCCGAGCGACAGGCCGACCCAAAGCCCGTTCCACCGGAAGGCGTCGCTGCCCCAGAGCGCCCAGCAGGTGCCGTAGGCCTCGCCGGTGGCGCTGAAGATGAAAAAGAGGATGACAACCGGCAGCCGGCTCCTGACCGCCAGCACCGAGCGCAGCGGCCGGAGCGGATTGATGTCCGCAAGATCGATCCTCGCGCGGCTGCCCCGGCGCGATTCCGGCAGGATGAAGCAGGCGAGCAGCAGGTTGGCGCCGTTGAGTGCGGCGGCTGCGATGAAGGGCAGCCGCAGCCAGTGATCGCCGAGCACGCCGCCGAGGACCGGGCCGATGATGAAGCCGAGGCCGAACATGGCGTTGAACAGGCCGAACCGGCGGGCGCGTTTTTCCTCCGGCGAGATGTCGGTGATATAGGCGGTGGCCACCGAGACGTTGGCGCTCGTCAGCCCCGCGACCGCCCGGCCGATGAAGAGCAGCAGCAGGTTGGGCGCGAGCGCCAGGAACAGGTAGTTGACGGCTGCACCGGCAAGCGAAAGCAGCAGCACCGGCCGCCGGCCGAGCCGGTCGCTCAGCGCCCCGAGCACCGGCGCGAAAATGAACTGCATCACCGCGTAAAGCGCGGTCATAGCGCCGATATAGGGGGCGACGTCGCCACTGTGGGTGATGTCCTGGAGCAGCGACGGCAGGATGGGGAAGATGAGCCCGATGCCGATGGCATCGAGGACAATGGCGGTAAAGATGACGATAAGGGATCTGGTCATGGGTGCGTTCCACGGTCGACGCAAGCCGGGAGGCTCGCCAGCGCTTCCCTGATTTCGTTCAAATCACGGAATTGCGTCGCGACGCCGAGGGCTCACGATGAGGCCTGATCTCGTCAGGCGTTGGTTTCAGGGAGTGCTGGCCGAACCATGGCTGAAGCGCATGGCCGGCGTGTGCTCGACCGCCTGGACGACCCATTCGTCCACCTGTTTACTCCGCCACTGAGCGGATCAAGGGAGGCAGTCGCTTTTCGCGACGGGCAAGACATACGCCGGATGGTTGCGTGCGGCAAGCCCGTTTTTGTGCGGGGATGGTTGCGGCTGTGATGCTTTGTGGCGCCGCGCTCACGGTTCGCTTCGCGCCCTGACGAGGCTTTTGGTCCCCGGCACGACCTCTCCTCCTCCATCCCGGGCACCACCTCTCCTCCGTCATCCCAGGGCTTGACCCTGGGATCCATGCGGCTGGGACGAGGTGGATCGGGGCAAAGAAATAGCAGTCCGCGCGTCCTTGGTTGTGGATCCCAGGGTCAAGCCCTGGGACGACGGAGAGTGTGGTTGGCTTTGTTGCCAGACGCACCGGCGATGCAGCTCGCGGCACCACGTCTGCCCCTCCATCCGCAGCACCACTTCTCCTCCGTCATCCCAGTACCGCCGATCTCCAGGCAGGAAAGCGCGTCGCGTCCCCCCGCCCATCGCGCCATCATCAACGATACGACCCCGATGACGCGTTTCGCCTGTCGTTCGGCGCAGATGAGGTTGTCTCGGCGGAACAGTCGCTTCACCATGAAGGCAACTTCAGCTCCGCAAACAGACAGGCAGGCCATGACAGATATCGCGCAGATGCAGGAACAGCGATTGAGCGCCCTTCGACAGACCGCGTCGGGCGCGCCGAAGCTGCCGTCCAACCCGTTCTTCGGCGTCGGGCCGATCACCGATGCGACGACCGATGAAGTCGATAGCCGCCTGCGGCGCATCGCCTTCGACGCCTGGATCGAAAAGACCTATCGCAAGTTCGACGATCGGGGCAACGATATCGGCGGCTTCACCACGGCCGAGATTTCCCGCAGCATGCATCGCGGCTATCCGGCCGACAAGATCCTGACCGACATGATGCGGGCGATCCATCGCTATTTCGGTTTCCCGAAGGTCAACCGCATGGCGGTCGGGCTCGGTGGCGGCCATAGCGGCTTCACCGTCTGCATCCAGCACCTGATGAATGCCAACGACGCTTCCCAGCGCGTCTATGTCGATACGCCGCGGCCGGAGAGCGATCCGTCGAAGGCCGCCGGCTTCTTCCGCCAGTCCTGGGCGACACAGCTGATCGAGATGCAGCGTTTCGCCGAAAAGGGCTGCGAGAGCCGCATTCATTTCGCCGCCTCCGAAGGCGTGATCCCCACGGCGGGCGAACTTGCCGACCTCGGCGTGTCGATCTTCGTCGGCGTCGGCCACGAGACGACGGGGGCCAATGCCTATACCAGCGGCGAGATCCGCGAGCTCTTGAGCTGGCTCGACGGCGACCCGGCCAACCGCCATGCGGTGTTCGACGCCACCTCGATGCTCGGCGCCATGCCGTGGGAGCCGGAACTGGTCAGCGCCGTGATGGCGAAATGCTGCCTGTTCATGCCGTTCCAGAAGGCGATCGGCGGCATCTCGGGCTATTTCGTCGCCTCCTTCACGCCGCATGCGCTGGCGCTGATCGAGAAGAACCAGCAGGATCCGGCCTGGGCGATCCCGCGCCAGCTGAAGATCGCCCCGCCGATCGATCCGCGCCAGCCGTTTTCGGCCAAGCGCTCCGTCGATGCCGGCCCATTCTACGATGCGGCTGAAGACCGCATGCTCGGCGGCGTCATCAACACCTACAGCGCGCTCGCCTTTGCCGAGACCACTTTCGGCCTGCTGCAGTCGGAGGCCCGGGTCGGTTCCGTCGTCGAGCTCAACCGCCGCTCCGCCGCCAATCGCGCCGTCATCGACGAATGGGTCAAGTCGCATCCGCTGCTGTCCTTGACCGTCACCGATGCCGAACGGCGCGGGGCGGCGGTGACGCTGCTGAAGGTCGAGGACGCTGATATCACCGATCCCGCCATCCACGCCCGCATCATCGCCCGTTCCAAGCAGCTGCTCGGCTATGAGGGCATCACCCATCCGAACGGCGAATACGAGCCCGGCCTCGACGCGGCCCGCTACGTCAACGCCTTCCCCGGCACGCCGGGCGATTACCGCGCCTGGGTCGGCGGCATCCGCGAACCGGACGATGTCGTCGCGCTGCTTGATAATCTGCAATACGCCTATCTCAGAGCCAAGATCGTCGTGCTCGAGGAGGAGCTGGCAAGGAACGGCGTCACCTTCGAAGCGCCCGTCAAGGCCGATGGCGCCGTGCGCAAGGACGATCCGCACCGCGCTTATACCGTGCTGATCGCCGATCTGGTGGGCTTACGCTTCGGCGCCGACGGCGAGCCTGATTATAGCGAGGTCAAGGCCTATATCGAGGGGAAGGGCGGCAGCTTCCATCTCGGCCCGCTCGGTGATCGCGCCAGCCTCGAAAAGGGCCGCATCCATTTCTTCTATCAGCCGAACCTCAGCACCGAGGCGGAGATCCTGCCGCAGACCGACAAGGGCCAGTACGACGCGCTGATTGCGGCGGCGACCTTCATTCCCAAGGCCTCGGTCTTTCCGCTCGGCGGCGTGCGCATCGGCGCCGGCACCGGCAATATGGGCTCGGCCTCCTGGGGCGGCGGCAATGGCGAGGGCGGCACTGCGGCCCTGATGAACACGCCCGGCATCAACAGCCGGGCGACCGCCCAGATGGTGATGAAGGCGATCCTGAAGGTCGTTCCCGACCTGCCGGTCGACCGGCTGCACCGGATGGTCGCCGGCGGCGATTTCGATACCGGCCGCCAGCTCAAGGATTTTCCGACGGCAAAGCTCGAGGGCCGCAAGCTCGCCGTTCTCGGCTACGGCAATATCGGCCGTGAAGTCGCCAAGCTCGCCAAGGCCTTCGGCATGAAAGTGGCGATCTATGCCCGCGAGCATCACAGGCGCTGGATCGAGGCGGAAGGCTTCGACTATGCCGCAAGCCCGGTCGAAGCCGCAAGCGGCGCCGATGTGCTCTCCGTCCATATCGGCCTCGGCCGCCTGGACGCATCGACCGGCATCTATTCCAATGCCGGCACCGTCGATGCGCAGGTGCTCTCCGCCATGAAGTACGGCGCGGTGCTGGTCAATTACGACCGCGGCGAAGTCGTCGATGCCGAGGCGCTCGACGCGGCCCTGTCGTCGGGCAAGATTGCCCATGCGGCGATCGACGCCGACCTCTTCCGGGACGCGGCGACCGGCACGCTGAGCGGCCCGATGCTGCCTTACCTGCCGCTCGAGGAGCGCCACAAGGGCAAGCTGGAACTCCTGCCGCACGCCGCCGCCGACACCGACCACCCCTCACGGGTGACCGGCGCCAGGCAGGCGGTCGACCAGATCTTCGACGTCATCCGGTTTAAAACAGTCGTCAATCTCAAGGGCGACCTGCCGGAGGGTTACGTCTCCGGCGGCAGCCGCACGCCGGCCGGCATCGGCAAGGTGACGAAGCAGGTGGTCGCGGAGGCCGGCGGCAAGGCCGCACTTCTGGAAGAGCTGCGCCAGACCTCGGAAAAGATCGCCGCCGTCACCGGCGCGCTGTCCGCCGTCTCCGACCCGGCACACCGCGCGCGGATCGTCGCGCGTTACACCGGCCTTCTGGTCGAAAATGCCGACCGGCAGCGGGCGCTTCTCGATGAGCTCGGCCTCTACGGGCCGGCGGAGGGGTGAGATCCATCGACGCGGATAAGGGGGCCACACGGCACAGGCTGACCTCATCGTTCGCTCCGTGACAACGGGCGCGAACCCGCTGGCCTGAAACGATCTCCAACTGCCATTCATGCGGATGCTTCGAGGCAGAACTTGTGGATCCCAAACGAAAACAGGCGGCACTCGGGGCCGCCTGTCCTCACATGCCGGACGAAGCGTCCGTTATTTCTGTTCGGGCGCCAGGAACTCGGCGCAATAGGACGGGCCGTTGACGCCCGGGATGTCGGCGACGGTGCGGATGTCGCGGATCGTGTAGTCGGAATTGGTGGTGATTTCGGCCTGGCAGCGCAGATAGGCGGTGCGGGCGGCGGAAATCTGCTTGCCGCGCTTGCCGTCGGCGCCCTCGGCATATTTCGCCGGAATGCGCACGGTCTTGTAGCCGCCGCGCCAGGTATAGATGGTGCTCGCACCTTCCTCGCGATCGCTGATCGGCGGCCCGTAGGCGGCAAAGAAGATGCCGGCCGATTTGCCGACCCAGCGGGCCTCGATCGGATTGCCGGCGGAAGGTATGGTCGTGCATCCGGCAAGCGCAATGGCAATCCCGGCCGCGGTAATGGTGCGGAGTTTCATCGTGTCGTCCCTGATCTCTAGCGCAATGGCTGCGAAGCCGCCGTCGCGACGGTTTCGCCTGTCCCGCCGAGCCCTTTAGCGCGGAACCCGGCAAAAGAAAATTGCCCCTTTTGCACTTCCGTTCGATTTGCTTGCGGTGTGTCTTTTTGCAAGCAGCGGCCTCTTCCGGCCGCTGTCATCAACCCGTCAAAAAATCCCTCGGCTTTTTGAAATTTGGTGCTTGTGCAACCAGATAGGCTGTTCTATAGAAGCGCCGCTGGTCACGGAGTGTAGCGCAGTCTGGTAGCGCACCACGTTCGGGACGTGGGGGTCGAGTGTTCGAATCACTCCACTCCGACCAGCCGAAAAGCCCGCGAAAGCGGGCTTTTTTCTTATTGCTAATATGCCTTGCGATCCGCCATCATGACAGCCACCCCGGACTTAGCATTTGATTCCGCTCTGGGGCGGTAGAATTGCTATTGATCTTTTGCAGCCAAGGCTTTTGTCGTCGGGGGCATGCGGATCGCGATCATGGGCTGGGCCCGGGCGCTATCGGCGGCTATCCTGGCACGATGGCCGCGGGTGGGCATGTCTCGTGGCGGCTTCTTGCGCACTCCAGGGAAGAACCATTGCTATTCCTCGCCGGCGGTGGCTTCTGAGTCGAGAGCGGCGTCGCTTTATTAACACAACCACCGTCAGACGCACATTGCGATTGACACCCTGTAACGGGAGAGCCTGAACCTCGCAGGAGCCGCGCTCACGACCATCACTATCCTCGTTCAGGCAGTATTTTTGTCGCGGCATCGATGGAGCGAATTCGGGCGTCCGCTCAAAGGTGGTAGGGCCGATCTCAGGGAACATCACGAATTGCCCGAATGTCTGAAACGCCGCCGCGGCGATTGCCCCCGGCTGGTAGGAGGCGCTCATCGCCTTGATGGCAGGGTTCGCCCGTGACGACGAGAAATGATCGCCGGCCGACTGGTTCGAGGCTACCGTCACGGCGGTCGCGATCCGAGGCTCTGGTTTGATGTCCTGGTGGCGATCACGCTTGCTGACGTAGGACGCCATAAGAAAAGGCATATCATGTCCGTCCGAGCGGGCGCGGCCTACATACTGGACCCGAACATAGGCCGTGCCATGGTGCTTCAGGTCCAGCAAATCTGCTGCCTTGCTGGAAAGGTCGATGATGCGGCCCCTATGGTAGGGACCGCGATCGTTAACACGCACGATGAGCGACGAACCGTTTTCAAGATTGGTCACCCTCACGTAGCTGGGCAAAGGGAGGGTGGGATGCGCGGCGGAAAGGTGATGCCTGTCGTAAACTTCGCCATTTGCAGTCAAGCGACCATGAAACGCTGAGCCGTACCAGGAAGCGACACCATTCCTGTCGTAACTCGGGTCCTCCTTCGGTGAGTAAAGTTTGCCTTTCACCAGGGCTTGCCGACGGTATAACGGCCACCACCCTTGCGAATATTCCTGCCGTGGGCGGGTGGCGGGCTCGCCGTCACACCGTAAACCTTCTCGGAAACATATCCTTTGCTGCGATACGTGTTCGGTGTTTGTGTGGTCGTACAGGCACAGCATGCGCAGACCGCCATGATCGCCAGCCATCGCAAGCCCTTTGCAGCACTTACATCAATAGCCATCCGTTCATCGTTGACAACAGTCTTCCGTGTATCCGCGCCATGCGTCGATACAAACGCTCCTGCCGGCCGCGTACTCGAAGTTTGCTACGCGTGTGGTCGAGAGCCAGGCGGAATAGCAGCCCAAGCGCACTTCGATGCGCTATTGCCTTCTGGGATTGTGCCGTCATTCGCTCCATCCCTGAGATAATTGTGAAAGCTGGCCTGAGGGCAATAGTTCCATGGGGACACGCGATTTTACGCCGTACTTTGCCGGGGCCGGGGTTGCTACCTCAGGCACCGAGTGGTCGCCGAGCGGCATTGGATATCGACCACTATCCAATTGCCGGGAGCAAACACGCGCCTGAAGTCTGCTGTCGCCCTAAGCGGTCATTCCTGAACCCAACGATACAGGCCCGCAAGCCGCCACCTGCTGCTACATATCAGCATTGCATAATAAGAAATATGCGTTTGCCTAAGATGCGAGCATAAGGCGCCTAGCTGATGCACAGGAGAGTCGTTGTTTGGATTGGGTCCCTATAGTCTTCGTTACGTTCAAGGTTCTCGCGTTAGGCATAGCCATGTTCTTCGCCATCAAGTGGCATTACGATCAAGGCGAGAAGGGGGATCGGCGAGCGGTACTGCGCACAGGCGTCGCGATGGCCGCAGTCTTCGTGCTAGCGCTCCTGGTCGTGGGGCTCGTCGCCTTCGTCCTTAGCAGGATGCTCGGTTTGGACCTGAGCTTCCCCTGATGGCATCATTGATGTCCCAAGCCCCGCAGGGGCTCCGGAGAGCCGACCACTCTTCGGTGTCATTGGTCACAAGGGAGGTCGCTCGCGGTCGCCGGATGAGAATTTGATAAAGCGGCGTGCGCACCACGACCGTCAGGGCCGTTTTCCTTGGTCGATCCACCTCCAGGAGCCGTCCGCATGATATTCGAGAACGGCATCATAAGCGGCGCGCGGAGCGTCCGCTTCCGCGAAGTTGATGCATGCGATTTTCCGGTCCGCGAGAAGCTTCAGGATTTCGGCCAGAAGCTCGTGGCCGAAGATGGTGTCGGCTTTTTCCACAACGACATAGGATGGAGCCGTGATCAGCACGCTGGCAATCGCAATCAGCTGTTGCTCGCGCGGTGACAATAGTGTCGACCAGTCCTGATCCTCGTCGAGGTCAGTGGAGGTCAGGGGGCGGGCAAGACCGAGCCTCTTGAGCAGGCCAAGGATCTCGTCATCCGGCTCTTCCGTCGGGCGCTCCGTCGGCACCAAAATCTGGCGCAACGTTCCGGGAGCGAAATAGGAGCGCTGGGCGATGAAGCGCATATGCTCGCGCGGCGGGCGGCGGACGCGTCCGGTTCCGCAGGCGCCAATTCCCGCAGTGACCCGGAACAACGCCGTGCCCGCAGCTTCGCCCTCTCCCGCGACGATCAATCGCGTGTCGATTGGGACGACCATCGACAGGTTCTTCAGCAGTATCTCTTGTGTCGGCGACGTCAGCGTAAGCTGTTCATAGGCGAGCTTGCCTTCGGTTTCGTAAACGTCCACGTCTGTTGTTGACGCTTCGCCAGCTTCCTCGATTGCTTCCAAAAGCGAACTGATGCGCGCTACGACCGTCGCAAAGTTCGAGATCGAATTGAACTGTCTGACAATGAACGAGAATGCGCCGACCAGCATCGCAAACGCTGCGGCCGACTGGGTGATCACACCGAATTCCATGTCGCCGCGGAAGAAGGCTGGCGCAATGATGACGACCGGTATGATCTGTATCATCCAGTTGTAGCCGGTGGTGAAGTAGCCGACGTTGCGATTGACGACGATGATGCGTCTGAAGTTCGCCGCGAGTGCATCGAACTGTCTCAACAGCAGGTTTGCGTGGCGTTGCTCTTCTCCCGCGATCACGATCGACTCTGCGTTCTCCCGCACGCGGATGAGACTGGACCGGAAGGCTGCTTCGCCGTCGAGCTGATCATGGTTGAGGTTGATCAAGGGGCGGCCCAGCACGATTGTCATGTAGGATCCGAAGGCCGCGTAAACGACAGCCGCAATAAAAAGCAGCGGACTGATCAGCCACAGCACGCTGGAAAAGGTCAGGATCGTCAGCGCGCTGTTGAGGAGCATCAGCACGAAGGAAAGCGTGGTGATCGTGAAGGCCTTGATGTCCTCGGCAATTCGCTGGTCGGGGTGCGAGAGCTTGCCTCGCACCCCGACCCGGTAGAAGGTGCCGTCGCTCATATAGAAGCCGATCGCGCGGCGGGTGAGGAACTCTCGCCAGAGCAATGCCAGTCTTTCCTCGGCGAGCCGCGCTATGACCGCAACGATCGTCGAAGCGGCGAATGCGCCAGTATAGAGGATCGCCTGACGGATGAATTCGGCAGTTTGCTTTTCGGCGATTGCCGTCATGAAGTATCGGCCGACGTAGCTGTTGACGACATTCAGAGCGCTGATGCCGCCAAAAAGGGCGACCAGGGCGACGAGAAGGAGCCTGGCTCGCCTGCCGACATCCGAGGTCATGAATATCTTGACCGCGCGGACGAATCTTCTGGCCGTCAACTTGAGCGGAACAGGTTGCTGGCTCATGCTCGCCTCCGCAAGTTTGTGCCTGCAGAAGTATAACCTGAAAAGCAGTCGACGAAGAACGGGCCCGGGATTGGTAAAAACACGTAGTGGCCATTCCTAATGTTCCAGGTTCCCTCCGGGGTGTAGGGTCTTCGCAGGGGCGGATCATGAAAGCGCCAGCCATGCTGCCAGCCAAGGTTTCCGGCGCATTGACGCGGCCAGGATCAATCGTCTCGGGAATTGTGTGCCTGGGAATTGCGTGGAGAAGTCGCCGCTTGCCTTGCAAGCTGGCGATCTTATTTGGCGCAATGTGCCTTTGAGGAGCTGTCGGGGAGGCAGGGCTTCATGTGTGACGGCTGCAGGCATGCAGAGGCGAAGACAAGTCGCTAGGAGGCTGATGATGGCCAATGCCGCTCTTTTAATAAACGACAATCAGACGACAACCGCACCACTCGGAGCCGAGGAACTCCGCTTGATGGACGCCTACTGGCGGGCGTCGAACTATCTCTCTGTCGGGCAGATCTATCTTCTCGACAATCCGCTGCTCAAGGAGCCGCTGAAACGCGAGCACATCAAGCCGCGGCTGCTCGGACACTGGGGAACCTCGCCCGGCCTGAACATGCTCTATGTGCACTGGAATCGCGTGATCAAGCGCGATGACCTGAACATGATCTATATCATCGGCCCCGGCCATGGCGGACCCTCGCTGGTCGCGCATGCCTATCTTGAGGGTACTTATAGCGAGTTCTATCCAAATATCGGCCAGGACGCCGAAGGCATGCAGCGACTGTTCAAACAGTTCAGTTTTCCCGGAGGCATTCCGAGCCACGTCGCTCCCGAAACGCCCGGAAGCATCCACGAGGGTGGAGAACTGGGCTATGCCCTGAGCCACGCCTATGGTGCTGCCTTCGACAACCCGGATCTGATCGTCGCCTGCGTCGTGGGCGATGGGGAGGCGGAAACCGGCCCGCTGGCGACGGGATGGCAGGGCAACAAATTTCTCAATCCTGCCCGCGACGGCTGCGTGCTGCCGATCCTGCACCTCAATGGCTACAAGATCGCCAATCCCTGCTTCCTTGCCCGCATTCCCGAGGAAGAACTGAGGAAGTTCTTCGAAGGGATGGGATATGCGCCCCTCTTCGTGGGAGGGCGTGAGCCAGACAGGGTGCAGCAGCAACTTGCCGCAGCGATGGATACCGCTGTCGCGGAGATCAAGAGAATCTGGTCAGAGGCCCGCGACAAGGGCAACCTCAAGCGGCCGGCCTGGCCGATGATCGTCTTCCGCACACCCAAGGGCTGGACTTGCCCGGGCGAAATCGACGGCAAGAAATGCGAGGACTACTGGCGGTCGCACCAGGTCCCGATGGGCGAGATGGGCAAGCAGGAGCACATCGAGATCCTTCAGCAGTGGATGAAGTCGTACAAGCCGGAAGAGCTTTTCGACGGCGACGGCAAGCTGCGCGCCGAAATTGCCGCGCTCGCCCCGGCCGGAAAACGCCGGATGAGCGACAACCCGCATGCAAACGGCGGCCTGCTGCTGCGTGACCTGAAGATGCCCGATTTCCGCGACTACGCCGTGTCGGTGACGAGCGCCGGGGCGACAACCGCCGAATCCGCCAGGGTCATGGGCAAGTTCCTGCGCGACGTCATGAAGCTGAACCTGAACAACAAGAACTTCCGGCTGTTCAGCCCCGACGAAAACAATTCCAACCGCTGGCAGGACGTACTCGAGGTCACCGATCGCTGCTACATGGCCGAGATCTATCCCGAGGACGATCACCTCTCGCCCGACGGCCGGGTGATGGAAGTGTTGAGCGAGCATCAGTGCCAAGGCTGGCTGGAAGGCTACCTGCTGACGGGCCGCCACGGCTTCTTCTCCTGCTACGAGGCGTTCATTCACATCATCGACTCGATGTTCAACCAGCACGCCAAATGGTTGAAGATCTGCAACCACATTCCGTGGCGGCGGCCGATCGGGTCGCTCAACTACTTCCTGAGCTCGCACGTCTGGCGCCAGGACCACAACGGCTTCAGCCACCAGGATCCGGGCTTCATCGACCATGTGGTCAACAAGAAGGCGGAGGTGATCCGCGTCTACCTGCCGGCGGACGCGAACACGCTGCTTTCCGTCACCGACCATTGCCTGCGCAGCCGCGACTACGTGAACGTCGTCGTTGCCGGCAAGCAGCCAGCGCCGCAATGGCTGACGATGGATGAGGCGATCAAGCATTGCGCTGAAGGCCTCGGCATCTGGGAATGGGCCAGCAGCGACAAGGGCAGCGAGCCGGACGTCGTGATGGCGTGCTGCGGCGACGTGCCGACGCTTGAGACGCTGGCTGCGGTGCAGTTGATCCGGGAGCACCTGCCCGAACTGAAGGTGCGCGTCATCAACGTCGTCAACCTCATGAAGCTGCAGCCGTCGAGCGAGCACCCGCACGGACTTTCCGATCGGGATTTCGACGCGCTCTTCACCAAGGACAAGCCGATCATTTTCGCGTTCCATGGATATCCCTGGCTGATCCACCGGCTGACCTACCGGCGCACCAATCATGGCAATCTGCACGTGCGCGGATACAAGGAGGAGGGGACGACAACAACACCCTTCGACATGGTCGTCCTCAACGAACTCGATCGCTTCCACCTTGTCGAGGACGTTATCGATCGACTGCCGCAACTCGGCGCTCGCGCCGCCTACTTCAAGCAGGCAATCCGCGAGAAGCTGATCGAGCACCGTCAGTATATCGAGAAGCATGGCGACGACATGCCTGAGATCAGCGGTTGGAAGTGGGGCGTCAAGAGCACGGTTCGCGTGAAGGGGGCTACTTCCACTGAGGGTGACAACGCATAGATGCCATGGGCCGGTGCCCGCTTCGACTGAGGGGTTTGTCCGATGGCTCGATTGACTGGCGAAATTGAAGACGTCGGTGAGGCGCGTCCGGCGGGCGCGCCTCCCGAGATCACGCTGCTTTCGAACGGTCGATACAGCGTTCTGCTGACTGAATCCGGTTCCGGCTACGGATCCTGGCTCGGCCTCGACGTGACGCGCTGGCGGGAGGACGGTACGCGAGATTGCTGGGGCCAGTTCTGCTACGTCAGGGACCTTGAAGACGGAAAGGTCTGGTCCATCGCCCGGCAGCCGGTCTGCCGGGCCGATGCCGACTACCAGCACAGCTTTCCAGGGGATCGCGCCGAGTTTCGCTGTTCGGCAGGGGACATCGAGATCTCGTGGGAAGTTTGCGTCGCAGCCGACCATGACGCCGAACTGCGTCTGCTTCGTCTGTTCAACAGGGGGGCGAAGGCAAGGGAACTCGAGCTGACGAGCTATTCGGAGATCTGCCTGAATGGCCGGCGTGCCGACAGCGCGCATCCGGCATTTGCAAAGCTCTTCGTCGAGACCTGGTTTGTCGCTGAAACCACCGCACTGTTTGCAAGGCGTCGGCCACGCAGCGGCTCGGAGAAGCCGGTCTGGGCGGTGCACGTTTCGGCATCAAGCGACGACACCCATCCAGCAGTCGGGTACGACACGGACCGCTACAGGTTTCTCGGCCGCGGAAGGACACCGTCAAATCCCGGCGCGCTCGAGCGTGGCGGAAAACTGACCGGCACGACCGGTCCGGTACTCGACCCCATCTTCAGCTTGCGCAGGACCGTCCGCCTGGAGCCCTCCGGAACGGAGACAATCGCATTCGTGACGGGCGCGGCTGATAGCGAAGCGGGCGCGGCAGCCATTGCAGAGCGCTTTGCCACCATCGATGCGGTTGTCCAGACCGTGTCGGATGCGAAGGAGAGGCATGCCGCTGAACTTGCTTCCTCAAAGCTCTCGCCGGCCACGGTGGCCGCCTACAATCGCCTTGCCGGAAGCCTGGCATTTTCGAATCCCGGCCTTCGATATGGTGGCGCTCCCGTCAAGGAAGGGCTGACCACGGAGGGACTGTGGTCGCTGGGCATATCCGGAGATCTGCCCATTCTGCTGCTGCGCATGGACCAGGCGGACCAGAAGTCTCTCGTT
This sequence comes from Rhizobium sp. NLR10b, assembly GCF_019685435.1. Classification (NCBI taxonomy): domain Bacteria; kingdom Pseudomonadati; phylum Pseudomonadota; class Alphaproteobacteria; order Hyphomicrobiales; family Rhizobiaceae; genus Rhizobium; species Rhizobium sp. NLR10b. Next base: position 48,749 of record NZ_JABDWV010000004.1, on the reverse strand, counting down.
GAGGAGATTATCGCCGCTCACGCATTCATCACCAGCCGCGGACTTCCCTTCGACCTTGCGCTCCTCGATGAAGCCGGCGCGGGCGAGGCGGTGGACAGAAGCCAAGTGGCGGAGACGCTCGGCAAGGCCGGAGGCATCCACCTCCTGTCGGCGGCCGCTATTTCAAGCGCATCGGCGGATGCCCTCGCTGCTGCAGCGCGCGTCGTTCTTTATTGCAGCAAGGGAACACTTGCCGGTCAGGTTGAGACGCCGGCGGCCACCATGCCTAAAGCCCGGGAACCAATGGAGCCGTCTCGAGGCGAGGGCGAGAAACCTCGCGCGGCCGCACGCGGCGACCTGCTTTTCTGGAATGGTTGTGGCGGCTTTACCCCTGACGGGCGCGAGTATGTGATCGCGGCTGATGGAGAGGCCATGACGCCCATGCCCTGGTGCAACGTCATTGCCAACCCCGCGTTCGGCTGCCTGACGAGCGAAAGCGGCCTCGGCTATAGCTGGGCCGGCAACAGCCAGTTGAACAGGCTTACGCCATGGGCCAATGATCCGGTTTCGGACCCTCCAGGCGAAGTCGTCTACTTCAGCGATGAGCAGACCGGGGAGTTCTGGACGCCGACACTTCTGCCTCTTGGGCACTCGTCTTCGGTGACCGCCAGTCATGGGCAGGGTTACAGCCGTTACGAGAGCACCCACGGATCTCTGCGGCAGGAAATGACGGTCCACGTCCCGGACGCCGACCCCGTCAAGATCGTTCACCTGGCGATCCGCAACAATGGAACAGACGCGCGCAGGCTTACCGCCACCTATTTCGTCGAATGGGTTCTCGGTACGCTGCGCGAGACCGCAGCCGGACGGATCGAATGCGAGATTGACGGCGAGAGCGGCGCCATCGTCGCGCGGAACCTCTGGGACAGTGGTTTCTCCGGCAAGCTGGCTTTCATTGCTTCAAGCGCGCCACCGCGCTCCTTCACCTGCGACCGGCGGGAGTTTCTCGGCATCAATGGGTCCGTTTCCCGACCGGCCGGACTGGAAGGTTCCCGTCTCGGCGGCAGCGTCGGCTGCCTGCTCGATCCCTGCGCCGCGCTGATGGTCGAGATGACGGTTCCCCCCGGCCAAGGCGCCGAACTGGTGTTCGTCCTTGGGCAGGCTGGCAGTCGCGACGAGGTCCGCAGGCTCGCGCGCGACTATGCCGAGCCGGCTGGCGCCCGACGCTCGCAGGCGATCGTCTCCCGCCAATGGGACGAACTGCTCGGTTCGGTAACGGTGCGAACGCCCGATGCCGCCTTTGATCTCATGATGAACCGCTGGCTCATCTATCAGGTGTTGTCTTGCCGCGTCTGGGCCCGGACGGGTTTCTACCAGTCCGGAGGCGCGTACGGATTTCGCGACCAGCTCCAGGATGTTGCTGCCCTGGTGCATTGCGCACCCGACGAAACACGCGCCCACATCCTTCGAGCTGCTGCGCGTCAGTTCACGGAAGGAGATGTCCAGCACTGGTGGCATCCGCCGTCAGGCGTCGGTGTGCGCACCCGCATGACCGATGACCTCTATTTCCTGCCTTACGTCGTCCAGCACTACGTATCAACGACCGGGGACCACGCGCTCCTTGACGAGCGGGTTTCTTTCGTGACGTCGCCGCCCTTGAGTGACGACCAGGAGGAAAGCTTCGGCGTTCCTCGGGTCACTGAGGAAAATGGGACCCTCTATGACCACTGCTGCCGCGCGTTGGATCGGGGACTTCGCCTCGGAGCGCATGGACTTCCGCTCATAGGAACGGGCGACTGGAACGACGGCATGAACAAGGTCGGCGCGCAGGGCAAAGGCGAGAGCGTGTGGAACGGCTGGTTCTTCCTCACCGTGCTCAGGTCGTTTGCCACCATCGCATCGGCAAGGGGCGACGAGGAGCGGGTGGCATGGTGCCTCGAGCGCGCCGAAGCCTTGCGCGCTTCATTGGAGGCTGAGGCTTGGGATGGTTCATGGTATCGCCGGGCCTACTTCGACGATGGCACCCCCCTCGGCTCCCACCTCAACGACGAATGCCAGATCGACGCCATCCCACAGGCCTGGGCGGTCATTTCCGGTGTCGCCGACGCAGGACGCGCTTCCACTGCCATGCAAGCAGTCTGGGAGCGGCTGGTTCGGCCCGAAGACAAGCTGATTCAGCTTTTCCATCCCCCCTTCGACAAGGGGACGCTGCAGCCCGGCTACATAAAGGGGTATGTTCCCGGAATTCGGGAGAATGGTGGCCAGTATACCCATGCGGCGGCCTGGGTTGCACTGGCGACTGCGATGCTCGGAGAGGCAGATCGGGCCTTTGAGCTCTGGAGCATGCTCAACCCCATCAACCATTCCCTCTCCGCCGAAGACGCTGCGCGATACATGGTCGAACCCTACGTTGTCAGCGCTGACGTCTATGGGGCGTTTCCGCATACCGGCCGCGGAGGCTGGACCTGGTATACCGGATCGGCCAGCTGGCTTTATCGCGTTGGTCTGGAAGCCATTCTCGGGATTCGCAGACAGGGAGACCAGCTCTCCGTCCAACCCTGCATTCCCTCGCACTGGCCTGGCTATGAGGCTGACTTGCGCTTCGGATCGGCGACCTATTCCATCAAGGTGCGGAGGGATCCCGCATCTGGCCGGGGTCATCGCCTGCTGAGCGCCGACGGCGAGGACCTCACCGCGCAGAGCGTTCCACTTGAGGACGACGGGAAGAACCATCAGATCCAGTTGGTGATGGGCTAGCCATGTCGGAACTCTTGTCGACCGATCCCGAACTGAACCGGATGCCAACCGATGAAGATCTCGGTCGCCTTCAGTTCACCACCTTGCTCTACTATCTCCAATGTACGAACCCGGACAACGGATTGGTGCGCGACAAGACCCAGGCGGGTGCTCCGGCGAGCATCGCCGCCATCGGCATGGCGCTTGCGACCGTTCCGGTCGTGGTGGAGCGCGGCGTCGTCATCAGGGAGTTTGCCGCCAAGATCGCCCGACGGCGGCTGGAATTCCTGCTGCGTTGCCATCAGGGACCGGAACCGGACGCCTCGGGGTACAAGGGCTTCTTCTACCATTTCCTCGACATCGAGACGGGGCGGCGGGTCTGGCAGTGTGAATTGTCGACCATCGACTCGGCTTTTCTGTTTGCCGGTGCTCTGACCGTTGCCGCCTACTTTGACGGCGACACGGAGGACGAGGTGAAGGTCAGACGGCTCGCGGCGGCGCTCTACGAGCGGGCGGACTGGAACTGGGCCTGCGACCACGGCGCGACGCTGACCCATGGCTGGCGACCGGAAAGCGGCTTCATTCCCTATCGCTGGCGCGGCTATGACGAAGGATTGCTCCTCTATATCCTCGGCCTCGGCTCCCCCACGCATCCGTTGCCGCCGGAATCCTATGCCGCCTACACCGAGAGCTATGAATGGCGGAATATCTACGGTCGCGAGCTGCTCTATTCAGGACCGCTGTTTACCCACCAGCTTTCGCATATGTGGATCGACTTCCGCAGCATCCGTGACGAGTTCATGCGCGAACATGACAGCGACTACTTTCAGAACAGCCGGCATGCGACTTTTGTCCAGCAGGAATACGCAATCCGCAACCCTTTGAACTTTGAAGGCTATGGCGCCCACTGCTGGGGCTTCACGGCGAGCGACGGTCCCGGTTGGATCAAGCGAAATGTCGACGGTATCGACAGGGAATTCTTCGACTACATCGCCCGCGGTGCACCCTTTGGGCCGGACGATGGAACCGTATGCCCATGGGTCGTCATTGCTTCATTGCCATTTGCGCCGGAGATCGTGATCCCGACCGTCCGAAACTTCGCACGCATGAATCTCGGCATGACGCGGCTCTACGGTTTCAAACCGTCCTTCAACCAGACCTATACTTTGGAGAACGGCGACGGCGGATCTTGGGTCAGCCTCTACCATTTCGGGATCGACCAGGGGCCTGTGGTTCTGATGATCGAAAACTACCGAACCGGCTTGTTATGGAACATCATGCGTCGATGCGCGCCTTTGGTTGTGGGGCTAAGACGGGCCGGGTTCTCGGGCGGCTGGTTATGACAGCGACTGAACCGATTTGGCCTTTCAGTTGCGGCGGGACCATCGGCGATCGCGCAAAGTGCGAACCGGGGGCCTTCCACGGGGCAAGCCGCCATTCGGCGCACAGGCCGGCATCACCGTCTGACTGCTCCCCGCCGGCGGAGGGGGCGATCGAGTGGCATTGAGGACAAGAGCGAAGATGATTCTCGTTGAGCCCGTGCGTGACAAAAACATCCTGATCATTACACCGCAAGGTCCTCTCGAGCAGGCGGACTTCGAGAGGATCGCGACAGAGGTCGAGCTTTGTCTCGACGCAAATGGAAAACTCAACGGGCTGATGATCATCATTGAATCATTTCCCGGGTGGAAGAGCTTCGAGGCCATGGCTGCTCATCTGAAATTTGTCTCGGGCCACCATCGACAGATCGAACGGCTTGCGGTCGTAACCAGAAGCAGGTTCCTTAGGATCATCCCCGCCGTCGCCCGCTATTTCGTACATCCCGAGGTTCGGCTATTCGACATCGGGCAACGAGCACCAGCGCTTTCGTGGTTGGAGACGGGCCGACGATGACTTGGCTGCGGGGGAAAGTTGCAGATGCAGGCCTCTGGTTGCGTCGTGCCGGTCGGTGGAACCTCCTGGCTTCTGTTCTGGCCATGGTTTGGGTGGCTTGTCTTCCCGCATCATCCTTTGCGCAATCGCCGCTCGGACCGGATGTGCCAGCGGTGGAGTTCGGTGCGCGCAAAATATTCCTCATGCTTTTCTTGATGCTCGGTCCGATCAAGATACTGATGCCGTTCAAGGCGCTGGTCGGCGGCCATGAGCCCACCTTTCGGCGACGAATAGCCGCCAGGGCGATCCTGTTCTCGGCGGCGGCACTGGCGATCGCCGGGCTGCTCGGACGCACCATGCTTGAAAATCTGGATATCTCATTGCCGGTGCTGGCGATGACTGGTGGCATCATCCTGTTCATCGTGGCCTTGCGAACCGTCTTGCAGCCGACTCCTGACCTCCCGGTACGACCAACAGAATTGGGCCAGACGGATCTGCGGCTGGCTCTCACACCGCTGGCGTTTCCAACGATCGTGACGCCTTATGGTATAGCCGCTGTCATCGTCTTCGCCACGTTGGCCGGGGGGCGCCGAACGGAAGGGCTCACAGTGGCGGCCATCGTAGCACTGATCTTGGCGCTGGACTGGATGGCAATGATTTTCGCAGAGACTATCCTCAGATGGATCGGAACTTCCCTACAGGTTTTGGCAGTGGTGCTCGGCGTTACCCAGGCTGCTCTGGGGCTGCAGGTGATTTTGCATAGTTTGAGCATGCTATCCTGGTAACGGCATCTACCGAGTAACGCTTAGACGCAATGGTTGATGTGCTGCCATTGGCAAATCGTGTCGAAAAACCGCTGTTGCTGGTGCTTGGGACGCGCCGGCACGGTCGGGAATTGGCAGGAGCGCGCTCGCTGCGTGCTGCCGGAAGTCCTGACTTGCATGCCAAAAACAACAAAAAGCCCACCTGCTTCTCAAACTACGGCTGAGATAAAGAAAGCCCCGCAAAAAGCGGGGATCAAGAGAGGGGGTGTTTCCTAGGTATTGGCGTCTAGGTGCTATGGAATTATTATACACAAATCAATATTTATTGCAATGATTAATACTATCGTGAGTGCTATTATCGCGGCTATAAATAGAGGGAATATTCGTACGATTGCATTTTATTCTGCAGGGAAGCAAACTATCCACAACTCAGGCTCATAATTTCTTGGTATTCGGTGGCCGTTTGCTAAACCCCAAGCATGGCGTCCCTGTACGTCAGGCGGTCGACCGAAAAACGGGTCGCCAGGTTTGCCGGCTCTCGCAGGTCTGGCTGCAGGCAAGTTGATTCGCCTGACGGCAGCGAGATGTGACATAGTCACTTCAACCGAAACGAGTCCGAACCTCGTTCGTTGAATTGCGTGTTCCGCGTGGGGGCTGCATCATGAGCAGGCGACGAAGCTTCAAGCCGGTGAAGATCACCATCAATGGCAAGACCAGGACCGTTTATAACGTCGTCCAGGCCGGCAATACCTTGCTCAACGATTGGCCCGAGCAGACGCCGGCGGCCAAGGCTGCCGAGCTGCTGGTGCTCGATGTCTTCAATGACGTTGCCGAGCCCGAGCAGGTGCGGCGGGCGTTCATTACCGCGGCCAGGGCGAGCGACATCAAGTTCAGCTCCTGACCGGTGGCGCGTCGAAAACCATTCGCTTACTTCCATGACACCTGCTCCTGGTGATCGAGATCGCGATGCTTGAGTTGCGGCTCCATCCAGGCGGCCAAGAGGATCGCGGCCAGGAAGCCGAAGGCGATGCAGGTGAACGCTTGAATCCGCCACGAGACGAAGGTGACCGGCGCCGGGATGATGGGCTTCTCGGCGCACTGACCCGGCGGGCAGGCGCAGCCGGAAAAGGCTTTAATGACGCAATCGGCGGACATCCCCGTTTCTCCCTCAGGCATAAAGCTGATCGCCATCGGTGATGCCCATGATTTCGCGGGCGTAGCGGTAATGCGCTTCGACGCTTGCCGTGGCGCCGCGCAGCCATGACGGGCCGCGGACCGAATGTTCCGGGCGGCCGAGATAGGCAAAGCCGAGGGCGCCCATGCGCTGGGCCTCGTTGGCCATATAGGCATCGCAGTCGTCGAGCCTTCGCGCACCATTCCAGCGGGCGTCCCGCCGGCTCTGCTCGGTCTCGATCCCGCGGATATGCTGCATCGCTCTGCCCTCTCTCGCGCCGGCTAATTGGCGTGCTGAAGAAGGTATATAGAATACCCCATATCGTCAACATAGAAAGGTATAAAAAATACCTCAATGCTTGACGGGGTACGAATCGTAGGCGTATGTCACAGCCAAGTGATTGGGCGACCGGGTGCAACTCCCGAGCTGACGAAGCCCAGCGGCGCGGGAAGCGAAAGTCCTTAAGTGCGCTGTCAGAAAATCAGGACGAGGGTGAAGCGAATGGCCCCTCTGGCACGTGTCCCATCCCGGCTCCGGCCTTCAGGACATGGCCAATGCTCTCCCGGCTTCATGGGCTTTGCTCATGGGGTAGGGGGAAGCTTTGGCCGGAACCCTCCCTCACCAGCCTTCAGGAACTGGAAAGAGATGGAAGAGAGAGGAAGTGAGAGAGATCGGGATATCGCAGGCGCGCGGGCGGCGACGCTGATCCGCTCTGCTCTGCGGCGCGGCTTTCAGATTTGGCGCCTGCGCTCGAAGCGCGTGTTTGCAGGCATGTCATTCCCGCAAGGATCGCTGCACGCATTATGCGCATGGCGATGGAAGCGAGGGGCAGAGCCGGTTTCGGCCTTGAGAGGTTCACCTCAAAGCAGGGTCGCCGGCGCTGAAAGCGATGATCAGCAAAGCAAGAGAACCAAATTCTTCCGGCTGGTGAGGGCGGCGGATCATCCTGAATCTAACTGGGAAGAGGTTGGCGCTTTGCGGGAACAGAGAGAGTTATCTCACGGAATCAGTTCATCTTTTTGAAAGGCTTGGACTCTCACATTTCGATCACCGATCGGCGGACGCGGCCGACGATGGTGACGGCGCCCTGGAATTCCGGCGGCGGCACGTCCTCGTAGGAAGCGGGCTGGAAGGGCGGATTGTCGTTGGGACGGTAGCGCTTGTAGGTCGCGGCCCCGGTCTCGTCGGCGACGACATAGAGGGCGTTCGGCGCCAGGCGCTTGTCACGGCGGTTGACGAAAATGATCGAGCCCGGCGGCGAGATCTTGTTCATCGAATTGCCCTCGACCTCGAGCGCGATCCAGTCGCCGTCGGGCAGGTCGAGCGCGGCGACCGTCGGGAATTCCGAAAAGTCGGTGATCGGCGCCTGCTCGGTCAGCTGCCCGGCGCTGACCCAGGAGATCTTTGGCACGTCGGCGACCGAGACCGGCCGTTCCTCCGGATCGAGCGCGTCGCCGGTTCCGAACTGCAGCCAGTTGAGATTGACCTTGAACGCCTTGGCGTATTTCTTCGCGTCGGCGATGCCGAAGCCGTTCCGGCCCGACTCGTGCGCCTTGTAGACATTGGCGTTCCAGCCCAAACGATCGACGATCGCCTTCGGCCCGGCAAAGCCCGCGTTCTTCCTGGCCATGACCAGACGCCTTGCGCGTTCTTCGCGCTCGAATTGTTCCTGATCTTTCAACATGATATGAATTATACCCTAAAAAAAGGTACATGTAATGCCCTAAATCGCTTGACGTGCGAGGTATTTTATATACCCTTATTGTCATGACAAGCACCGATATCATCAACGGCCGGCCCCGGCTTTCGGGTTCCGCCAATGCCCGCTACACCGGCTGCCCGCACTGCGGCAGGGCGCTGTCGATCGCCGAGGTGATCGAGCGCCATTGCGAGAATTGCGGCCGGCAGACGGAGCCGGAAGAGATGCGGCAGACGCCGGTCTTGCCCCGTTCTCGGCCAATCACCAATTCCGACAGCCTCACTCCTCCCTGAAGGCTATCGGCAGCTGGCGTCGTCGCGCTCCCTCGGCGACGCCAGCCTCTTTCACCAGTTTGAAAATGAACGATCTGGCCGGCGTCCGCTTGGCGGGAAGGGCCGGCTGCGGATCGAAATGAAAATGAGGATCAAGTGATGAGCACCGCCCCGGCGCATCAAGGCACTGACATGAACGCCCTCGAGCTCTTCCGCTCCGGCCGGGATTATATCGAAATATCAGCCATCCTCGGGGTGTCGGTGCCCTCGGTGGAAAACGAGATCCACCGGCTTCGCAGCGCCGAGAAGGGCGACACCGCCCAACAGGATCATGCCAGCCGCGCGGTCCGGCGTTTTCCCGGCCGCGCCGTAAGGCCGGGCGCCCTGGTCAACTTCGCCCGAGGGCGGCTGAAGCTGCGCGCTTGACGACGGCGACACGCCGCGAGCGGGAAGGCAATCGCATGGAAAGGCAGGAGATGAGCAAGGACATCATGGAAATCCTCAGCCCTGTGCTGGGGCAGGAGCTGGCGGCGGCGATCATCGAGCATCGCGCCCGCAGCCTGAAGAAGCCGCTCACGGTCTATGCGGCGAGGATCCAGCTCAAGGAGTACCTCAAGACCGGCAACCCGGTCGAGGCCGCCGAGATGCAGATCCTGCGCGGTTGGCGGGCGATCAAATCCGACTGGTATTTCAATGAGAAGGCGAGGCAAGCAGGGCCGATCAATGCAAGCATGGGCAGAAGGACAACGGTCGATGCCGCAAGAGATTTCCTCTCCGGTCAAGATCATAGCGGGGATGCTTTCGGGATTTCCGGCCTCCGCCGGCATTGATCCCGACATGCAGCTCCGCGCCTACCTCGTCGCAATCGACGGCATTCCGGCAGAGGCGGTCTGGCGCGCCGCCAGGCTGTTCCTGTCGGGCCAGGTCAGGGACCATAACCGCGCCTTCGCCCCGAGCTCGGCGAGCTTCGCCGAAATCGCCCGCCAGCAGCAGGCGGTGATGACGGCGCAAAGCCGCCCGCGCGTTAAAGCTGAGCCCGAACAGCCGCAGCCGAAGGTCGCGGCCGAAAAGATGGCCCTGCTGAGGCAGGCGGCAAAGGGCAGCCGCAGCGCCAAGCGGGCGCTGGCTGAGATGTTTCCCGACAACCCGGTCATCGCAAGGGCCGCACGAGACGCACAGGAGGCAGTGGGATGAGAGATCTGTTCTGGACGGAAGACAAGATCGTCAAGGCGCAGAAGCTCTGGCAGGAGGGGTTCTCGGCACGTCAAATCGCCGAACTCTTCGGCTCGAAGAAGAACACCGTCATCAACATGGCGCATCGCAACCGCGACCGGTTCCCGTCCAGGCAGGATGCGCGCAAGCAGCTGGCGGCCACCAGCGCGGCACCCGCGCCGATCCGCCATCCAGACCGGGTGCGGCGGGTGACGCTGTCGGGCGCCGAGGTGACGATGCCGCGCGTGCCGACGATCGACGGACCGGCGCCATGAGGGCCGTGACCCCGCGCGAGCGAGAGATCATCGGCTGGATGGCGCAAGGCAAGACCGCTGCCGAGATCGGCGCGATCCTCGGCATCTCGCCGATCACCGTCAACACCCACATTGCCAACGCCAAGGCGAAGCTCGGCGTGTTCAAGGAGACTGCCCTGGTCGCCGCCGCACTTCGAAACGGCATCATTCAATAGGAAGGAGATCCCGATGGGCGGCAAGGCCACCAAGGTGAAGATACAGCGGGCAAACAAGGGCGCCGGCCGGCCGCGCAAGGCCAATGTCGAGCGTTTCCCCTGCGGCAAGATCAAGCCGTTCGAAACCGAGAAGGAGAATATCAGCGTGGCGATGGCGGCGCGCCGGCGCATCCACGGCTTCGGCAGGACGGTAGCCGACGAGACCGTGAGAAGCCCCTATGCCGGTTATACCCTCGGCCGCATGTTCCTCGACGGGCTGATCACCGACGAGCAGCGCCAGGCCGGCGACGACTATGCCGAGGTCATGGCCCGCTACCACAAGACGACGGGCATTCCCGCCCCGAGCCCCAGGGCCCAATCGCTCTTCGCCGTCAAGGGCCACGAAGGCGAGGTGACCGAAAGCCTCGCCGACCGCGCCCGCAAGGCCAGCAACCGCATGATGGAACTGCAGGCCGTGCTTCTGCGCTGCGAGGACGGGCCGCAGGTGCGCAGCACCGTCTATAACGTCGCGGTGATGGATTACGAACACCTGCGCCACATGCCGCCGCAGCAATTGCTGTGGCTTCGCCGGGGGTTGATTGCGCTGCGCAGGGCGAAGGGGTGATGCGGGGGTCTGCCGCAGAGCGTGCCTCATCCTTCGTCTCCTCGGGCTTGACCCGAGGAGACGAAGGAGAGGTGGTGCCGGGAGAGATAGGCGGCGTCGGCGCGATGACGTTACGGCAAGGGCGGCGCCTCACGCGCTTCACCGGCGGTCGCTCCGGCAACAGCGGGCGCAATCCGCACCGGCGGTGCGTTGGGCAACAAGGCCAACCCCACACTCCGTCATCCCAGGGCTTGACCCTGGGATCCACAGCCACGCACGCGGCTGCAGTTGTTTGCGTCGCACACCGTCGGCACGCGGTGCCTCGCCCGCATGGATCCCAGGGTCAAGCCCTGGGATGACGGAGGAGAGGTGGTGCCGGGAGAGATAGGCGGCGTCGGCGCGATGACGTTACGGCAAGGGCGGCGCCTTCACCGGTCTGCGGAATGTGCCGGGGCGCCACCCAAGATTGGTGCTTCCACTAACGAGAGACTGCAGCTAAAAATTGCAGAAGATGAGAAACTCCGGAGGGCAGTATGCGCTACGTTTTGGTGATGATCGGGGCAGTCGTTTACGCCCCTGGGATGCGGCGGTGGTGCGGTCGACCACCATTCGGCTTGAGGCTGCAGGCTATCAGTTGACCTGCAGCTGCCTTCAGTTACGCTGACCTGTCGCTGCTCCTGTCAATCCCACTGGTTGTGCGGGCCTTCCCGCCGAGGAGTCTCATGTACAGATTGATTGTTTTCGCAGTGATCACGATTGCGGCCGGTTCCGCCTTTGCGAGCGAGGTTCCGTTTTTCGCCAGTCCTGATGTGCCCGACTATACCGCAAAGATGATCGTGCGTGACGCCCATAGTGCCAAAGGGGACCGCCAGCGGGTCGTCCAGCATCACAAAGGCTGTTGAAGAGCAAGGAAACGAAGAAACGAACCTTTCTTACGGACATTTCTTCAAGAACGTGGTTCTGAGGGCAACCAGGAGGAATGGTGAAATCTCATCATTTCAGGTCAGGCAGGTCGAACCATCTCAAGATTATGACGGCATCACGAAAGTCAGGGAGACGGATGATGTTGAGACCGTCGGCGGTGAGCAGTGTCGCTGGCGGCAGATCGTCCGGCGCATGGACAGGGGCGAGACCAGTCCCAGTTGGATGACTTGCCTGACCGAGGACGGAATAGAGATCGCGACGAAAGTCCTTTTCTCCAGCGGGGAGGTCATGTCCGAGACGCGGCTGACGGAACTGCGGCGCGGGCCTGTGCCGGAAGCGGTGGTACGACCGCCAATGCAGCTTCTCGAAGCCGGTACCTGGCTCGCGCCCTTGCCACGTTACGACGATTACACCCCAAATCCTGGAGACTTCGAGGCGGAGCTGGTTAGCCACAGATCCAAGGAGAGGCTGTTGCGTCATTATCCCTGGTGGCTCCGACAGCGCGACCGTGGAGACGGATCGATCCTGATCACCGTCTGGAACGAGCTTGAAGACCAGGGGCTTCGATATTCCGTATCCAAGGGGGAGCGCATGTTCGAAGCTGTCCGCTCCTCCTCGATTGTCTCGCCGAAGTTCAGGAGATTTGACGAGGCGTATGGAATCGTCGACTTGAGAGAGCAGGACCGGCTGCTCGGCGAGGACTGCGCATGGTATGACCGGACACCGAATACGGCTGATATGGGTCTAAGGCAATGCCTGACTTCGGACGGCATACCGCTGATCGACGCCCACTTGTCTGGCTGGGGAGACAGCGAGGGATTCAAAATAGTGACGCTGACGCGCCGGCCGGTGGGTATGGATGAAATCCAGCCACCCCGTGCTTATCTCGAGCCTGCTGCCTGGGGCTTCAGCCCTCCATAGTAGGGATGTGGGATATCATCAAACCGGCCGAGGGCGTCCTTGAACGCTCGTAAGGTCGCGTGGTGGGGTTGACCGGCGCGCGATTGCCTTTCGCGTTCCGCGTCGAGACGTCGCGGCTGTGAGCGGCCGGCTTCCCCGAGGATCCACCCTGGCCTGGACTGCCGTGGCCATGGATCCCAGGCTCAAGGCCTGGGATGAGGGAGGTTGCGGCGGGTGTTCTCGCCGGACGTGCCTCCGGGCTGTCGCTCCCATCGCGATGCCGATCGGGACTGGGCAATGGCGTGGGCGCTTCCAAACATACGGGAGCGCCCTGGCTTCGACTGGAGTGGGCCGCACAGAGTATCGAAGTGCATGGCTGTGTTAAAGCACCTCCGCACGGCCCACAAACCTTACGATCGGCGAAGCCTGTTGTTCCCGAGCTGGCGGAGTATTTTGGACGCGAGGCGCGGCACGCAATGGGTCGCCGTCGTCATCGAAGGCCTGATGGGTGTCGTCATGATCGCGGGAAGGGAAGTGACCCATTGCGTGCAGCACGCGAGGATGTAGCGCGGCATTCTTACCGGCTCTTTGCCGGGACAATACCGATCCGTAAGGATGCATTCCTCGGCTGGCGATGGCGCAGCTTACGAAAATGTATGGTCCGGGCGAAGTCCCGGTGAGGTTTGCAGCGCAGGCTTGGCGTCGTCATTGCCAAGTCGAGGCCAAATCTCATGAACATGCGCGCCACACCTGCCGCCCTTATGCCGGCTCTTCATCCCGTCAGCCTGCAGGTGAATACCTACCTCATCAATCTCGACCGCGCGCCGTTGCGGCGGTTTCGGATGGAACGGCTGCTGGCAGGCTTCGGCCTTGCCTATGAGCGCGTGGCGGCGGTCGACGGGGCGGGGCTGAGCCTGCCGCATCCCGACTTTGATGAAGCATCCTATCTCCGTCGGCATGGCCGCCGGCCGAACCCTTTCGAGATCGGCTGCTATCTCAGCCACGTCGAATGCGCCAGACGCTTCCTCGCCAGTGAGGCGGAATTCGCGCTTATTCTGGAAGACGATCTCGACTTAGACGACGATTTTGCCGAACTGCTCGAGGCCGCGCTTCGCCACCAGGCGCACTGGGACATTCTGCGGCTGTCGACGGTCAATTCCGGTCGCAAGCACCGGGTCGAGCCGCTGACCGGCTCGCGCTCGCTCGCCATCGCGCTGACCCGCGAGAAGGGATCGGGCGCCTATCTGGTCAACCGCAAGGCGGCGGGCTGGATTGCCGGGGCGCTGCTGCCGATGCGGCTGCCCTATGATCTCGCCTTCGACCTGGAGTTCGATGAGGGGCTGCGCGCTTGCTTCGTCGATCCGCTGCCGGTGAGCCAAAGGGCCGATCCCTGCTCGCAGATCCAGGCGGGGCTTTCGGCCTACCGGCTCGGCCGCCGCCGGCCGTGGAGCGTGCTGTCTTTTCGCGCTGCTGCCGAGATCCGCCGTTTTGCCGCCCGTTTCGCCCGGCTCGCGGCATGGCGGCTCAGGATTTCTCCGGCATCAGCGGGAAGGCGATCGAAACGCGAAGGCCGGGATGATTGTCCGCCAGTGCGATCTCGGCCGAATGCAGCTCGGCGATTGCCCTGACGAGGCTGAGGCCGAGGCCGCTTCCCGGCGTCTTGCGGCTCTTGTCGATGCGGTAGAGGCGGCGGAAGACCTTGTCCCTTTCCTCGGCGGGGATGCCGGGGCCGGTGTCGGCGACCGAGAGAATGGCGCGGCCGCCCTGGCGGCGAAGCGACAGCGTGATGCCGGTTCCGGGCGGGCAGTGGTTGATCGCGTTCTCCACCAGGTTGGCGATCATCTGCGTCAAGAGATCGCGGTCGCCCCCGATGACGGCGGGCGCGCGCTCGGCGATCCGGAACGACTGCCCCGCATCTTCGGCGACATCGACATAGACCTCGGAGATGACGCTCAGCACGGCGTCGATATCGGTCGCCTGGAAGCGCTCCTTGCGGGCGCCGGCCTCGATCTGGGAAATGCGCAGCAGCGCCTCGAAGGTGGCGTCGATCCGGTCGCTCTCGTTTCTCGCTTCGTCAAGCAGAGCCGAAACATCCGCTTGCCGGTTGATTCCAGCCACGGCGGCATCCAGCGTTAGGCGCAGCCTGTTGAGCGGTGTTTTCAGATCGTGGGCGATATCGGCGCTCACCTGCCGCATGCTCTCGACCAGTCTCTGCAGCCGCTCCAGTGCCGCGTTGATCTGGATCGCCACCGTATCGAGATCGTCGCCGTGGCCGGTGATCGGGACGCGAGCGTCGAGGGCGCCGTGAGAAACGTCGTTCATGGTGTTGGCGACCCCGTCCAATCTCGCCTGGGCGCGAACGGCCAGAAAGACGCCGCCGCCGATCGCCGTCGCCACGACGATTGCCGCAGCCCATTCGAAGCTTACCAGAACGATCCGCAGCATCTCGTCGACATCGTTGAAGTTTTCCGCCACCACCAGATTGTAGGGGCCGATGGTCGACACCCGCATCCGGTAGCGCTCACGCCCCTTCAGCCCGACATCGCCCGAGGTGACGGTATAGACGCCGTCCGGGATGCGGGGCGCCGCAAAATTGCCGGCGAGCTTGCGCCCGCCGGCATCGGTCAGCGAATAGAGCCCGTCAGAGGTGGACTGGAAACTCGCATAATTGTTCAGCGTGTTGATCAGATCCTGGGTGTCGCCGGGCTCATAGGTCGAGGCGATGAGCGAATTCATCTCGGTGAGCGACTGGTCGACGTCTCGGTCAAGGCCGAGGCGCAGCATGTGATAGATGATCGCGCCGCTGAAGATGAAGGCGACGACGAAGAGGACGCCGAAGGTAACGGCCAGGCGGAACGGCGTGCTTCTTCGCAGGCTAGAGCATGATGCCGAAAAGTGTGCGCGGTTTTCGGACGACATCATGCCTCTTGCTCTTTAACTTGCGAACAGGATTTGAGATTTTCAGGCCGATGGGCCTGAAATCATCCTGTTCGAGGCGCATGCAGGCTGTATCCGGTGTTGCGGATCGTGTGCAGAAGCTGGGCCTGGAACGGCTTGTCGACCTTGGCCCTGAGGCGGCTGATATGGGTCTCGACGACGCTGGTCTTCGGATCGAAGTGGAAATCCCAGACCCGCTCGAGCAGCATCGTCCTGGTGATCACCCGGCCTTCGCCGCGCATCAGCACCTCGAGCAGGGTGAACTCGCGCGGCTGCAGCTCGATCAGCTGGCCGGCGCGGCGGGCCTCGCGGCGGATCAGATCGAGCTCGAGATCGGCAACCTTCAAGACCGTCCGCTGCTCCTGCACCGGCGGACGCCGACCGAGCGCATGGATGCGCGCCAGAAGCTCGGAGAAGGCGAAAGGTTTGGTGAGATAATCGTCGCCGCCCGCCTCCAGCCCTTCGACGCGATCGTCGACGCCGCCGATCGAGGTCAGGAACAGCGCCGGTGCGCCGATCCTGGCAGCCCTCAGCGAACGGACGATCGCCAGCCCGTCGAGGCCCGGCAGCATGCGATCGACGACGATGACGTCATAGGTCTCGCGCTGCGCCTGAAACAGCCCGTCGCGGCCGTCGCCGATGACGTCACAGACGTGCCCGGCCTCGGACAAGCCCTTGGCGATATAATCGGACGTCTTGATATCGTCCTCGATCAGCAGGATTCGCATCGGCCGCTCCGGCATGCCTGGTGCGGCAAGATCTAGCCGAGAGGGCGGCCCGGCGGCAACTTACGGATTGGTAAGGGTGGGCATCGCGCTGCACCGTTGAGATTGGACCTCGATCGTTCCAACGCTGCCCCGGGAAAGAGTGGCGCTCATTGCTGCCGGTGATCCGTCCGTCCGGGTGCGGCGGCTCCCCATTGCCGTTCAAAGAATTTCATCTTCGCGCCGAGATAAACGAGCCCGAGCAACAGGGCGATTCCGAAATAGCGGTGGACGTAGACCGTGGCCAGAAGAACGAGCGCGATGCTGCTGGCGCAGATGAAGCCGAAGCGGATCGAGTATGGCTTGCCCTTTCCTTCCCACCCCAAACCGAGGGCCAGGAGCCACGCGAGGAAGATGAAGCCGGGCACACCCCATTCGGACAATCAAAAAGATCTGAACAGCACGCCGGACGCGGCCAACGATCAACCAAGCACCAACGAAAAAACTCTCATCATCCCCGTGCCGCCTCCATGTTTCCGAAATTGCCGGATCGGTTAACAATGAAACGATGCAACATGCAAAGGCGGCGCTCCCGTGGTGGCTGTGTCGCAACCCGATCGCGATGCGCGATCATTAGCAGCGGAACTTAAACCAAAGGCAAATACGTATGGTTGTATTCTCACCAGATTGCATGGGAATTCGCGGTCGCCATCATCCGTGCCGCGGTCGCGTCTGCTTTAAAATAAGAAAACACGCCTGTTGCATCCGAACCAGAGGGCTGGCGGCAGCCTTGCGAAGGTGTGAAAAAGCCGGAGGCCGCGTGTTGCCTCTTATCCGGCTGTCGGGACCTCCACTTCCGTTCCGCTTCAGGCATCTAATTGCGGGGCGGTAGTGCCGTTATTTGTCGCGCGGAGATCAGCTCGGATGATGTCGGCCGTTTTTTCATAATGAAACTGCAGCAGGCGTTCGGCTTCTGCGATATCTCGATCGAGCACGGCTTTCAGGATCGCGGCATGTTCGTCACTGACCTTGCGCACGCGAAAGGCTTTACGGATCGAAAGCGCTCGATAGCGGTAGAGCCTGTCGGCAAGCTGCTCGCAAAAGCCTACCAAGGGTTTTGATCCACAGCCTCCGATCAGCAACGCATGGAAAGCGCGATGAAGTCTTTCCCATTCCGGATTGTCCTCGAACTGCTCCGCATTGAGCGAGCGTGGGGTACGCTCCAGCCGGTGATGAGCGACTAAAAGCGCCTCTTCCCAGTCGGGCGTCGCATTCGCCATGGATTCGCGCAGCGCCAGCGTCTCCACCCAGCACCGTGTTTTCGTCAGCTCGTGCAACTCGTCCAGGCTGATCGGCTTGACGAAGAAGCCGCGCTGCTCCTTTCCGATGACGAGGTCCTCTGTCGTCAATCGGTTCAGCGCCTCGCGCAACGGAGTCTGGCCGGCATCGTAGTGCTCGATCAGGAAGCGCAGCTGCAGCTTCCGGCCGGGCTCCAGGCGCGTTGAGAGAATATCGGCCTTCAGCCGCTCATAGATGCTGGTTGCCAATGTGGCGGGGCTTTCCGCCCCCTTTTTCAGCAGGTTGACGTTCATGGCGTTCTCTGGCTTGCAAATCACTTTTTATATACACGATGGAGGGGTGAAGGGAAATTTATAAATTTTACCTTTACACAGAAAAGTTTGTACATTATGACGGATGCTGACGAGGGAGGATTCAATGGGCGGAGCGGAAAAAGGGGTGCCTGGCACCTTTATGAGTGGCTGCACTTGCCGTGGCATCGATGTCCATTGTCATGTGGTGCCTGCCCACTTTCCGGCCCGGGCTAACCGTCTAACGGTCCGCGGCTGGCCATCGATGATGGCCGCCGATGCCTGCCATGCGACCGTCGTCATCAATGACAAGCCGTACCGCACAGTTAGCGATGCGTGCTGGGTCGCCAAACGGCGGCTGGGAGATATGGACAGAACCGGCATCCGGGTTCAGGCTCTGTCGCCTATGCCGGAACTTTTCGGTTACTGGATCGAAACGAACGCAGCTTGCGATCTTGTCCGATATGTCAACGATACGATTGCCGCGATCGTTGCCGAAGGCGAGGGGCGCTTCGTCGGGCTTGGCGGCCTTCCGCTTCAGGATGTTGATCTTGCCAACCTTGAACTACATCGCATTGCCGGCGAACTCGGTTTTCGCGGTGTCGAGATCGGCAGCAATATCAATGGCGTGCCGATCGGCGATTCTCGTTTCCAACCATTCTTTGCGGAGGCGGAGAAGCTTAATGCGGCGGTCTTCGTGCATGCGGTACGCCCGACCGGGATGGAGCGGTTGCTCGGGCCGGCCCCGCTTCAGCAGGTGCTCGGGTACCCGACCGATGTCGGATTGGCAGCCGCATCGGTGATCACTGGCGGGCTGCTTCAGAAATTCCCAAAACTGCGGATCGCTTTCAGCCATGGCGGCGGCACATTTGCCTCGCTGCTGCCGCGGCTTGAAAAGGGCTATTCCGCTTTCCCGGCGCTCAATGAGATCATGATGGAGAGCGCTGCTGTGCAGGCGCGACGCCTCTATGTGGATTCGCTGGTCTTCGATGCGGACATTCTGCGCCACCTGGTCGCCGTGTTCGGGGAGGAGCGCGTGCTGCTTGGAACCGACTATCCCTTTGATTTTCAAGAGAAAGAGCCTGTCGCTCGCATCGAGGAAGCGTTTGCGGATGCAAGTTTGCGCGAGCGCCTGACATTTGCGAATGCGCGAGCTTTCTTGGGCTTGGACGAGGTTTGATCCTATGGCTGAATTTCCTGTTATCGCTTTGCGCAGCGTAGAGCTGGCCACACCCGATCTTGCAGCGTCTGTCGATTTTTATACTCGCGTCTGGGGCCTGGATGTCGTCGCCGAAGCGGAGGACAAGATTTTCCTGGCAGCAACGGGCGATGATTTTCATGTGTTGGAACTGAAGCAGAGCGACCGCTCGGAGTTGCGCAAGATCAGTTTTCGCGTCGGCACGGCTGAAGCGCTAGTGTGGCTTTTGGCAAAGACGGTTGCCGCAGGTTGCACTGTGCTGCGTGAAATCGGGCTCGCCGATGGTCCGGCCGGCGGCGAGCGTTTCGTGATTCGCGAGCCGCAAGGCTCGGCATTGGAATTCGTGCACGGAGACCGCCGCAAGCAGGGCGTCGTCGTCGCCAACCGACCGCAGCGTCTTGCCCATGTCAACATCAACAGCGCCGAGATCGAGGCGCTTTCGGACTTCTATCGTAATATCCTCGATTTCCGTCTGACGGACCGATCGAAACTGATGGCCTTCCTGCGCTGCAACGACGACCATCATGCGGTCGTGCTGGCCGAAGCTCCGGTCAATGGACTAAACCACGTCGCCTTCCTGATGCCCGATCTCGAATCCGTCATGAGAGGCTCCGGCCGCGTCGTCGATCACGGTTATCCGATCGGCTGGGGCGTCGGTCGGCATGGACCAGGCGACAACGTTTTTGTCTATTTCGTCGATCCGCAAGGCGTGGTGATCGAATACACCGCCGAAGTCCTGCAGGTAGACGACGGCTATCGCTTCAAAGGGCCGGAGGAATGGGTTTGGCCGCCCGGCCGGACGGATCACTGGGGCATCGCGCCTCCAAAGAGCGACGCCTGCAAGAAGGCGCAGATTTCCATCGGCTTTTCCGGCGCCTGATGCGCCCAAGAGACATTTGCAGAGGCATGCCTGTGACGAACGATAGCGATATTTCGAACTCTTATGACGTGCTGGTGGTCGGGTTCGGCCCTGCAGGGGCAGTCGCGTCCGGCATGCTTGGCGCACGAGGCCATTCCATCCTCGTCGTCGATCGGCTGACGGGCATCTATGACAAACCGCGCGCCATCGCCCTCGACCACGAAATCCTCCGCCATTTTGACAACATGGGCATTGCCGACGAGGTGCGTCCCCATATCGCACCGTTCAGGGCATCCCAGCATTTTGGGGCAGAGGGGCAGCTCATCCGCCGTATCGACATGGTGCCTGAGCCCTATCCTCTCGGCTACACCCCAAGCATGGTGTTTACCCAGCCTCCGGTCGAGGCTGTCTTGAGGCGCCATGCGGAGAGCTTCGATTGCGTGACGATCGAGCTTGGCACGGAAATGGTCGACCTTGATCCTCAGGCAGCGGAAGTGGTCGCAACGCTTCGGGATTCGTCCGGCAAAAGTCGGAGGATCGCTGCAAAATATGTGATTGGCTGTGACGGTGCCTGGAGCCGCGTTCGTGAACTCTCGGGAATGAAGCTCGAGGATCTCGTATTCGACGAGCCGTGGCTCGTGGTCGATGTGCAGGTACACGAAACCGCGCTTGGCAAACTACCACAGACTTCCGCCCAGTTCTGCAATCCGGCACGACCGACCAGCTACATCATGGGGCCGAGGAACCACCGCCGCTGGGAAATCATGCTTCTGCCGGGCGAAGACCCGCGCGAGATGGAAAAGCCCGATAATGTCTGGAAGCTGCTGTCGCCCTGGCTGATGCCCGAAGACGGTGAGCTGTGGCGTGCCGCCGCCTACCGTTTTCATGCGCTCGTTGCCGACGAATGGCGGCGGGGCAGGGTGCTGATCGCCGGCGACGCCGCGCATCAGCAGCCGCCCTTTATTGGACAAGGCATGTGCCAGGGCCTGCGCGATGTTTCCAATCTCGTCTGGCGGCTCGACCGCATCCTGAAGGGGCAGTCGTCCGAAGCGCTGCTGGACACCTATGCGGTGGAACGCAAGCGGCATGTGCGGACGCTGACCGGCAAGATCAAGGCGATTGGCCAGACGATCTGCGAACGCGATCCGGAGGCTGCCGCCGCGCGTGACGCACGCATTCTTGCCGAGGGTGGCGGTCGGCCACTGACGATGACCCGCCAGGAAATCGTCCCGCCCATCGAGGATGGGCTGATCGCAGAGGAGGGAACGCCGGCGCGAGGATTGCTGTTCCCGCAGCCGATCATCGTTGGGGAGGCGGATCAATGGCTGATGGACGCTTTCACAGGACCGGTTTGGCGACTTGTGCTCGACGGCCGCCGCATCGAAATGACGCAGGGACAGGCACTCGCCGACGCGATCGACGGGATCGTGGTGAAAGCCGTTGTGCCCAGAGATGCAGACGCAATCGATCCGTCGGCACTCCGGGAGAAGGACGGCGTGCTTTCGGCCTGGTTCGAGCGGCATGGCGCGGTCGCCGCGCTCGTGCGTCCTGATCATTATGTCTTTGGCGCTGCCCGGAGCATCGAGGCGCTTCGCCAACAAATCGCCGATCTACGGACGCGGCTCGCTTGAGGCAGCGTCGACAATTGCAGTTTTCAGTGAGGTTCTGGGAGGAACATATGTCTGAGTCAACCGCCGATACCGCCAGCACATGGCAACCTTTTGCCGTCCTTATCCTGCTTTTCCTGTTCCAGACGTTAAACTTCTTCGACAAGTTGGTCTTCGGCCTTTCCGCCGTGTCGATCATGAAAGACCTCGGCATTTCGCCGCAGCAATTCGGGTTGATCGGCAGCAGCTTCTTTCTGCTGTTCTCGATTTCTGGCGTTCTCGTCGGCCTTTTCGTGATCGGCCGTGTGCCCGTCAAATGGATCCTTGTCATCCTCGCTGCAATCTGGTCGATCGCGCAGATCCCGATCTATTTCACCAGTTCGGTAACGGTTCTGGTCGCCTGCCGCATCCTGCTCGGCCTCGGCGAAGGACCCGGACTGCCGACGGCATTGCATGCCTGCCATAACTGGTTCAGCCCGCAAAAGCGCAGCGTCCCGAGCGCCGTTGTGCTGCAGGGCATCAGTGTCGGCCTGCTCGCCGGCGGACCGATCCTCACCTATATCATCGTCAATTACGGCTGGCGTTCGGGCTTCCTTTTCTGCGGTCTGATCGGCATTGCCTGGATCATCGCCTGGCTGCTCATCGGCGGCGAAGGGCCGCATGCCGTCGCGGAAAATGGAAAGACTCGGGCCGTGGTAGGAGAGACCCCGGTTCCAGCCCGCAAGCTCTGGCTCGACCCGACCGTGATTGGCGTCATCATTATGTCGACCATGTCCTACTGGATCGTCGGCATGTCGGCCACGTGGCTGCCGCCCTTCCTGCAGCAGGGTCTTGGCTATTCGCAGACCGAAATCGGCTCGATCATCTCGGCCGTCTATGTCTTCCAGTCGCCGCTGTTGCTGGTCGGTTCATGGATCGCGCAGCGTATGCTTCAGAAGGGCGTGAGCAAGCGCGCCGCGCTCGGCAGCGCTTCGGGCTATGCCCTGCTCGTCAGCGGTCTAGCGCTGATCGCCTCGGTTCATGTCAGTGGTCCGCTGCAGCTGGGGCTGATCGCGATCGCCTTTGCTGCTCCAAGTCTGACGACGATCTACGGTCCGATCACGCTCGGTAGCGTCGCGCCTGCAGTCCAGCGCGGCCGGCTGATCATCGTGATCTATTCGGCAAATGCGGTGTCCGCACTCGCGTCCAACGCCGTCACGGGCATGATCGTGCAGGCGGCTGGACCCGATCATGTGGCAGCCGGTTATGCAAACGCCATGCTGTTCACGGCCGCAATCCTCATCATCGGCGCAATTTCAGCCTTCGCGCTGATCTTTCCGGATCGCACCATCGAGCGCTTCGGCAAGATGACGCGCTTCACCGATCAAATGCAGCGGGTGTGAAAGCGCCCGCCATCCAGTCTGACCCCACAGGAGCAAGAACCATGAGACTGTCCACCGTCAAGATCGCCGGCCGCATGACCTGGGGCGTCATCGAGGACGATCGCTTCCTCGATACCGGCGCAGCTCTCGCATCGCGCTATGTCGATCTCAAATCGGCCGTAGCAGCCGGTCTTGCCGGCGTTGCCGAGGCGGCTGCTTCGGCTGCCGCCTCGCCGCTCGGTGAAATCGAATGGCTGCCGGTCATTCCCAATCCCGACAAGATCCTTTGCGTTGGCCTGAACTATGAAATGCATCGCCAGGAGACGGGCCGTGCGGAGGTGGAAAACCCGACGATCTTTGCCCGCTATGCCAATAGTCAGACGGGCCATCTCGCCCCGATCGTGCGCCCGAAAGTGTCGATGGAACTCGATTTCGAAGGCGAGCTGGCGGTCATCATCGGCAAATCAGGCCGTTACATCACCCGCGATGAGGCTATGGGATACGTTGCCGGCTATGCCTGCTACAATGACGGCAGCGTGCGTGATTTCCAGCGTCATACACATCAGTTCACGCCGGGCAAAAATTTCCCCGATACAGGCGCCTTCGGGCCTTGGATGATGACGCCGGATGAGCTCGGTCCTCTGCCCGATCTTCGCATCCAGACGCGTCTCAATGCGACAATCGTGCAGGACGCTATCTTCGGTCAGATGATCTTCGATATCGCCCGGCAGATCGAATATTGCTCCAGCTTCACGCGGTTGGAACCGGGCGACGTCATTGCCAGCGGCACACCAGGCGGGGTTGGCGCCAAGCGGCAGCCGCCGCTGTGGATGAAGCCGGGCGACGTCGTGGAGGTGGAAATTGACAGGCTTGGTATTCTCAGCAACCCAATCGTTGGTGAATTAGACTAATGACAACCGCCTTAGGCGGCGCCGGCAAGCTACGCGTAGACGGCGGCATGGCAATGGCAGCGACATCACTTCTGCCGAGTTTTGGCTCTCAACTTCTCCAGATCGGGCATCTCCGATCCAAGAGCCTTGCCGAGCGCTTCGACACCCTTATGAGGAAGCCTCAGGAGACCGTGGCAAATGCCGTCTTTCCATGAATCCCCTCGATCCCAGGCTTCCGCCCAAGCATCTGTCAGCTCGGACTCATGGCGTGTCTCGACGAGGGCTTGGAAAAGCAGTGACGCTTGCGTGAGGTCTTTGTCGGCCTTTACGCGTCCCAGAGTGTCCGTGAACCTTCTGGACGACACGATGAGCTTATGGACTGCATATCGCTCGGGCGCGGGAACGAGGACGTTCACGCCCTCGCGGAAGAGGAGAACCGTGCGGACGGGCTCGTAGATCAGGTAGTCCAGGAAGCGCAGGTTTTCCGCCGACGCACCGCCGAGGGCAGGCATGGGGGAGGGTTTGCCGGTATAGTCATCCGATCCGCGGTTTCCCGTCAGGAATTCCACCCGATAGCCCTTGGCGTTCTGAAAGGCGACGACCCTAGCCTTGTCTGCCTCATGGGGAACGGCCCTGAATTCGGGATCGACCGACTGGAGGACCTCAAGAACCGGAGCCAGGCTGTCCTGGACACCCGCAGAAATAGCAAAGTCCTGCGCGAAGTCCGCGTCGCCGGTCTGCATGGCGGATGAGGGCAGGCGAACGCCGAGCATGCCTGCATAGGTGCTGAATGCCACCGACCCGATCAGGACTGCACGCAGACGGAACAAGCCCGCATCCGCGAGGGCTTTGGTGATGTCGCCCGCAAAATTATCGGGACCCGGAAGGCCGGCACGACGGAGCGTGCTGACCATCCGCCGTCGCTCCCGGACGTTATCCTTGATCTCCTTGTGGGCCATCACCCGCGCCGTGATCGCGTCATCGCTCTGCGGACCGACATAGCTTCGCTTGTCCTTGCCTTCGGGAGTCGGGAGATCGAAATACCAGTAGTCGCGCCCTTTCACGGTGACGGTCACAAACCAACCTTCCAATGGAAAGTCCGACAGAAACTGCCCGTCCAACGTCCGCTGCGCCAGTTCCGCGAACATTGTCCTATAGCTGATGTCGATCTCTTTCATCATTGGCGGCTCGTCCTTTTCGAGTGCAGCGACCACGGGTCAAAGCGGCGTTCCCCGCTTGAGTGCAGTCCTCGCTCGCTCACATGCGCGTTATAAGTATCTGCCAAAGCCTTATAACTCCTTTTGGCCGTGATCTCCAGTTATAAGTTTCTGCCAAGACCTTATAACTAACTGGTTTCCCGACATGCGTCGGCACAGTCGAGCATGGATCCCGGGGTCAAGCCCTGGGATGAGAGTGGGGTAGGCGTTCTCGCCAAACGCGCCGTCGGCGCAGCGGATAGGCATCGGGTAGCGTGAATGACGAAGTCTGGCAGCGAGATCAGAGAGTGTGATTGCATCGGGTTTGCCGAACCTCACCCTGTTACCGCAGGGCACCTCACACTCTCCGTCGTCCTTCGGGCTTGACCCGAGGACCCAGGCGAGCCACCAACGGCAGCTGCTATCGCTCCAAGAGCCGTCAACCCGTCTTCATTTGCTCGGGAAGCTGTCCGTAAGCCGTCAGGATCGCCCTGACCAGCCCGGGGAAGCGCTCGTCGAGCTCGGCGCAGCGGGTCTGGTTGCGCATCTCCACCCCCTGGCGTTCGCTGCGGATGAGGCCGGATTCGCGCAGCACCTTGAAATGGTTCGACAGCGACGATTTTGGAATGATGCGGTCGCCGAGATCCGCAAGCGCCGAACAGGTGCCGCCGCAGGCGGTGCCTGCGAGCTTGGCGAAGATCGCCACGCGCTCCGGATCCGACAGCGCATAGAGGATCGCATCGGGCTTGATATCCTCGAGAGCTGGGTGAAAGAGCGGTCGCATGAATTTTATATAGTGCCCCTTGAAACCGAGATCAACAGTTCCGAATTTCTGAACTACGGAACAAGGCCGTCAATTCCGGCGGCCTTCCGGATCAGAAGGAACGAGAGATGGCTAAGCTCACAGGGAAGGTCGCAGTGGTCACGGGAGCCTCCAAGGGCATCGGCGCCGCGATTGCCAAGGCGATGGCGGCCGAAGGTGCACAAGTGGTGGTGAATTACGCCTCGAGCAAGGCCGGAGCCGACGCCGTGGTCGAGGCGATCGACGCGGCCGGCGGCAAGGCCATCGCGGTGCAGGGCGACGTTTCCAAGGCCGAACAGGCGCAGGGCGTGGTCGATGCCGCAGTCAAGGAATTCGGCAAGCTCGACGTGCTGGTCAACAATTCCGGCGTCTATGAATTCGCCCCGATCGGCGAGGTGACCGAGGAACACTACCGCCGCATGTTCGACGTCAATGTTCTCGGCGTTCTCCTGACCACCCAGGCGGCGGCCAGGCATCTCGGCGAGGGCGGCAGCATCATCAACATCTCCTCGGTGGTCACCAGCCTGGGTCTCCCGAACTCGGCCGTCTACACCGGCACCAAGGGCGCCGTCGAGGGCATCAACAGCGTGCTCGCCAAGGAGCTCGCCCCGCGCAAGATCCGCGTCAACGCCATTCTGCCCGGCATGGTCGAGACCGAGGGAACGCACACGGCTGGCGTCATCGGCTCTGAGCTCGAACAGACCATCGCCGCCCAGACGCCGCTCGGCCGCATCGGCCAGCCGGACGACATCGCCGACATCGCCGTCTTCCTCGCCTCCGACGACGCCCGCTGGCTGACCGGCGAACGGCTGTTCGCGAGCGGCGGTTTCCGCTGAGATGGGAGAAAAAAGCGCGCGCTTCTTGAGCGCGCGCATACGCGGATACCGGTCCACCCGCCCTCCGTCGTCCTCGGGCTTGACCCGAGGACCACGCCGGCATCATCGGCCTTGGCCATGGATTCCAGGCTCAAGGCCTGGAATGACGAGGCCGGAGGTCCCCTAGGCCTCATCCGCGATCCATGCGAGCGAAGCTCCATGTGGGTCGGTCCAGGCGACAGGAGTGCGGTTCACAGACAGAAGGAAGCGCCCGGGTGGCCAGCTTGTTCCTGCGCGCGTGGCGATGAACGGGAATGCGCGGGGGAACTCGTTCGATACCCAATACGGAGCGAGCCGCATCGCCTGTTGGGCGAAAGCCTCCCTATCTGCGGGGTCGGAGATATAGTCGAGCACCGCCGTGTGAAAGACGACAAGGGTGGCGTCCTTTGGGGCTTCGCTGCAGAGCCGGGCGAATTCGCTCCCGCGCAAGTCGCCCTTCACGATCCGTGGCTTGACCGAAGCGGCGATCTTGACGGCCGCCTGCAGGTTGGCAAGCCGTTCCGTCTGCTCCGGCCAGACCAGTGTCTCAAGCCATGCGACTTGCGCAGCATCCGAAGCATCGATTGGGCTGAGGTCCAGCCCCGCTCGCCAGACGACGTGTGGCGCGGCCGTCGGCAACGGGGTCGTCTCGCTG
Source organism: Rhizobium sp. NLR10b (assembly GCF_019685435.1). NCBI lineage: Bacteria > Pseudomonadati > Pseudomonadota > Alphaproteobacteria > Hyphomicrobiales > Rhizobiaceae > Rhizobium > Rhizobium sp. NLR10b. The sequence continues at coordinate 21,513 of NZ_JABDWV010000004.1, read as the reverse complement.
ACGGAGCAACGCAAGACAGGCGGCTCGGAGGCCATCGAGGGTGGGCGGATCGCCTTGCGGCCGTAGTCGTAGCCATAGAGGTCGGGCATGAGGCAGAGCCCGGCGGAGGTTCCGACCTCGAGGAGCGCCAGCGGCTGCGGCAATCGCGCCAGGACGGGGAGCAGCGAGGCGCACCTTCCTGGTTCGTTGGTTTGTGTCGACCGCTCGAGCATCAGCGAACGGACTGCATCGGGGTGGGCCAGGAGCACCTGACGAAACTCGGTCCAGCCCTTCGGCGTGCCGAACAGGTGACGCACCGCCGCAAGCAGAAGGTTCGGTTGCCTTTTGGTGTCCGGGAGGGTCGATAGGAAGCCGAGTGTCTCCCGGTCTCCAGCAACCGCACGAGCCAACGCCTCGTAGAGCGGCGAACGGCCGTGGGCTTCCGTATCGGCGAAGTGAACATACCGGGCTGAGATCTCAGCCAGGCCCTCCTCATCCATGTCCGATGATCCCTCGACTACGACTTCTGGTCACAGTACACGATCTTCGGGTGTGATGGCAGTCAAACACGCGATACCTCGGAACACCGTCCGACGGAGGGCCGGTGTGATTCCAGGGGCTTCCGCTATGTCATGTTTTCTTGAGAAGTGCTAATAAGCTTCCGCTGGACTGCCCGGCGTGACGGCGATACGCGCGACCTGTTTGGCCGTGGTAATGTCCATTCTTGATCAAGGGAGGATGGCGCCATGGAAACCGCAGAACTGCGATACAATTGGGCCGATCCCGACGTCTACGAGTCATTCATAGGGCGCTGGAGCGAACATCTGGCGAGACCATTTCTCACCCGTGCCAATGTTGCTCCGGGCAGTCGCGTGCTCGATGTGGCATGTGGGACGGGTGTGTTGTCGAAAGCCCTGGCCGAGGCGGGAGCGCATGTGATCGGTGTTGACGCATCGGAGGGATACCTGGAAGGAGCCCGCCGTCGACGATCTCACCCCAATATCGCATATGAACACGGCGATGTCCGGCAACTGCGGTTCGACGCCAACTCTTTCGATGCGGCAGTTTCCACCCTGGCCCTGGACGTCATCCCGGAAATTGAACAGGTCGTTGCCGAGATGAAGCGCGTGACCCGTCCAGGCGGCGTGGTCGCGTCCGCCGTTACTCAGTTCTTTGGTGGCATGCCCGCATTTGACCTCGTCATTAACACCGGCGCCGTGCTTGAGGCCGACTTTGCAACGCTGAGATCCATGCGGGCGGGACGTCAGCTCTTCTGGCCTGATGGTCAGGCGACGCTGTGGCGGAAGATCGGCCTCGTTGACGTGACCGAGATTCCCATTGTCGTGGATTGCGAGTATGCGTCCTTCGCGGATTATTGGGCTACGTTCACCGACGGCCCAGGCAGCACCACAAGCACATTGACGGCACTTTCTGACGACGCCCGCGGTTCGATCGAACAGCATGTTCGTGCTGGGTATCTGGTTGGCTTGCCCGATGGACCCCGGTCATTTCCTATGATGTTCCGTATGGTGCGTGGCTTGGTCCCAGCGTAACGCTGGAGAGCATCAGCTATCGTTCCTCGGCAGCCAAAAGCCGCCAGGCCGCTAACGGCTCCAAATCGGTCATTCCTTCTCGGCCGCAGCCGAGCCTGCTGCTGGAACATGTGAGATATGGGGCTTCACTTTGCATGATTTACAGCAAGATTGCGGTCTCGGCCGGTTCCAGCAATCAGGCATCGACCTCTGCGGGTCGAGCCTCAAGGGGCCATATAGCCTAGCGTTTCAGATCGTAGGCTTGATGGGAGGCGCGAAGCTCAGTCAAGGTCTTGCCGACGCATGTGCCTCCACCTTCACTGCCGGTTGCCTTGGCCTTGCCGTCGAGGGTGATCGTGCCGGCGATCCGTTCGGATGCCCGATAGGTTGCGATGCCATCCTGTGAAATGCGCGACAGGTAGAAAGTGTGGTAGGTTTCGTTGGACTTGCACTGGATGACCAAGGGAAATTGCTCAAACGGATCGTCCTGCGCCTGAACGATCGCGAGTGGAAAGGTCGCCAGCGACAGCAGGACCGCAATGCATGTTGTGACCGCTGCATTCGATCTCCGGCAGAATAGGCATCTCATTGTTCAATCCCCCTTTGCACGATCGATTTCAATCCATGACCGCTGAGCGCACCGTATGAAACTTGATTCAGCGGTGCGCTTTGGCTTCTTTGCTGTGGCCAGGACGTTATCCCGGAATCGTCCACGCTTCCGGGCGTCATGCATCAGATGGTCAGCGCGATGAGCGCGTCGCGGTCCAGAAGGCGAACGACGCGCTGCAGCTTGCCTTTCAGGCAAAGGACGCCTTTTTCGCGGAGTTTCGTGAAGCAGCGGGCAACGGTTTCGACGGTCAGACCGAGATAGTCGGCCACATCGCTGCGCGACATCATCATGTCGAATTCCAGATCCTTCGGATGACGGTCGGCCATTTCGCAAACGAAGGCCGCGACCCGCTTCAGCGCGCTTTGCTCGGTGATGACGAGCTGCTTGTGCTGCGCCTTTGCCAGGTTCGTCAGCGCGATGTGAAGAAGGTCGACAGGAACGACTGCGTTCTGGTTGGTCCGAAAGGGCTTGATGGAGGCCTCGCAGACGGCTTCCGCAAAGTCGGTTCGAACATTCCCGGTTTCAAGGCCGAACCATTCGCCCTCGCCGCAGAATGTTAGGATATATCGCTGTCCGCTGGCCATCAGGCGATAAATCCGCACCGCACCGGTTTCGACCTGATAGATCGCAAGTGCATGTTCGCCTTCGCTGTAGATTGTCTCGTTGGCCTTGAGCTTGATCGACTGATCTCTGGTTGTTCCGACAGCTGTTCCATGTCGGCGGCCCGGAATTGCCGTTTGCCTTATGGTCGCGTGGTGTTGAAGCATATGCGTCACCCCCAATCGTCTGGCAACATAACCAATCGCCGTCTGCTCTGATATTCGAGAAACCCCTTAAGTATCGCTACGGAAGCCCGATCACCGGCAGCTCTTTGGCGCGGTGCCGGGCCTATCGGGCAGGCGTCCAAGCACCGTGGTCGGACAAGGCCCTGGCGGTTTCGACAGGCTGCGCTGCCGTATCGAGGGTGATGGCCATCCGCATGAGTTCCGCCAGATTGCGGGCGCCCATTTTCGCCATCACATTGGCGCGGTGGACTTCGACCGTGCGTGCGCTGATACCAAGCTGATAGGCGATCATCTTGTTCTGCAAGCCATCAAGAACGCCGGCCAGAACCTGGTGTTCGCGCTCCGTGAGCTGGCGAAGCCGTGCTGCAACGCTCTCAGAATCAGCGACGGCCCCGCCGGGGCGCTTCTGTCCCACCGCCGCGTTGATCGCGGCTATCAGCGCCTCTTCTCTGACGGGCTTTTCAAGGAAATCCGACGCGCCGGCCTTCATTGCCCGGACGGCGGCGGCGATATCGCCCTGACCGGTAATGACAATGACCGGAACGTTCAGTCTCAAACGGCGCAGGCGCTGGAGCAGCTCGATGCCATCAATTTCGGGCATGCGCAGGTCCGTCACGAGGCAGCTTCGTCCCGAAAGCGGCAACAGTTCCAGAAAGGCTTTGGCAGAGCTATGGGTCCGAACCGCGAAACCTGCCGACACCAACAGAAACGTCAAAGATCGCCTGAGCGACTCCTCATCATCGACGAGATGGATCGTAAGGTCGTTTGCCATTGGTTGTTGTCTCCACCAGCGGAAGGGAAAACGAAAGGATAGAACCGCCATCCATTCGATTGCGCGCGCTTATGCGGCCCCCATGCGCCTCGATGATGCGCTTGGACAGCGCCAAGCCCATGCCGAGGCCGCGCGGTTTGCTGGTCACGAAGGGACGAAACAGCGCCTCTTCGATGTCGACCGCAATTCCGCAGCCATTGTCGGACACGTCGACAATGAGACGGGATAAATCGTCGGTTCTGGTTCGGATGGTGATATGCGGCTGCGCAATACCGTCGGTAGCCTCCACGGCGTTGCGAACAAGGTTCGTCAGCACCTGCACGATCTGGACCCGGTCGGCAAGCACGACGTCCCGTTCCGCTACGAGCTGAAAATCGGCGCGAAGGCCGTTTCGCTGGGATCCGGCAAGCGCGAACGCCGTCGCCTCATGGATGAGCGCGTGCATCGCTTCAATCTTTCTCTCGTCGGCGCCGCGCTTGGCGAATTCCCTGATGTTCTGCACAATCTTTCCCGCCCACAGGGCGTGCTGCGTAATCTCGGACAAGGCTTCACGGAGTTCTTCGCCGTGGCCATGACGATCCTTCGTCACAAGCCGCGCGCAACCTTGCGCGTATGCGGCGATCGACGTCAGCGGCTGGGCAAGTTCGTGGGCCAGCGTCGATGTCATTTCCCCGAGCCCAACTATTCGGGCGATACGGGCAAGCTCACGCTGAAGCTCCTGAACACGCTGCAAAGTCTCGCGCTCGGTGCGGAAGTCCTCGAAGATCACCGCGGAGAAGTGTCCTTTGCCGTCTTGCTGTCTGATGATCGTCATGGCGGTCGGAAATTGGACGCCGCTCCTGGTCATCGCCACACCGGCCCGCACCACTCCCCTGTCCGCCCAGCGTCCCTTCAACGGAACATCCGGCGTCGGATACCAGACAAGGTCGATCCTCTGACCAAGCAATTCGTCTTCCTCATAACCGAACAACGCCACAGCGGCCCCGTTGCAGGCCGAAATTCGGTGGCAGTCGGTGATGAAGAACACCGCGTCCGGCAGGTGTTGATAGAATTGCCGGATCCAGTCTATCGACGGCTCGCCATCTTCCGCACGCAAAGCGCCTGGCCGGTCGCGCCCTGTTATCCCGCCCGTGAACGAGGTTCGTCCGGCGACGTCCGGGTCAATGCGATCGCATTCGTCAACATGCGGCGCCTCCATCTTGATGGACACGATGGTTTCCTCCGCCCTTTGAGCCGGTCAGCCCCTTGACGGGCTCTTTGCCCCTCACAAGGACTTGAGATTACCACCTTTGGGAAAGGGGTCGGTGTAGTATCGCGTAGCCTCTATGGGTATCTCCGTGCCAGTGACAGACCGAAAAGCCTGACCTGCCTTAAGTTTTTGGTTCGGCTCCCTCCATTGATCCGGCTCAATGCCGCGAGCTCACTCTTCCGCTACTCTGGCAGGCAATGGGCACACGGCCACTTGAGGAGCAGGAAGATGAAGAAGATTGCCCTGGCTATCGCCATTGCGACCGCGGCGTTGGTTGCGGCGCCTGTCGACGCCCAGCAGACCCGCAAGGAATACCGGCGCATGAACTGGGCCGAAAGCCTGCCGGGGCACATCAAAACCTATCACAACAAGCGGTTTTCAATCGTCAGCTTTCGAACTGCGGTTGAAGTTGGCTCCATGCCTTCGCCTGGTAGCGAAGAACATGTGAAGGAAATCCGGGCGGCTATCCGTTCCAACACGTGGCTCGTCCAGCAACTGAAGGCCAAGAAGCTGACGCCCAACCAAATAGAATGGGTGACGCGCGCCCGCAACGGCAACCTGACCTTCTATATTGAATGAGTGTTGCTGGAGCCCAGGACCTCATCTTCTAACGGAAGGGCGGAACAATGATGTCGTTGCGCCGCCGCCCACCAAGCGCCGGCTGGGGAACCAATGCCGGGCGAGCGACCGGCCTGCCTAAGAACAGCCCCGTATCCAGTCGACGCTCGTGCACGATCGGGGAGGGTTCGGTGAAGTGGCGGTTGGTCGTCGAAGCTCCATTCGAAGAGGATATCGAACTCGCCGTCATCGACGGCGATGGTATCCACGCGCTGGTTTTTCCCTGCCAGCGCCTGGCAAGGGGATGGGCCAATGCCCTGACAGGCGAGATGCTGGACGTTCATCCCACCCATTGGCGCGCATGGCAGATACGGCAAGACGATAGGTCGGATCTTCACTGAGCGCCGACATTTCAACGTGCTGGGCGGCACCGGAGTCAAATGCTGCACCGCACCTTGTCTGCAATCAATGACATGAGTGGACCGGCCAAAATAATCTGACGCTGTTCAAAGAGCCGGCGATGGCTGGAAGGAGGACCACATGCGTGGTTTCGGTGTTCATTCTGAGGTCGGAAAGCTGAGAACCGTCATGGTCTGCCGACCATCCTTGGCTCATCAGCGCCTGACGCCTGCAAACTGCCATGATCTTCTTTTTGACGATGTTATCTGGGTCCATGAGGCGCAGAAGGACCACTATGACTTCGTCCTGAAGATGCAGGAAAGGGGAGTCGAGGTTCTCGAGCTCCACGATCTGCTCGGTCAGACGCTCTCAAACAAGCAGGCGCGCGATTTCATCCTCGACCGGCGCATAACCCCGAACGTGCTTGGCTCGCAGGTTGCCGAGGCGATGCGGCCATGGCTCGACGAAATGCCGTCCACACAGCTTGCCGCATTCATGATCGGCGGCATCGCGATTGCCGACCTGCCCGATGTCAAGGCCAAGGCATTGATGCTCAGCGCCTTGCCGGAAAGCGATTTCGTCATCCCACCGATCCCCAACACGCTGTTTCAACGCGACCCTTCGTGCTGGATTTATAACGGCGTGACCTGCAATCCGATGTTCTGGCCGGCGAGACGCGCCGAGACATTGGTCCAGCGTGCCATCTACAAGTTTCATCCGATCTTCCAGGGCGGCGATTTCCAGATCTGGTGGGGTGATGCCGACCATCAATTCGCCAACGCCTCGATGGAAGGCGGCGACGTCATGCCGATCGGCAACGGCACGGTGCTGATCGGCATGGGCGAGCGCACCACCTATCAGGCCGTCGGCCAGGTGGCTCAGGCCCTTTTCAGAAGCAAGGCGGCGAAACGGGTGATCGGCTGCCTGATGCCAAAGAGCCGCGCGGCCATGCATCTCGATACTGTTTTCAGCTTCTGCGACCGTGACGTCGTCACGCTGTTTGCCGAGGTGGTCGACCAGATCCGCTGCTACAGCATGCATCCCAAGGACGACGACGGCACATTCGAGATCCATCCCGAAAGCAAGCCGATGCTCGATGTCGTCGCCGAAGCGCTCGATCTGCCGAAGCTGCGAACCGTCGAGACCGGCGGCAATTCCTATCAGGCCGAACGCGAACAATGGGACGACGGCAACAATGTCGTTGCACTCGAACCCGGTGTCGTCGTCGCCTACGACCGCAACACCTACACGAATACGCTGCTGCGCAAGGCAGGTATCGAGGTCATCACCATTCGCGGCTCCGAACTCGGACGTGGGCGTGGTGGCGGGCACTGCATGACATGCCCAATCTGGCGCGACCCCGCTTACTGACCTTTCCATCCACGAACCAGACGACGGAGCAAGACCATGAGTTTCAATCTGCGCAATCGATCGCTTCTGACCGTGCAGGACTATACGCCGCGGGAATTCCGCTATCTCCTCGATCTCGCCCGCGACCTGAAGCGGGCCAAATATGCCCGCACCGAGCAGGAGCATCTGAAGGGCAAGGAAATCTGCCTGATCTTCGAGAAAACCTCGACGAGAACGCGATGCGCCTTCGAAGTGGCCTGCTCGGACCAGGGCGCCAACGTGACCTATCTCGATCCATCCGGCTCACAGATCGGCCACAAGGAATCCTTCAAGGACACGGCGCGGGTGCTGGGGCGCATGTATGATGCGATCGAATATCGCGGCTCGGCACAGAAAGGCGTAGAGACGCTGGCAAAATACGCCGGGGTGCCTGTCTACAACGGCCTGACCGACGAATATCATCCGACGCAGATGATCGCCGACGTCATGACCATGCGCGAACACAGTGACAAGCCGATCGCTGAGATCAAATATGCCTATGTCGGCGACACCCGCTCGAATATGGGGCATTCCCTGCTGATCGTCGGTTGCCTGCTCGGCATGGATGTGCGCATCTGCGGCCCGCGGTCGCTGTGGCCTTCAGAAGAATATATGAAGATCGCCAGGGATTTGCAGCAGGCCTCGGGCGCGCGGCTGCTGGTCACCGAAGATCCCAACGAGGCCGTCAAGGGCGTCGATTTCATCCACACCGACGTCTGGGTTTCGATGGGCGAGCCGAAAGACGTCTGGCGCGAACGCATCAAGCTGCTCACGCCCTACCAGGTCAACCAGGACTTGATGAAGGCGACAGGCAATCCGCAGACCAAATTCATGCATTGCCTGCCGGCGTTCCACGACACCGAAACCACACTCGGCAAGCAGATCGCCGAAGATTACGGCATGGACAACGGCCTCGAAGTCACCAACGACGTGTTCGAGTCCGAGGCCAATGTCGCCTTCGAGCAGGCGGAGAACCGTCTGCATACGATCAAGGCACTGCTTGTCGCCACGTTGGGAGATTAGCATGCGTGTGGTCATTGCGCTTGGCGGCAATGCGCTTCTCCGGCGCGGGGAAGCGATGACCGCCGATACCCAGAGGCGAAATGCGCGCACCGCCGCTGAGGCGATCGCGCCACTGGCGGCCGAACATGAGATCGTCGTCACCCACGGCAACGGTCCGCAGGTCGGGCTGCTCGCGCTCCAGGGAGCGGCCTACAAACCAGAAGAGGCCTATCCGCTCGATGTTCTCGGCGCCGAGACCGAAGGCATGATCGGCTATATGCTGGAACAGGAACTCGGCAACCTCCTGCCGTTCGAGCAGCCCTTAGCGACACTTCTCACCATGGTGGAAGTCGACGCCGAAGATCCCGGTTTCCAGAACCCCACCAAGTTCGTCGGGCCGGTCTACGACAAGGGCGAGGCGGATCGGATTCGTGGGGAAAAAGGCTGGATCTTCAAGCAGGACGGCGAAAAATGGCGACGCGTTGTCGCCTCGCCGGCGCCGAAGCGCATCTTCGAGATCCGGCCCGTCCGCTGGCTTCTGGAGCAGCGCACCATCGTCATCTGCGCTGGCGGCGGCGGTATTCCAACGATGTACGAGAAGGGCGCCGATCGGAAGCTGATCGGCATCGAAGCCGTGATCGACAAGGATCTGTGCTCGGAACTGCTGGCGCGCGAACTTGATGCCGATCTCTTGATCATGGCAACGGATGCCGAGGCTGTCTGTGTCGATTGGGGCAAGCCGTCCCAAAAGGCGATCCATTGCGCTCGTCCCGGCGATCTCGACCAGTTCTCCTTCCCGGCCGGCTCGATGGGACCGAAGGTCGATGCTGCCTGCCATTTTGCACGGGCAAACGGCAAGACGGCCGCAATTGGCACCCTTGCCGATATTGCCGGGATGGTTCGCGGCGACCGTGGGACGATCATCAACGAGCGTTTTGACACCTTGAGCTGGCACGCCTGACGGCGTGGTCCGTCAGGCAAACTTGTCCTGAGACGGGAGCGGTTGCGTTACGGCGCTCGCGGCCGTCTCCTTGTCCGTCGCGCCAGCCGCATTGCGTCTTTGCCAGACATAGACCGGGATGCCGAGCATCAGCAGCACGAGGCCGTAGAGCACCGGTTCGGCGCCGGAGCCGTAAAGGGTGAAGATCGCAAAGACGAACGCGATAAGCTCGATCGCGCTGACCCGCGGCATCCGCCCATCAGACACGCCCGCAATGAGGCTTCTGGCAAGCGCGCAGAAAGCATAGGGAACGACGGCTGCCATGGTACTGAGCCCGACCATCAGCCGATAGACGGCGGCAAAGCCTTCGGAGCCGAGCGCCTGGACGAGCACGAGGAGCGTTGCGAACAAGGCCGAGATGGTCATGCCCCATGCCGGCACGCCCCGCGGGGAAAGCCGGGCAAAAAGCGGCGGAAATAGCCCGTCGCGGGCGGCAGCCATCGGAACCTGCCCCATCAGCAGGGTCCAGCCGTTGAGCGCGCCAATGGAGGACACGAGGACTGCAAGCGAGATCGCCAACTCGCCGGGGCGTCCCCACATGATCCCTGCCGCCTGGGAAAATGGCGCAACCGACTTAACGAGCTGTTCACGCGGCACGAGGCCCATCACCACGATCGTGCCGAACACATAAAGGGCAGCGGCGATGGAGATACCGAGCACGGTCGATCGTGGGATTGTCCGCTCCGCATTCTCCACGTCGCCGGCCGGAACCGTAGCCGATTCCAGCCCCAGATAGGCAAACATGGTGAGAGGCGCCAGTGTCGCAAAGGACTGCAGCAGCGGCTGACCGCTTGGATTGAATTCGGCGAAATGCGACGGATCGATGTAGAGAAGGCCGATAATGGCAACGGCGCCGAAAGGCAGCAACTTGGCGTAGGTCGTGACCTGCGCGAAGACACCCGCCGCGTGAACACCGCGAAGATTGACGAGCACGACCGCCCAGATCACGCCGAGCGTCAGCACGGTCGCGGCGAAGCGATTGGCGAGGGCAGGGAAGAGATCGACCATCACGCCGGCAAAGGCAATCGCGATGACGGGCAGCGATGTCCATATTGATATCCAGTAGCCCCAGGCGATCAGAAAGCCGGCGAAATCGCCATAGGCGAGCCTGGTATAGGCATAGGGGCCGCCGACAGCGGGCACGAGGCTCGCCAGGCGCGCGAAGGTCAGACCCAGGCAAATCGCGCCGGCGCCCATGACGATCCAGACGACAATCGCAAGGTTGCCATAGGGCGCGACCGCGGCCGGTGAAAGATAAAAGCCCGATCCCACCATATTGCCGACCACGATGGCGGTGCAGGCAGCAAGTCCGAGGCTCTTGCCATTTGGCGACGTCGTCATGAGCTTCCCCCGAGAGACGGCTGCCCGGAGCCAATGTCTCTGCGGACCGCCATCAAACCGCAATTGTCGTTGCAAAAACCGGCTGCCGCAATCCGGATCAATGCGTAGTCCGCCGGGCTGGCCTAGACTACCTTCGTCATCGGGATAAAGCTGCTAAAGCATGTCGCATGACGGGCCGAAGCGGAGGCGGGGTCGACGATGCTGAGCGAGCAGGGGTTTCTCCGGATATCGATCGCGGCGACCGTCGTGGTGGCAACGCTCGGGGTCGTCTTCGGCATTCTTTCCGGCTCTTTCTCGATCGCCTTCGACGGCGTCTATTCGCTGGCCGATGCGGCGATGACCGGACTTGCGCTCTGGGTTTCGAGCCTGATCCTGAAATCGACGCAGAGCGACGCTCGGTCCGGCAGAATCCGGAACCGCTTCACCATGGGTTTCTGGCATCTCGAGCCCATCGTGCTGATGCTCAACGGCTGCCTGTTGATGACAGTTGGCATCTATGCGCTGATCAGCGCGATCATCAGCATCTTGAACGGCGGTCACGAACTGCGCTTCGGCATGGCGATCGCCTATTCTGCGGCGACCCTGCTTGTTTGCGCCGCCATGGCCTTTCTCGGCGTCAGGCTGAACGCCCGCATCAAATCCGATTTCATCTCGCTGGACATCAAGGCCTGGATCATGTCGGGCGGCATTGCGCTTGCCCTGCTCATTGCATTCCTGATCGGCATGGCCGTGCAGGCGACGCCGGCTGCCTGGCTTGCCAGCTATATGGACCCGGCGGTTCTGGCGCTGGTCTGCCTCATCATGGTCCCGCTTCCGATCGGCACCGTTTGGAGGGCGTTCACCGAGATCCTGCTGATCGCCCCTGTCGACCTCCAGGAGCATGTCGATCGTGTCGCCTCGGAAACGGTTCGCCGGCTCGGCTTCCTCTCGCACCGAGCCTATGTTGCCCGGGTCGGCCGCGCGATGCAGATCGAACTCTATTTCATCGTCCCTGAAGGGCTTCCGGCAAAGACCGTGGAGGAATGGGACGCGCTCCGCGATGAGATCGGGAACGCGATCGGCGACGAAAGCGCCAATCGCTGGCTGACGATCGCCTTCACCGCCGATGCGGAGTGGGCCGAATAGCCTGATCAAAATCCAAGTCCTTCGGCGACATCGAAATGCTTCGCGTCACCTTGATTGCAATCAAGGACGCTGCACGACCCGTCATGTACGATCCTTCAACCTGAGATCCAGCGGTCTGCACGGCGGCCGTAGCCTTGACGTCAGGTTCTGGAGGAACGCATGGAATTCCAGACGGCATTTCCGATAGCCGTTATCGACGAGGATTTTGACGGCAAGAGCGCAGCCGGACGCGGTATGCGCGATCTCGCCGCCGCCATTGAAAGGGAAGGGTTCCGGATCGTCTCCGGCGTTTCCTATGAGGACGCCCGCCGTCTCGTGCATGTCTTCAATACAGAGTCCTGCTGGCTGGTATCCGTCGACGGCACCGAAGACAAGACGACGCGCTGGCAGGTGCTGGGAGAGGTGCTCGCCGCAAAGCGGCAGAGAAATGACCGGCTGCCGATTTTCCTGTTCGGCGATGACACCACCGCAGAAGACGTGCCGACAGCGGTTCTGCGTCATGCCAACGCCTTTTTCCGCCTGTTCGAGGATTCGGCGGAATTCATGGCGCGCGCCATCGCGCAGGCAGCCCGCAATTATCTCGAGCGGCTGCCGCCGCCGATGTTCAAGGCGCTGATGGATTATACGCTGGAAGGCGCTTATTCGTGGCATACGCCCGGCCATGGCGGCGGCGTCGCGTTTCGCAAGAGCCCAGTGGGCCAGCTCTTCTACACGTTCTTCGGTGAAAACACGCTGCGATCCGATATCTCCGTATCGGTCGGCAGCGTCGGTTCGCTGCTGGATCATGTCGGTCCCATCGCCGAGGGGGAGCGCAATGCCGCACGCATTTTCGGCACCGATGAGACCTTTTTTGTCGTCGGCGGCACCTCGACTGCCAACAAGATCGTCTGGCATGGCATCGTGGCGCGCGGCGATCTCGTGCTCTGCGACCGCAATTGCCACAAGTCCATCCTGCATTCGCTGATCATGACGGGCGCGACGCCCATCTATCTGACGCCCTCGCGCAACGGGCTCGGTATCATCGGTCCGATCTCGAAGGACCAGTTCACGCCGGAGTCGATTGCCGGCAAGATTGCCGCAAGCCCCTTTGCCGGGCAGACCAGCGGCAAGGTCCGGCTGATGGTCATCACCAACTCGACCTATGACGGCCTCTGCTACAATGTCGATGCCATCAAGGCGTCGCTCGGCGACGCGGTCGAGGTGCTGCACTTCGACGAAGCCTGGTACGCCTACGCCAATTTCCACGAATTCTACGATGGCTTCCACGCGATCTCGTCGAATCAGCCTGCGCGGTCGCAAAACGCCATCACCTTCGCCACCCAATCGACGCACAAGCTGCTGGCCGCCCTTTCGCAGGCGTCGATGATCCATATCCAGCATGCCGAGACCAAACGTCTCGACATCACCCGCTTCAACGAAGCTTTCATGATGCACACCTCGACCTCGCCGCAATACGGCATCATTGCCTCCTGCGATGTCGCGGCCGCCATGATGGAGCAGCCGGCCGGACGCGCGCTCATCCAGGAGACGATCGACGAGGCGATCAGCTTCCGCCGGGCGATGAACGCGGTGAGGAAACAGACGGAAGACACCTGGTGGTTCGACGTCTGGGAGCCGACGATTGCCGGGCAGACGCCGACCGACACCCGTGCCGACTGGGTCTTGAAGCCGGATGATGCCTGGCATGGTTTTGCCGGCCTTGCCGAAAACCATGTCATGGTCGACCCGATCAAGGTCACCATCCTGTCGCCGGGCCTCTCGGCCAGCGGCGTGATGGATGATCACGGCATTCCGGCGGCGGTCGTCACCAAGTTCCTGTCCTCGCGGCGCATCGAGATCGAGAAGACCGGCCTCTATTCCTTCCTCGTGCTGTTCTCGATGGGTATCACCCGCGGCAAGTGGAGCACGCTCGTCACCGAACTGCTGAATTTCAAGGATCTCTATGACGCCAATGCGCCATTGACCCGCGCACTGCCGGCACTGGCCGCGGCACATCCGGAAGCCTATGCCGGAATGGGGCTCAAAGATCTCTGCGAGCAGATCCACGCGATCTATCGCAAGGACGACGTGCCGAAGGCGCAGCGCGAAATGTATACGGTCCTGCCCGACATGGCACTGCGTCCGGCCGATGCTTATGACCGGCTGGTCAAGGGCCGGATCGAGAGCGTCGAGATCGACGACCTCATGAATCGCATCCTTGCCGTGATGATCGTTCCCTATCCGCCCGGCATTCCGCTGATCATGCCGGGCGAACGGATCACCCAGTCGACGAAGTCCATTCAGGACTATCTGCTTTACGCCCGTGACTTCGACAGAAAATTCCCCGGTTTCGAAACCGATATCCACGGCCTTCGCTTCGCGCCCGGTGACGGCGGTCGCCGCTACCTCGTCGATTGCATCGCAGGGGAGGGGCAAGAATGATCCCGCGCGACGTGAAATCTCCGACGGTCGCAATACCGTTCCACAAGATGCTGAAGATCGTCGCGATCATCGATCGCGACAATGCCCAGGCGCAGGAACTGGTGTCACAGATCACCGCCCAGGGCTTCGAGGTGGAACAGCGCGACGATTATTCGGCCGACGTGTCAGAGGATGCTGACGTCGGCGCCTATATCGGCTCGGTCGAGGGCGGGCGGCTGGTTTCGGCACGCAGCTTCCTTCGTTCCGTCAGGGATATCGGTTTCCGCACGCCGATCTGGGCGATGGCCGATACGCTGACGATTGCGGATATGGATGTCGTCGAGATGGCCGGCGAGGTGGATGGTTTCGTCTATCTCGGCCAGCAGACGCCGACCTTCTATGCCAAGCAGATCGTGTCCAGCGCCGTGAATTACGGCAAATCGCTGCTGCCGCCATTCTTCGGCGGCTTGATGGCCTATGACGGCGAGGCCAATATCGCCTTTGATTGCCCGGGGCATCAGGGCGGCCAGTTCTATCGAAAATCGCCGGCCGGACAGATCTTCTTCAAATATTTCGGCGAGAGCATCTTTCGCAACGATCTCTGCAACGCAGATGTCGATCTTGGCGACCTCCTGATCCATGAAGGCCCCGCCGTCGAAGCCCAGAAGCAGGCGGCGCGCATCTTCGGCGCGGACCGCACCTATTTCATCCTGAACGGCACGAGCACCTCCAATAAGGTCGTCGCCAATGCGGTACTGCACAGCGGCGATCTGGTGCTCTTCGACCGCAACAATCACAAATCCCTGCATCAGGGTGCTCTCGTGCAGGCCGGCGCCATCCCGATCTATCTGCCGACCGCCCGCAATTCCTTCGGCATGATCGGCGCGGTCGACTGGTCGGCTTGGGACGAAAGCTGGCTGCGGCAAAAGATAGAGGAGCACCCACTCGTCGCCGACAAGAGCCGTGCGGAGGCGGAAAGGCCGTTCCGTCTGGCCTGCATCCAGCTCGCGACCTATGACGGCACCATCTACAATGTCGCCCAGGTCATGGAGAAGCTCGGCCATCTCTGCGACTACGTGCTCTGGGACGAGGCTTGGATCGGCTACAACGCCTTCCACCCGCTCTTCGAGGGCCATAGCCCGATGCGGCTGAAGGACCTCAGGGCTGATATGCCCGGGCTGTTCTCCACGCAATCGGTCCACAAGCAGGGCGCCGGCTTTTCCCAGGCATCGCAGATCCACAAGCGGGACGAACATATCAAGGGCCAGCGCAGGTTCGTCGAACACAAGCGCTTCAATGAATCGCTGCTGATGCACGTTTCGACCTCTCCCTTCTATCCGCTTTTCGCCTCGCTCGACGTCAATGCCAAGGTGCATGAGGGCAAGGCCGGCGAGATGCTCTGGGACCGATGCATCGAGCTCGGGATCGAGGTTCGCAAGAAGCTGCGCGGTTTCGTGGAGCATTACGAAACCAAGGCCGCGACCCCGGAGGAGCAGTGGTTCTTCGATCCTTTCGTGCCGGACAGGGTGACGGTTTCGGGCTCCAAGCACACCGGCGATCTCGCCGCCGCCAAGTGGGAAGATGTCGCGACGGAGGTACTGAAACGCGAGCAGCAATGCTGGCGGTTCGATCCGGAGGCGAGCTGGCACGGTTATGCCGGCTATGCGCCCGGCTATACCATGGTCGATCCCAACAAGCTTACGCTGCTGACCCCCGGCATCGACCGGAAGACCGGCGAGTATCGCGAGTTCGGCATTCCGGCGACCGTTGTCGCCAACTATCTGCGCGAGCAGCGGGTCGTGCCTGAAAAATGCGACCTGAACAGCCTGCTCTTCCTCCTGACACCTGCCGAAGACGAGAGCAAGCTGAACACGCTCGTCGCCAAGCTCGTCAAGTTCAAGAACCTGTGGGACCGCGATGCGCCGCTGCAGGAAGTGCTGCCGACCGTCTTCGCCGCCCATCGCGAGCGTTATGCCGGCTATAGCGTCCGCCAGGTCTGCCATGAGATGCATTCCTTCTACCGCGAGGCGGGGGTCAAGGAGTTGCAGCGCCTCTGCTTCCGCTCCGAGAGCTTCCCCGAACCGGCGATGGCACCCAAGCAGGCCTATGAGGCACTGGTCGCCAACAATGTCGACTATGTGCCGCTGACGGAAGCCGCCGGCCGCATCTCTGCGACGCTGGCGCTGATCTATCCGCCCGGTATCGGCGTGATCGTGCCGGGAGAGCGCTGGGACGACAGGGCGCGGCCGATGCGGGACTATTTCCTCGCCTTCGAAGAATCCTTCAACCGCTTCCCCGGCTTCAATTACGAGGTCCAGGGCGTGTTCCAGGAGCGGATCGATGGGCGGATCAAGTTTCACACATATGTCGTCCGCGAGTAGGGCTGGAGCATGTCACGAAAAGTGCGCAGCGGCTTTGCGGTAGCGACATTGAGTGAAAACAAAGAATGAAAGCGTGGATCAAGCCATTCTGAAGGAACGCGACGCGCTTTAGGGAGGACTTCGTCATGACCGACAACACGATGCATCTTGCGGCCGAGGCCACGGCCAAGAAAAAGATGAACCTGGTGCAACTCACCTTCATCGTCGCCGTCAACATGATGGGGTCGGGGATCATCATGCTGCCCGCCAATATGGCGCAGGTCGGGGCGATCTCGCTGCTTTCCTGGCTTGTGACCGCCATCGGCTCGATGGCGATCGCCTATGGCTTCGCCCAGGCCGGACTGTTCAATCAGCGGCCCGGAGGCATGTCCGCCTATGCGGAGGATGCCTATGGGAAGGACGGCTATTTCATGGTGTTCTTCCTGTATTTCCTGTCGCTTGCCGTCGGCAATGTGGCGATCGGCATCTCGGCCGTCGGGTACCTGGCCGGGTTCTTTCCGGTGCTGACCTCGACCCCGATCATGACCTGCCTGGCGCTGATCGTGCTCTTGTGGCTGACCACGGCCGCCAATTTCGGTGGACCGCGCATCACCGGCCGCATTGGTTCGGTCACGGTATGGGGCGTCATCCTGCCCGTTGGACTGCTGTCGATCATCGGCTGGCTCTGGTTCAGCTCCAGCACTTTCGCCGCCGCCTGGAATCCGCAAGGCCTGACGCTTGGGCAAGGCATGGGATCGAGCATTTCACTGACCCTCTGGGCATTCCTCGGCATGGAATCAGCCGCTCAGAATTCCGATGCCGTCGAAAATCCCAAGCGTGACGTGCCGCTCGCCTGCATGTTCGGCACGCTGGGTGCGGCCGTCATCTACATCCTGTCGACGACGGTCATTCAGGGCATCGTGCCGAATCCGGATCTCGCCAGCTCCACGGGGCCCTTTGCACTCGCCTATGCCACCATGTTCAATTCCACGGTTGGTTCCATCGTCATGGCGCTTGCCGTACTGGCCTGCCTCGGCTCGCTGCTCGGATGGCAGTTTACGATCGCGCAGACGGCGAAAACCGCCGCCGACGAGCGGATGTTCCCATCCATATTCTCGCGGGTGAACGAGATGGGGGCGCCCGTGGCCGGCATGATCATTCTCGGCATCGTGCAGACATGCCTTGCCTTGATGACCATTTCGCCGACGTTGAGCGAACAGTTTTCGGCGCTCGTCAACCTCGCCGTCGTCACCAACGTACTGCCCTATATCATCGCGCTGTCTGCCCTTTTCGTCATGATGAAGGCCGCCCGCGTGCCACAGCCGAAATATCGGCTGAACGCCACCATCGCCTTGGTCGGCATGGCCTACAGCGTCTTCGCCATCTATGCCTCCGGCAAGGACGCGGTTCTCGGCGGCATGATCGTCACAGGCATCGGTTTCATCATCTACGGCCTGATCGCCCCGCGTTTCGCCAGCAACACGAACCAGCTTCCGGCCGAGTAAGAGAGGAGGATCAGACATGTCAGGAACAAATGATCGCTGGGCGGGTATCGCCGCCTCTGTGCTCACCGCGGCGGCCATGTTGGCCTTCGGCATGCCCGTGCAGGCTCAGACGCTCGACCGTATCAAAGCGGGCAGCGCTCTGAAGCTCGGCTACGATCCGGATGCAAGGCCCTTTTCCTTCAACGGGGAACAGGGACGGCCGGACGGCTATGCCGTCGCCCTCTGCAACAAGATTGCCGATAGTCTTAGGGCACAGCTGAACCTGCCGAAGCTCGATGTCGAATGGGTTTCGCTTTCAGGCGACGCCAAGATGCAGGCAATAGGAAGCAGTACGGCTGATCTTGTCTGCGCTGCGGAGCCGGTGACATTGACGCGGCGGCAGCAGGTGTCGTTTTCCATCCCGATTTTCCCAAGCGGCACCGGCGCGCTCTTGAGCACCAGCTCGCCGCTGGCTTTGCGCGAAGTGCTGCAATATGGCGAACCCTCCAGCCGTCCGCTCTGGCGTGGTTCACCGGCCCGCACGATCCTGGAGCACAAGACCTTCTCCTCGATCGCGGGCACGACGAGCGAAGGCTGGCTGAGCGACAGGATCAAGACTTTTCAACTCGCGGCAACGGCTGCGCCGGTCGACAACTACCAGCAGGGGATCGAGCGCGTCATGGACGGCAGTTCGGCGGTGCTCTTCGGCGACATGCCGATCCTCATGGATGCCGCCGCCCGCAGTGACAATTCCGGTAATCTGATCGTCCTGCAGCGCCACTTCACCTACGAAGCGCTCGCTCTTGAGTTGGCGCGCGGCGATGAGGACTTCCGCCTTGCCGTCGATCGTGCGCTCAGCCAAACCTATGCCGGGCCGGATTTCCGGACATTCTTCACAACCTGGTTCGGGCCGCCGGATGAGGCGACGGTGACATTCTTCCGGCAAACAGCGCTGCCGGAGTAGCCCTGCATGACGGATCATCAACCGTCAAACAACTGGCGCGCCCGGAGCAGGTCATATTGACCCGTAACCCGCGGCACGCCTGAAGCAACTGAACGGGGAGTGACGGGTGAACCTCCTTTGGAAAGAAATTCGTGCCAACCCCATGCTTTGGCTGCTCGTTGCGGTGCCGGTGGTCTTTGTCGCGGCGCGCGTTGCCCCCGAGGCTCACACGTTGCTGTTCATCTTGTCGGTCCTTGCCGTGATACCCCTGGCTGGCCTCCTCAGTCACGCCACCGAGTCCGTTGCGGCAAAAACCGGCGACGCCGCTGGCGGACTGCTCAACGCCACGCTGGGAAATCTGACGGAGCTTGTCATCGCCTTGGCCGCCCTGCGTGCCGGACAGTATACGCTGGTAAAATCATCGGTTGCCGGTGCAATCGTCACCAACACGCTGTTCATGCTGGGAGCCTCGTTTTTGCTCGGCGGCCTGAAGCATCACACTCAGGAATTCAACCGAGCCAATGCGCGTCTTCAGGCCGGCCTGCTGTTCCTCGCCACCATCGCCCTGCTGATACCGTCGGCGGTTGCTTCAGATTCGACCTCGGCTACGGAAGTGCTTAACAAGCTCAGCTTAGGCTTGGCCATCCTGCTTATTGTCGGATACGCGCTGGGACTGCTGTTCACGCTGAAGACGCACCGCGAGCTCTTTGCCGCCGCCGAGCACGCCGAGGCGGACGAAACCCCGTGGCCGATTGGCCTGGCATTGTCCACGCTTGCCGGTGTCACGATACTGGTCGCGCTGGTCAGCGAGATCTTCGTCGAGTCCGTGCAGGAGGCTGCCAAGGTTTTTGGAATGACGCCTGCCTTTGTCGGTTTCATCGTCGTCGCACTGGTCGGCGGCGCAGCCGAAATGGCTTCGGCATTTTCCGGTGCGCGCAAGAACCGCCTCGACTTGAGCGTCGGCATCGCGCTCGGGAGCGCCTCGCAGATAGCTTTGTTCGTGGCGCCCGTGCTTGTGCTGTTGAGCTACGTCATCGGTCCGACACCGATGGATCTGCAGTTTTCGCCGGGCGTTGTCGTCATGGTTTTCCTGGCGACCATGACGGCGATGTTCGTTACCAACAGCGGGCGTTCGGCGTGGTTCGTCGGCATATTGGTGCTGATGGTTTACATGATCTTCGCCACGACTTTATATGTTCTGCCCGATCGGGGCTTATGAAGCGGGTCTGGAGAGCATCGAGGTAGGGCACCGCAGCGGTTGCCTTGGCAAGCATGGTGCACGGGATGAATGTGGGGCGCGCGGATTCCAGCCCCATGGACTGCGTCAGTCTTATGAATGTCCTGAACCAATTGCAGGGAGGTCGAAAGGTGTCGGTAAGAACTGGCCGAATATCGAACCCTAGACAGATGCGGCGGCTGTTTTTCGTCGCGCTCGCAAGGCAGCTTCATGTGATCTGGCCAATCGTCTCAGCGATCGTCTCCCTGATGGTCGGATCCGGGCTCGCAATCTGGCGTATCGAAAACTGGCGCATTGACGAAGCCATGTATTTCACTTTCGTCACCGGCTTGACGATCGGCTACGGCGATTTTACCCCCAAACATATCTCGTCGCGGATATTGGCGTTGATGATCGGCTTTGCGGGCATTGTGCTGACCGGCATCGTCGCCGCAGTCACCGTGAAAGCCCTGGATGCGGACGACCGGGAGCCTTGAAT
Organism: Rhizobium sp. NLR10b; assembly: GCF_019685435.1. Classification (NCBI taxonomy): domain Bacteria; kingdom Pseudomonadati; phylum Pseudomonadota; class Alphaproteobacteria; order Hyphomicrobiales; family Rhizobiaceae; genus Rhizobium; species Rhizobium sp. NLR10b. The sequence continues at coordinate 870 of NZ_JABDWV010000004.1, read as the reverse complement.
CCTGTTCTGCTGCACATTGACCTGGAAATGCGCATCCGTTCTGCGAGCGCACCGCCGGACGGATGATCGGAGCAGGTGAGGGGGAACGAACGGGGTTCCATCGAGTTCGGATTGTTTACCGGTGCGTGCAAATATCCGGAGTTACACTATGAGCCGAGAGCGTGGACGAAGGAAATTGATGCTCCGCCTGCCCGATGTTCGTCATCGTCTCGCTGACGTGACCAGCGAGACACTGGGGGAGATGTTTGAAGCCTATGACCTTGCCGTCGATGCATTGGATCGGTTCCGAAATGAGCGTCCGAGAGAAGATACGCTGATCACCGAATATGAGCAGCTCTGCCGCGAAATAGAGCAGGAAGTCGTCGTCTATTGCACTGGAGCTTTTCCGGGTTAGATTGAAGCATTCTGTTGGCTCAAACGGGTCGGATGGTCGACCGGCCGGCGCGCGTCGTAGCCCAGCCCTACGGCCAAGCCGGCCGGTCGATCAGCCGCCCTGTTTCAGCCAACCCTCCCGCAGATTTGGCTGGCAAATCTGCAAGACTTCAGAATCGCCGGACGCACATCGCTTCGCCACGGCGAAGCGGTGCGGCCGGTGGGCCGGGCATCTCTAGCCAGGATCAAAGGCGATTGGCTCGGACGTACCTTGGGGTATGCCCTTCGCCAATCGCCTTTGCCCTGACGAAAACCTGCTCCGGCAGAATGCTTCAATCTAACCCGGAAAGGCTTGTCTTATGATTTCCACCCTTCTTGTTGAGATAAAGAAGCGCCGGAGAGGACGGCCATCCTTCTCCGGCGATGGGGGACGGATCGTGAAATGGCAGGTCGACGTTCTTGCGAATGCCGGGCCGAGCTAGAGTTTGATCGCCCCCA